>NZ_QVFL01000001.1:0-401873 GCF_003434225.1 Absiella sp. AM29-15
ACAAATATGAGGTTATTAAAAAATTAGTTGATACACATGGAAACAAAAAGAATGCTGCTATCAAATTAAACTGCTCTGTTCGCACTATTGACAGATTGATTGTCAGATATAAAGCTGAAGGTAAGACTGGTTTTATCCACAAGAACAGAAACAGACAGCCTATCTCCACTTTCCCTGTCGAGGTCAAAAATAAAGTCATTGACCTTTATCGCACGAAATATTCTGGTGCCAATCTTCTTCATTTCTCACAGCTGCTTGCGAAGAAAGAGGATATCCATGTCAGTGACACTACTATCAATTATTGGCTCCGCAGTTGCGACATCCTTTCTCCTAAGGCTAGACGCAAAACTGTCAATACTCTTAACGCTGAACTGAGAAAACGTAAGAAAGCTGCCAAGACAAAAAAAGAAGCTGTTTCTATAGAAAATAAGCTTGATCTACTTGATCGCTTCGATGCACATCCCAGACGCCCTAGATGCGCTTATTTTGGCGAGTTAGTCCAAATGGATGCTTCTCCTCATCTTTGGTTCGGTACCTCCATCACTCATCTCCATCTGGCCATTGATGACGCCACTGGTAAGATACTTGGTGCTTATTTTGATACACAGGAAACGCTTAATGCGTATTATCAAATCACTCATCAAATCCTGATAGATTATGGCATCCCTGCCAAGTTTCTTACGGACCGCCGCACTGTGTTTGAGTACAAAAGAAAAAACGCATCCTCTGATGAAGAAGATACGTTCACGCAATTCTCTTATGCCTGCCATCAGTTAGGCATTGAATTGGAATGTACGAGCGTCCCGCAGGCGAAAGGTCGCGTAGAGCGTCTTAATCAGACCCTACAATCAAGATTGGTCATTGAACTTAGGCTTGCGGGCATTACAACCATAGAGGAAGCCAATGAATTCTTAAAATCCTACCTAAAAGAATTCAACGCTATGTTCTCTCTACCAATCAATGATACTAAAACTGTGTTTGAAAAGCAACCGTCAAAGCAAAAAATCAATCAGACGCTTGCCATTTTAAGCAACCGAAAACTTGATTCAGGTCATTGTATCCGCTATAAGAACAAGTATTTTATTCCTATAACGAAATCTGGTAGTAAAGCATATCTGAAAAAAGGTATGAATGTGATGGTGATCGAAGCATTTGATGGAAAGCTATATGCCAACATCCTAGATCATCTATTCGCTTTAGAAGAAATCCTAGAACGTGAGGCTACATCAAAGAACTTCGACACGCTTCCTATCGAGGTGAAACAGAAAAAGCCTTATATTCCCCCTATGTCACATCCTTGGAAACAGGCTTCTTATCTTGCTTATGTGGCAAAGCAAAAGCACCGTCAATCCGGTGCTAATGTTTAATTATTTTTAAGACATTTTCATTTTTGCTTGACATGCTAAAATTACGTATATGATTTACTTTTTAAATCAATAATTTTCATGACGTCTTATGAAAACGTGATATTATCATTAATATACCTTTTTGACTTTTTTCTTTGATTTCCTTATCAAAAAACTTTCTTATAAAAAAACGTGAATTGCTCACGTTTTTTATATAATCTGAAAGATATAAAATTTTAAATAAGATGTTTCTTCCATTGTCCAAAGGATTGGATGGTCATGATTTTGTTGTGTGACAGATACTTGTTTTAGAGTAACACCTGTTTCTTTCGCAGACTCTCTTAACATTTTTTCAAAGTTTGCTGTTTCCATAAAGCGTGAACAGCTGCATGTGATCAGATAACCGCCTCTGCCTAATAGTTTCATCGCCTGTTTATTGATCTTTTTATAACCTTGATATGCATGATCAATGGTTCTACGGGATTTTGTGAAAGCTGGTGGATCAAGAATGATAATATCATATTTTCCTGGTTCACATGTTTCTAAATAATCTAATACATCAGCTTTGATGAAAGACATTCGATCTTCTAAATGATTTAATTTTGCATTTTCATACGCTTGATCAAGAGCTGTTTGCGATACATCAACTGCATCTACATGTAGTGCTTTTCCATAAGCAGCATTAAGCGCAAAACCACCCGTATGTGTAAAACAATCTAAGACTTTTTTTCCATATGCCATATTTCTCAATAACACACGATTGCTTTTTTGATCAAGAAAATAACCGGTTTTTTGACCATTTTCCACATCCACATGAATCTGAAGTCCATTTTCATTGATAATTGTCTGTGTAGGCAAATCAGCATTTCGCCAGTACCCTTTTTCTAAAGGCAAGCCTTCTTTTGTACGAATTTTTACATCATTTCGCTCATAAATGCCTTTGACATCCTGACCATCTTCGCTTAATACTTCTAGTAGGATTTCATATAACATATCTTTGATTTGTTCCATTCCATATGTACTGATTTGTGCCACCAGAATATCATTATAACGATCTACGGTTAATCCTGGCAGTTCATCAGCTTCACCAAAAATCAATCGACAGTTTGTGATGTTGTCTTTTTCTAATGTCTTTCGGAAATCATAAGCAAATTGTATACGATGTTTAAAGAACTCACGATCAAATACTTCATCTGGGTTCTTTGATAGTATTCTAACAGTGATATGACTGATTCTTGATAAAAAACCAGTTCCTAAATAGTTGCCTTTCTCAGTCATAATATTTACAATTGCGCCATTTTCAGCATCATCATCAATAGAAACTACATTATTTTTATACATCCACATTTGGCCCTTTTCAAGCCATGATGCGCCTTCTTCTGATATGATGACCACAGGATATTTTTTCTTCATACATTTACCTCTCATTCACAAATACACCTCATTTTAACATAATCGTTTCCTTACATACAATCATTATCGTGAATTTTCATAATTAAAAAAGAGATTTAAAAAGAAAAAAACATAGAAAATCCAGTATTTGCATGGCTTTCTATGCTTCCTTCTATTTTAAAATTGTTTTGATTTTTTCTTTCAGTTCTTTAGCGGCCAATTCACAATCGGCCTGCTTCATAATAGCTGATACAACACAGATTCCATCGATATCGGTTTCTTGTAAAATATCGCAGTTATCTTTATTTAATCCACCAATGGCTCCTACAGGTATGGATACATGTTTACATATATCCTGTAATGTTTCAACTTTTGTGAGTACTGTTTTTACTTTTGTGGTAGTCGGATATATTGCGCCAACACCTAAATAATCTGCGCCATCAGCCTGCGCTTTTATGGCAGCTTCTACAGTTTTTGCGGTCGCACCAACGATTTTATCAGGTCCCAACAACTTTCTTGCGAGTGCCACTGGCATATCATCTGCACCAACATGAACGCCTGCGGCATCCACTGCCATTGCAACATCAATTCGATCATCAATCAGTAAAGGTAAATCATAACGATCACTAATCGCTTTTACTTTATTTGCTAAATCTATATATTCCTTCGTTGTCCGATTCTTTTCACGTAATTGGATAAGTGTGACACCACCTCTACATGCGGCTTCTACTTTTGATAAAAACTCTTCTTCTGTCATATTTGTAGAATCTGTGACCAGATATAATGTTAAATCTAATTTGCTCATAGCACTACCTCACTTATTTTTGCATATTTTAAATACTCTTCTTTTTCTAATGCATACAGCCAATCAAATAATTTATAATGAAAACTTCCCGGCATCGTGGTTTCTTTCAGACACTTTTCTGCGACAACGCCAAAATAGCTACATGCCAGCATACAAGCTTTTATAGGCTCCATACAGGATAAAAAAGTCGCAGTGATTACATTTAACATACAGCCTGTGCCCGTACATAAAGTCAATAATTCACAGCCGTTTTCTACTTTATAGGTATGTATCCCATCACTGATGATATCTATAGCTCCACTGCATAAGATACAACAGCCTGTTTGTTTCGCAAAGTCCTGAATCCAGATGGCACTGTCTTCTACACGTTCGATATCAGAATCTCCAACATCAATGCCAAGTGCATGTGCAGGCTTTCCTGCAATTGCACGAATCTCTGAAAGATTTCCTTTGATTACATCGATATGGTAAGCATCCATCATTGATTTTGCATAATTATAACGCAAGTCGCTACAGCCAACACCTACCAAATCTAAAACAACTGGTATGTAGTTTTCGTTAGCAGTTTTTATGGATACTATCATTGCTTTACTTCGGATATCATCAAAGTTTCCCAGATTTAAGGCTAGTGCTTTCGCGGTTTTGGTGATTTGTGCTACTTCATCCGGGTGTTGTGCCATAATTGGTTTTCCACCTAACGCAAGAACTGCATTAGCACAATCATTCATAGATATGGGATTGGTGATACAATGAATCAGATTATGCGTCAAGTGCAGCTTCGCTTTGTCCTGCCACAACTCCTCTTGTATATTCATAGGTCTTACCTCCAAGCTTTCTCTGCATTTTCGCAAGCATACCATTATGCTGCAGTTTCAACAGGAATGCGAAAGCAATACTTCCTCCAATGATGGTTCCCATCAGGAAACTTGGCACATAGAACATCCATGTTAATCCATTTTTACCCCATAGATATGCCATAACAGGATAGGATACGATAGCACCAATAATCCCTGTACCGATAATTTCTCCAAGCACAGCGGCCCAGATTTTTCCATTGCTTGCTCGATATAGTATGCCAGATAATGCTGCGCCAAAGACAGCTCCTGTTAATGCAAGTGGTGGAATTCCCATACATGCCATACGAATAATACCGATAGCTACAGCACACCCCAAAGAATACCATGGTCCCATCAATACTGCCATTGTGATATTGATCAAGTGGGCCATCGGACACATTCCTTCTACTCGAAGAATGGGTGATATTACCACACCTACCGCTACCATCATCGCAAAAAATACGCTACGAAAAATTTGATTTTGTTTGTTCATAAAAAACACCCTCCTATTTGTTCGCTGGAAATGCTGAACCAAATAAAAGGATACAAATAAAAATCAGCGCCGTTTATCGGGTTCAGTTTCCAGATATGGTACGGTCGAAACGCTTGCCAGTTTCCTCTCAGCCTGTCTGCAGGCTCCCTCGCTGATTATCTTTTAATGTAAGGCGCTCCCCTTCCATTAGCAGTAATAAAAAAGAGATATATCCACGTAAAGACATATCTCAGATTACCTCTGTTATACTCCCTACGCCGGCATTACCCGTATCAGGTTCACAGGGTCGAAACGTAATGTTTCCTCTCAGCACACATTGGCTCCCCTTTTTATTACATTAGTATGGTACCACTTTGAAATAAGGATTGCAAGAGCTTTTTTTCATAGTGATTTACATTAGAAATAAGATATATTCAGACTTTTTATGCAGTCACACTGCTTTCCTGCAGCTCCTTTTGTACAAGCGTTGTTTTAACCCATCGATTTTGTTGATAGATCCATTGCCCTACAATACATTCTAAAATATTACTTAACAACATCGCAAGCCATATACCGGTAATACCCAATTCCGTGAACTTATGAAACAGGATAATCATAGGAATGCGAAAGCCCCATAGCCGCAACATTGAAAGAATAAAGGTAGTATTGGTATGCCCGGATCCATTGAATACACTGTTTAAATTCATATACCAGCCCATAAAAACACCTGTCAATAATGCGAAAAAATTGTACTCAAATGCAATAGACAGTAACTCTTCACTGGCATCTGGAACAAATATACGGGTAAATGGATTGATCAACAGCATGCCGATAATCGTTAACGCAATGGCACTGATCACGGATATACGCATGGTTACCCAATAACATTTTCTTGCCCTTTCGATATTACCAGCACCTAAATTCTGACCGATAAATGTCGCAAGTATGGAACCGAAGGATACAATCGGTATATACATCAAATTCACAAGTTTACCACCAACACCATACGCAGATATCGCCACTGCTCCATAGAACACGATATATTTATTCATAATCACAAAGCCTAAACTTTCTAAGAATTGACCACTCGCTGCTGGTATACACAGACGTAGAATTGTTTTCCCATCAGATAATTGAAAAGGATATTTACGAAACGCCACATAAACTTCATTGTCTTTTGAGCGAATAGATCGATAAGCAAGTGGTAGTACAAGAATCTTTGATAATACTGTCGCTACTGCTGCCCCCATGATGCCCATATGGAACACAAAGATAAATAATGGATCTAAGAATACATTTAATATTGACGCAATCGCATTTAATTTTACACCGCTTTTACTATCCCCGGCACTTTGACGAATTGCCATATATAGATTTAATAAGATCAATCCCAGATAATCAAATGATATTCCAATCAGATAATCATGAGAATCCTGATATATTTCGGCTGGTGTATCCAGATATCCTAATATTGTATTTGAAAATAAGATTGTGCCAACGCTTAATATAATCGCAAAGATAAACGCAAAGTATACCAGGGCTGTCGCAAAACGGTTAGCTTCATCTTTTTGTTTTGCGCCTAGTTTCGTAGATATGATTGCAATCGCTGCCGCACTTAATCCAGATGCCACACTTTGTGCACACCACATAATTGGTCCAACAAGTGATACAGCCCCGACCTGTAGTTCACCAATCTGACCTACCCAGAACGTATCAATTACGTTATATAATGAGTTTAAAATATTAAGTAAAAATAAAGGAACCGCCATACGAAACAGTGCCTTTGTCAGATTTCCCTCTAAAATCCCTGTTTGATCCATAATCTCCCTCTTCTCTAAAATCTTGTAACTATTATACCACGTCATAAACGCCCTTGGCATGCGTAGTTTGGTTATCTTTTATGTGTTTTATATATTTCATTTCTTTTCTTAATCTTACACTGTTTTTTTCTCGTAAAAAGGCTATAATAGTCAATAGAGATACACTTTGAAAGGAGCTTATATGGACAAGAAAGTTGTTGTTTGTGATATTGATAATACCTTAATTGTAAAACATACGACCTTGACACCACGTGCAAAAGCAGTCATTCAAACGTTACAAAAGCATGGCATTTATTTTGGCATTGCTTCTGGGCGATCATTGATTGAAGTGAAGCGAATGATTCATGTATGGGGATTTGAGGATTTAGATTTATTGATTTCTTTAAATGGATCTATTTTATGGGATGGTATTGCAAAGAAAGAATATCAGTATTATCTAATGAAAAAGGAATGGATCAAAGAAGTCATTGCATTCATGAGCCAGTTTGATACCAATCCGATGATGTATAAAGGGAATCATTTGTTATGTGGAAAACTGGATGAAATGGTACGTTTGTCCACATCTTCTTCTAAAATGGAGCCTGTGGTTGTGGATTCTATGGCAGATTTTTATACTGAAGATAATGCGAAAATCATGTTTCGTACAAGTGAAGAGGATACCAAAAAGATAGAGGCTTATTTTAAGGAACATCCAAATGGTAAATATCGTGCATTTAAGACACAGTCTACATTAATAGAATTTTCAGATGATCGTGTATCAAAGGCTTATACGTTACAGAAGTTTTGTGATCTGCATGATTTATCTTTAGATGATGTGATTGCTTTTGGAGATACTTCTAATGATAACGATATGCTGATGGCGAGTGGATGGGGCGTCTGTTTACGTAATGGCAGTGAGGATACTAAGGCAATTGCAGATGAGATCACAGAGAAAACCTGTGCAGAAGATGGATGGGCAGATTATATGGAAACGCATGTGATTCAGCCAAAAGGATGGTAAAAGAAAAGGTTTGATTTGAAGTCAAGCCTTTTTATTAGTATGAAATTCATGAAAATCCTCTTTTATATTCACCGTGTGTTAAAACTACAGCTTAGTACCAATTATTCCTCAAATAATTCCTTTACAATCAAGTCACGATTATGTAAAACGTGCTGTTTATTCATTAAAAGATTCTCAAAGAAGCGAATTAAATATTCATTTGTCGCATAAACTTTTTTTGCATAATTTGAATAATTTGCTCTCACTAATGCATTTCTAAAATACAAAGAATGTTCTTTAAATATTTCATTTGTCACTAGATAACCCTTTGATCTAAGATATTTTTCTATAAATACTGCTGTTGTTCTTGTATTTCCTTTATCAAATGCATGTATTTGCCAAATAGATGAAGTAAATTCTGTAATTCTTTCTAATTGTTCTTTTAGTGTTTTATTCGCATAATCAAATTTCTTTTCTTCCTTAAAATCATAATCTAATGCATTTTCAATCATCATATGATTTGCATAATTTACAGTATCATTGTTTAAAATAACTTCTTCCTTTGTAATATTATATGTTCTAAATTTACCCGCAAAATCATATACATCTTGAAATAGATACTTATGGATCAATTTTAACGTGACTGGTGAAAATACAAAGCTTTCATCCTCTAATAACTCCTTAATTCTAAGTGAAACCATATCACATTCTAATTCACTTTCTAAAACTTGTTGTCTAGCTTCCTTTTCCTTATAGTAGGCTTTAATTGCTAATTCAATTTCATAATTACTTTTATTTCCTTCTACATTTTCTTTAATTAGTTCTTTGAAATATTGTGACGGTTTTAAATTATCAACATTATTTAAACCAATAGCGATATCCCAATATAGCTGTCTGGTTTTTTTGTCATATTTTATCTTTTCTTCATCTATTTTATTATACTGTTTTTCTTCATCAAGATTAATGTCATTTATATTCATTGTCATTTTCCTATCATTCTTTTATGGTACCATTCAACTCGTACTTTAACATACACACTCATTAATTTCAACCGTTTTAATATAAACAATTGATAAAAAAGCATGTTAAAAAAGAGTGGCTTTCACACCACTCTTACACATTATAAACTAGCACTTACATAATAACCATCATGAGTAGCTTCTGCTACTGTTGCTGGTCGATTTGCATCTCCTATGATATTAGTATCTTGTACAATACCATAAAATTCATTAGCGATATCACGACGAGATTTCATGCCAACAGATATAATTACAGTATCTGCATAGATTGTTTTTATTCCATCTTTTGTTTCTACAATAATCATATTTGAATGAATTTCTTTACATTCACTTTCTAATAAAATATCTATATCTCCACTCATGGATAGCTGCTGAAGCAACCCCATTCGCACATGTTCATTTAAGTTAGAACATAATTGCTTTTGATATTCCACAATGGTGACCTTCTTCTTTTGCTTTGCCAATAGTTTCGCAAGTTCAGTCCCTACAGAACCACCTCCAACAATCACAACATGTTCTTTTATTTCAGTTTGATGTTCATAAGCATATAAAGCATTCATAACATGAGGT
Organism: Absiella sp. AM29-15; assembly: GCF_003434225.1. Taxonomy (NCBI): domain Bacteria; kingdom Bacillati; phylum Bacillota; class Erysipelotrichia; order Erysipelotrichales; family Erysipelotrichaceae; genus Amedibacterium; species Absiella sp. AM29-15. Next base: position 9,240 of record NZ_QVFL01000001.1, read on the forward strand.
TGATCAATCCCTTTGATATGTGGTACTACTGGTTGTGCCCCTACAGCCACGATTATAGAATCAGCATGTTTTAATTCTTCTTTACATTTTGTAGCGTCACAATGATAACGTACTTCAATATCTGATTTTTCAATCTGTCTAATCAGATAATCTTTATAACGTTTTAGATCCTGTTTCGATTCATCAAATTCACTACAGTATAATTGGCCCCCAAGATGATCTTCCTTTTCCATTATAATAACATCATGTCCACGCTCATAAGCTGTCAACGCTGCTTTACATCCTGCTGGCCCTCCACCGATTACATATACTTTTTTCTTATGCTCTGCCTTTGAAAGTTTCACAGGTACTCGATCCTCATGAAGATAACGTGGATTTACAGAACAACAGGTAATACTTTTCATACCATAATGTTTATCTTTTTCTCTTGCGTACATATTATAACAGTTTAAACATCGTAAACATGGCACGATATCTTCTGTTTTATCTTCCCATACTTTCTTTGTCCAGAAAGGATCCGCAATGATTTGTCTGCCAACAACTATTGCATCGGCTTCTTTATTTGCGATGATTCCTTCTGCTTCTTCTGGTGTCATGATAGCACCAACCACTGCGACAGGAATATGTACAGCTTCTTTCACCATTTTTGAATACTTTGTATTTACCATATGTGGAAAATAAGGAGATGTTGTCATCTTCGTCATTGCAGATAATTCTCTTTCCAATCCACATGATACATGTACCATGTCAATCTTATCTTCAATATGTTGAATAAATCTTATAATCTCTTGTGTATCAGTTCCATCTTCAATATATTCGTTTAAGCTGATACGCATATCTAAAGGATAATCTGGTCCTACCGCTTTTCTAACACGTTCCACAATCATTGTTGGAAATTTAATTCTGTTTTCAAAGCTTCCTCCATAGGCATCTGTTCGTTTATTAAAATGTGGAGATAAAAATTGTGTAGGCAGCCATCCATGTCCAAAATGCAGCATTACCATATCAAAACCATATTCTTTCGCATCCATTGCGCCCTTCGCAAAAGCATCTGCAACCTCATTCATCATTGTTTCATCCATAGCTTTTACTTCTGTACCATCTTCTCTAATAAATCCTACAGGGCCAATTGCATAATCCCCAGGTGCTACTTTCGCATATTGACCAACATGGCATAATTCAAATTCTGCTTTGGCGCCACGTTGACGTATAATGGATACCTGTTCTCTAACTTTTGTGCTTTGTATCATATCTTCAAAACAATAAGGCCCTGGAGCCATACGTGATCTACCATCCGGTACACAACCACTTGTTCCTCTGATAATCATACCAATTCCACTGATAGATTTATCAGTAAGACTGCCAAGCGGTGCAGATATGATTCGGTTTTTTATGATCATTTGATTTACCTTTAACGGTTCAAATAAATGTGGATATTTCATAATTTATACCTCTATTCTTCAGGGATATCCTTAAATCCCAAGAAATAAGTAATAGCGGCAGAACCAAAATATGCGACTAACATTAAGACACACCACATAACAAATGTATCACCTAAGAATAAAGGTATACCACCTAATCCACATAGTCCCAAGCCATAGGCTTTTACCATGAATACAAGGGATAAAGCCCCACAAATTCCTGACATAATACCAACAGCGATAAATGGTTTCTTTGTCGGTAATAAGACACCATATAATGCTGGTTCTGTAATACCAACAGCACCTATTACTGCAGAACTTAAACCTTCACCTCTTAAGTTTTTATTTTTAGTTTTTAAAGCAACACCTAGCGCTGCTCCGGCAACAGAAGCATTTCCAAATCCAAGAATCGGAAAGACAACAGAATATCCAACAGTTGCCAGCTCATTTAATACAATAGGGATTGCAGTCGCCTGGTGAATTCCTGTTAATACAAAGAATGGACAAGTTGCCCCAATAATGAGCCCACCGAAGATTGCAAAATTAGAATAAATATATGTAATTCCTTTACCTAATAATTCTGAAATGATCTGTGCCAGTGGCCCTGTCATAGCTAACATAATCGGTAATGCAACAAGGATTGTAATCGCAGGAACTAAAACGGATTTCAAAACCGTTGGTGATATTTTCTTTGCGATTTTTTCAATCCAATATACCACTGGCATAGTTAACATAATAGGTGTTAATGTTGATGAATAAGCAACAAGTTTCACTGGAATACCATAAAAAGATGCATAACTTTCACCAGAAGAAGCCAATGTTAATACAGAAGGATAAACCAATACACCGCCTAATACAGCCCCAATGTATGGATTCACACCTAATTTTTTCGCTGAGCTGAATCCTAATAAGATCGGCAAGAAATAGTAGCCAGCAGTTCCAGCAGCACTTACAATCTGATATCCATAGGTTGTCGCATCTACATTTAAATAAGATAACATCGCGATAATACCTTGAATTAATCCACAACCAATCAATACCGGGATAATTGGCTGAATGGTACCTGTGATATAATCAATAATCATTTGCCATGAAAACTTCTTATTTGTTTGATTCTCATAATTCTTTTCTTCTTTGATATCGGCAATCTTCATTAGTGCATCGTAGACATCATTACATTTTCCACCAAATACAATTTGATAGGTCATGTTGAAGAAAGAGGCACCTTTTACACCTTCTAAATGCCTGATAGCATCCTCATTTACCAATTCTTTATTTCTGACTTCGATTCTAACTCGTGTAAAGCAACTGATGATGCTGACAATATTATGATTACCGCCAACGTTGTCTAAAATCTGTTTTGCAATTTCTTCATAGTTCATTTTAATTTTCTCTCCTTTCATGGCTATTGACAGATTTGAGTTTTATCTTTTTTCGCCTCTCTTTCTAAAAAAACTCAAGTCCACAGTCTTTTACCATGTCTTGAGTTTAGCCTAATTAAATAGTAACTATCTCAGTGTCTATTTCAAATCCTTACAATTACGTAAATGAAGGATTAAATAGTTTTTCTCAGGGTTTTTGATTTCCCTTCCAAACGTTTTTTTCAAATGCTCACTTAACCGCTCAACACATTCATATTCTTTGATGAATACTTCTGTAATCGTCTTAGATAGTAATTGGTCATCTACATCATTCTCACTATCTTCTATATAGCGTTTCGCGAAATGTTTTACATGGTTTACTAATCGTGTATATGCAAGACTGTTTTCATCAATTGAAGTTAGATAATCTTCTTTGATAAAAGTGATTGTAGCATCTACAACATCTAATGTTTTACTTACATACCGTTTGCCCTGATTATGTGTATTTTCTATCAGATGTAATGCGATATAACCAATTTCTTCATCGGGAATATCCACACTATACATCTCATGTATCAGCTTTTTCGCATAGCATCCTATCTTAAATTCATCTTTGTAAAACTCTTTTACTTCTATCAAAAATGGATTATCTATATCCGTTTCTTCCTTGATTCGTTTTAATGCGAAGTAGATATGATCCGTTAGAGATAAATAAATATTTTCGCTTAATATCATTTCATAGTTGTTTTTTGCATAATCTACAATCTTTTCTGTTAGTTCTAAATATGAAGCAGGAATTTGTGAAATAAGTTCTCCAAGTTTTGTGTTTTCATTCAATACAAATACCTTCTGGATTTTATCATGACGTACATGATCACCAGCTTTTGCCTGAAAACCAATCCCTGTTCCCATCACGACAACTTCCCCTTTTCGACGATCCTTCGCAATCACAACATTGTTATTTAAGAGCTTTATAATTTTCATAATTACACCCTTTCTACTTCCAACACCTGCATACCAGGCTCCACTTCCCCCATTCTTTTATTTATGAAATGAAATTCCTCACTATTTTCAATTACCATCATCGTCGTTGCTTGATAATTTTTTGTAATTGTATGTAGATTAATTTTCATTATGAAACTTCCTGCATGTACTTTATCCCCAACATGTACATATGATTGAAATCCTTCACCATTTAATTCTACGGTGTCAATTCCTATGTGCAATATTACACGCATACCACTATCACTCTCTATACCAATTACATGCCCTGTAGGAAATACAACACTGATTTTACCATCAACAGGACTATATATTTTTCCATCTATTGATTCAATTGCGATACCATCTCCCATCATCTTACTACTGAAAACCATATCATCTACTAATTCAATCGGCTTCAACACCCCTTTTACAGGTGCATATAACGTATACGGATTTACGTTTTTAATATCAATCTTCTTTTCTTTTCTAAACAATGCCATATTATTCCTCCAAATAAACAAAAAACCAAAACTTACCGCATATCTCGGTCAGCTTTGGTTTCGCCTGCATTACCAGTGACAATCCAAATCAATACATCACATTCATCTTTTACATTTTCAGTTTACCATTCTAAATTCTAAAAGTCAACACATAGAATAAAAAGTACACTTGAAAATAATTTCCATTTCATTCTTTATTTTCGTTCTAATATTAATAGATCTAAAATCTGAACAGTAATAATTCCGTTATCAAAATAAACTAAATGAAGTTTTATGCTTGCTGTTAAGGTATAGATTTGCTAAGATATGAATACAATAAAAATGTCATATGGCATATATAGTTTGGCTTACTCATAATGATCTGGGCCACCGTAGACAGGGACATCTCCCTGTCTTTTTTTATAAGGAGGGTCATGAAAGAGTTAAGTATTTTTATTGATGAATCAGGTGACTTTGGTGTAGAAGATAGTAAATCGCCTTATTATTAGATTAAGCTCTTGCTGATTGTTATCATAATAAACAATGATTTTATCAAAACTTTGAAAGTAAGAAAGATTTGATAAAATCTTATTACAATTAGCTGATTTTGTATGCACATTAGAACTACTGAACATTAAATTCAAAGAAAAACATCTTAGTAAGAGTGAAAAATCTTTTTTCTATAAACCACAAGACCTTAAAAAATCTTTTTTAAAACTATTGGATAAGAAAAAGATTGGTTCACTTTGATTTTAAATGCGATTGAATAATATGATTAAATTCATAACTGTATTTTGATATTTGTCAAAAAGTTTATCAATTTTTATTAAACTTTCTGAATTTTTAGAAAAGCTTATCAATTTTTGATAAACTTCTAAAACATAAATTATGAAATATTCATAAATTTATACATAAATTTAAGTCCTTCGTAAGACTTGTCACACGTCATTTTTGTTACACTATAAATGTATAAGGAATGAGGGATAATTTATGAAAAATCGTATTTTCTTCTTATTATCATGTTTAGGTTTAGGATATATATTTACCACCATGGATATTTTTAATGGACCTATAATGCCTAAATTAAGCGATGCGCAAGAAAACTTAATTCATGATACGTTGGTTGATTATATGAAACATGATGATGTGGAATTAGTAGTAGTGGAATGTCATAAAGTATTGCGCAAAGAAGAAACACTGAAACATTTAAAAATTTATTTGCGTGCTTATGCTAGTTCATATACCAAAGATTTAAATGCTTATGAAGGCTTCCAGTCGCCTACTATTTTGACGTATACAAAAGAAAACAACAAATGGAAACTAAAAGACATCTGGTTTCCAAAAGATGGTAGCGAGTATGAAAGCAGTATAAGAAAAGCTTTTCCACCAAATTGCGTGAAAGAAGCAATGAATTTAGATGGTTATGATGAAGAAAAACATCAGGCTGAGCTTGAAGAAGTAAAAGCCTTATTTGATCAAGCATAAGAAAAGGATAGCAATCAATCACTTAGACTGACACTGCTATCCTTTTATAAAATCTATGCTGCTTTCAAAAGCGCTTTTCTTCTTACTACCAAGTAACATATCACATGCGCACTAAAAGTTAATATCCATGATATTGGATAAGATATATATAATGAGAATAATGTATGTTCCATCTGGAAAATCGTGAATATCCAAATCACACGGAATAAACATGCACCTGTTAAAGATACCAACATTGGCATGATGGAATACCCCATCCCCCTTAAACTGCCTACCATGACATCCATAATACCGCATAAGAAATATGAGGCACTCACAACACTTAAACGCGATATCCCATGCGTAATAACATCCTCACTGGAGGAATAAATACCTAATAATGTATGTCCACAAAGGAATGCACCTACGCCTAATACAAGTCCAACGGCTGTCACAACACCCAGACATTGTAGTAAGATCTTATCAATGCGATGATATTGTTTTGCGCCCATATTCTGTGATGTAAAGCTTAATGAAGTCTGATAAATTGCATTCATGGATGTATAAACAAATCCCTCTATATTACTGGCAGCTGTATTTCCAGCCATCACGACAGAACCAAAGGAATTAACAGATGATTGTATCAATATATTTGAAATATTGAAAATCATACCTTGTAGACCTGCAGGCAAACCAATTTTTAGCATACCGACTACCTTATCTTTATGAAACTTCATTTCCTTTAAATGAAGTCGCAGGATACCATCTGACTGCATCAGACTTAATATAATTAATCCAGCACTAATGGTTTCTGATATAATCGTTGCCAAAGCAACACCAGCAACTCCCATTTTGAATACAATTACAAATAACAGGTTAAACAATACATTGACGACACCGGCAACTGTTAAGAAATATAATGGTCGTTTTGTATCCCCAACAGCACGAAGTATGGCAGCACCAAAGTTATATATCATAAAAGCAGGCATTCCAATAAAGTAAATGCGCATATATAATACAGATAAATCAATAACATCCATTGGTGTTCCCATGAGTTCTAATAGTGGTCTTGCCAGTATTAATCCAGCAAAAATCATGATGACACCACCCCAAATAGCGATATAGATAGCTGTATGAACAGTTTCTGATGCGTTTTTATAATCCTGAGCACCGCAGAATTTTCCCAATAAGACATTGGCTCCTACGGAAACTCCAATGAATAAATTCACCAGCAGGTTAATCAAAGAGCTGGTAGAACCAACCGCAGCCAATGCATGACTCCCAGTAAAACGCCCAACCACAACAATATCTGCTGCATTAAACAGCAGCTGCAATACACCTGATAGTATCAAAGGTATCGCAAACATAATAATCTTGGAAAACAATGGACCATGACACATGTCCATCTCATAACTTCTTTTCAATCTTTTCATCCCTTTTCTTTTTTTTTTTGCTTTCCTATTATAGCAAGTTCTTATAAAGATGTTAATTTAATTTTTACATTTTTTTGCAAAAGAAAAGGATAAAGCGTTATATTCGCCTTATCCGAACCCTTTATTTATCATTTGGTAGTGGAAATTGTTCCGTTAATGCACAAACTTCTTTACGTACCTTCTGAATTACAGCCTCATCATCAGCGTGTTTTAATACTTCAGAAATCCATAAACCAACCTGTTTAAACTCTTCTTCTTTAAAACCTCTTGTTGTCATTGCAGCTGTTCCTAATCGAATACCGCTTGTCACAAATGGTTTTTCTGTTTCAAATGGGATGGTGTTTTTATTGCATGTGATACAAGCTTCATCTAATAATTTTTCTGCCTGTTTTCCACTCATACCAATAGATTTTTTCACATCAACTAAAATCAAATGATTATCTGTACCACCACTTACAATGCTAAAACCTTCTGCCTTTAATGTATCGCTTAATACTTTACAGTTTTTAATGATTTGTGCAGCATAGTCTTTAAATTCTGGCTGTAATGCTTCATAGAAACAAACTGCTTTTGCGGCAATAATATGCATCAAAGGACCCCCTTGCATACCTGGGAATACTTTTTTATCTAGCAATGCTGCGTATTTTTCTTTACATAATATCATACCGCCTCGTGGGCCTCTTAATGTTTTATGCGTTGTTGTTGTCACAAAATCTGCATAAGGTACAGGACTTGGATGTAAACCAGCTGCAACCAAACCAGCAATATGTGCCATATCTACCATAAAATATGCGCCTACTTCATCTGCGATTTCTCTGAATTTCGCAAAATCAATAATTCTTGGATAGGCACTGGCACCAGCAACAATCAGCTTTGGCTTGTTTTCTAAAGCAACGCGTCGCACATCTTCATAATCAATTGTTTCATCATCTTCACGAACGCCATAATCCACAAAATTATATAATGTACCTGAGAAGTTTAATGGGTGCCCATGTGTTAAATGACCACCTGCTGTCAGGTTCATACCTAAAACCGTATCACCTGGTTCAAGGATTGCCATATACACACCCATGTTTGCCTGAGAACCAGAGTGTGGCTGTACATTGACATGTTCCGCATGGAACAATTCCTTCGCACGTGCTCTTGCGATATCTTCCACTTCATCGACATTGACGCATCCACCGTAATAGCGTTTTCCAGGATAACCTTCTGCATATTTATTCGTAAGAATACTTCCAGCTGCCTGTAATACATCTTTTGATACATAGTTTTCTGATGCAATCAATTCAATATTATACAACTGCCTTTTTGCTTCTTTTTCTATTGCTGCTTCAATCATTTGATCTTTCATACTGCACCTCCATCGTTATTTTGTTTTTTATCACTTAATAAATATTTTTGGATCATAAAGATTACGGCTATTGCCGTTACACCAATCAAGTTATCTAAAGAACTGTCATGCGTGATGACAATCTGTCTTGCGACTGCATATAGCAGCACTTCAATCACACTTTGTGGTGTATGTAAAATCAACATTCGCACAAATTCAATACCAACAACCAGTGTCAGAATATTTTCCATAAATTCATTTAGCTGGAAAGAACCCTCCACAAATGCGCCTAGCGCATGACATACGCATATCACGGTAGATACGCCAATGGCAATCATGGATATTACCGCAATTGCGATTTCCATATATTTTACGATTTTTACCATCCATTCATTACTCATACTTGTTCTCCTTTATAAAATCACGGGGAATCTGTGCATCTACATTAATACATGCTTTTCTCGCCTGTTGATGCTGATATTTTCGTTGTATGCGATACAATCTGCCATTTTTGATAAATCTGGCTCCTGTCTGTTTAAAGTAAAATGATATTCCTTTTTCTATACATTGTTCACGGATATGTAAAATCCATGCATAATCACATGCACGTGCTTCATTACCGCTTTCTCCACCTGCTGTAATCTGTTTTATACTTTCATCTAGCATGCCATGAAAATCAATATCACTTAACAACGGTTCACAAATCAATTGTTTATGTCTGATTGGCATCTTGAGATAGATTGGCAAGCGGATATCTGCCTGTTTCTGATTTTCCATGGTACAACAAATCGTGACATTCTCATAACCATCGCCCCAATCTTCAGGTATACATTCCATAAAGCGGTGAATTCGTTTGGTTATCATAAAGAAATGTAAATCACTTCTTTCTTTTATGATCGCCCAGGCTTCTTTTCGCCATTCATCTGCTTCTTCGACAAAGAAGTCACTGGTAAAGCACGTATACAGCACTTCACCTGAAGGTATTTTATAGCTTCCATCCCGTTTTTTTGCGATTGGCAGATACATCGTTTTCAGTTTTGTCACAACACTGGCATCTTTACCATGTCGCTCATCCATACGATAGACATAACAATGCTCACAGCCTTCAGAGAACTTATGGCAGCCGTGCCATGGATTCCATTGTGGCATTATTTTTCTAAAGCCATTACTTTATCGATACGTCTTTGGTGGCGAGCATCATGACTGAATTCTGTACCCATCCATACACGTACGATTTCTTTCATTAATTCTACACCGATGATTCTTTGACCCATTGCTAAAACGTTTGAATTGTTGTGTTCTCTTGTAAGTTTTGCACTTACTGGGTCGCTGCATAACGCACAACGAATTCCTTTGATTTTATTGGCAGTGATACTTACACCAATACCAGTACCACAAATAACGATACCACGATCGTTCTTGCCATCCGCAACACTTTGTGCCGCAGGTCCTGCATAATCAGGATAATCTACACTTTCTGTGCTATAGCAGCCGAAATCTTCAACGATATGTCCTTCTTTAGTCAACATTTCCTTTACTATTTCCTTGTATTCAAATGCTCCATGATCACAAGCTAATGCTATTTTCATATGTATTTTTCCTCCTATTGTTTATATGGAACCATTATACCATAGGATAAGAAAAAACGAACAGAGAACTGCTCGTTTTATATTAAAGTATTGGTTTCATCTGATAGCTAACACTGACACAATCCTCTGTCTTGATTTGTTCATATTTTTCAAGAATACGGTTGATTGCTTTCTGGCAGCCTTCTTTTCTAGGTGTTGCGATAATCACAGAGTACTGTGTTAGATTACATTTAGAGAATACATCGTTTTTACGCAACATAGAATAGATAATATCTTTTAGTAAATCGCTTTCCTTCAATAAACGTTTTTCACTTAACTTGCCACTATCATCTTTTACAGTGATCAGCACTAAGAATCTTGCACGTGTAGAACGTTGTGCAGCACGTACATTGATACGATATATGTTTTTAAATACGTCAAAGTCACAATAGAATGTTCCCTGATCTTTTGTGGATTCATTCATTTCTCTTTCCAGTTCTTCTACACTGACTGGTGTTTTTGCGCTGGTTTCTTGAATCATTGCGTAGATTTCTTTCATACGTTCGCTGACTTCAATACCCAGACGACTGTAATAAAGATCAATGACTTTGTGATAGTATGACATTGCCATCGCAATCATGTCTAATTTATAATAAGCAAACAGCTTTAATTCGTGTACTTTGGTATTAGTAAATTCCTGATAATCTAATAAATCACATAAATTGATGATATCCTCATAACGTCCTAAATCCCCTAAACATTCTGCGACTTTACTGATGCATTCCAGTTTTAGATTGTTATAGTAGGTTCTCTGTAATACAATCCAGTTTTCATTTGGGAACTCAAACATGAATTCTTCTTTATATTCAGTAAGCATTTGACGGCATAATTCTAACGCCTTATCAATATCTTCTTCCTCTTTGATTTTTTCTGCCAGATTTTCAAATTTCACAATGTCAAGATCACATTCTAATTCACTGTTCCAAATATAAGAATTACTCTTTGAAAGGATACATTCTACATTTTCTCCAGGAAAGAATTTCTTTAGTTCTAAACGGGCACGATAAACCAGATTACGCAATGCTCCTTCTGGATTATCTGCGCTATTGTTTGGCCAAAGGATTTCCATTAATCTGGCCTTGTTTGTAAGTGTAGTACGATTAACGATTAAATAGGCAATCAGCATGATGACCTGCATGCTTTTTTTAGTTTCCTGTGGAAATTTATTGAATTCGTTACGGATAGAAAATTCACCTAACATCTCGATTTGTAAAGTATCTTCATATTTCATAATGTAACCTCTTTCTCTGCGTGAACATCACTGTCACAAATTTGCAGACTTTTTCCTACTTTAAATTTTAATGGGATGTTGGTGTGATGTCAACGAATCTTAAAAAATTAGAAATTTGTCTTAAATATATCGCAAAAAAGCAAAATTCATGGTCCTTTTTCCAAATTTCCATGAATTTTTTTCGCTATTTTAATGTATTCAAAATGGTTTCTTCATCAATTGGTCCACTTCTGATGATATTGATTTCCTCTTTGCTCATATCCACAATCGTACTTGCGACTTTTCCACCAGCTTCACCCAGCACAATTGCATCGATTCTGCCATCCAGTTGTGACAATACCTGTTCATCATTTACACCAGTTTCTTCACCGGATAAATTGGCACTTGTTACTAACAATGGCTTCTCACATTTTTCAATCATTTCCAGTACAAATGGATCATCTGGCATACGAATACCTACTGTATCAAATCCGTTTGTAATGTAATCCGGTAATGTATCTTTCTTTTTTAAAATGATAGTAAATGCCCCTGGCATAAATGCATTCACAAGCTTTCTTGCACGATCATCTACTTCTGCAATAGTTTCTATTTGTTCAAGACTTGCCACCATCGTTGGAATTGGCTTATTTTCTGGTCTGCCTTTGGCTTCTTTTAGAGCTTCTAATGCTTCTTCATTTTCATAAATGACGCCTAATCCATAAACTGTATCTGTAGGGAATGCGACAACGTTTCCTTCTTTCAACAGTTCTACAACTGCTTCTAAATCTTCTTTTTCAAAACGGATGGTATTCATCAAGCGTTCCTCCTTGCGTTTTTTTAACGTCATCATTCTACCACATTCTGTTTTTGATAGGAAGAAAATGTTATTTATTTTAATGTTTCATGTTTAGCTTTTCTAAATGCCCTCTTTATTTCATAGTTTTTTGTTTCCTCATACAATTGCTCACTTTGTCCACCTAACATAATATTTGTATAATAATAATCACGAATATTATTGTTTGGTTTTACTCCTGTTAAACGTATAAATCTGTTAGTTGGATTTACTGTTGTAAATATAATTGATTTATATGATAATTTTTCTAATGGTCTTAAATTATGTGAAGTAAATACAAATTGACCTTTTGCGGATTCATTCATGATTTCCAACAATTCTCCTAACAAGTATTCATAAATGCCCGAATCAAATTCATCGATCATTAAACATATTGAATTGTTATTATAGGCAGCAATTAAGGAGCTTGTTACTGAAATTATTCTCTTTATCCCCTCTGATTCATATTTTAGTGGTATAAATTTTGCATTTCTAACACTAACAACTTCAAAATTCATGCCCATAGAACCATCTTTTAAAAGCTGCTCTTTCTTGTGTATGATTTGTATATTCAAGGAAGGAATAATCGCTGATATTACTAGATCTATTTGCTGAATAATTTTTTCCATATCATGAAATAGTGCTAATGGCATCTCGTTAGGTTCTAAGATATTTACTGGTATTTCTCCAAGCTTTAATGAACCTTTTACAGGCAGGTAAACACTGATTGGCATAAATGTATTCATATTGATACTGCCCATCACATCATTCTCAATAATGATTAAACCAGTTTGTGCAAAGATATTTAATACTTCAATTGTTTTGATTAGATAATCTTCATTTTTATCTTTCAATTCAGAAATTAATGAATTCCTATTTCTTTCATAAAAAATAAAAGAAGCATCCTTTTGCATATCTTTCACAACCCTTAGTTCTATTAATAGATCCTTGGATATTTTATTTTTTAATTTTTTTAAAGTAATATCTCCAAAATCTGTTTGAATTAAAGTAACTTGTGGTTTCCATTTCTTTTTATCTTTATCGTATGATTTAGATAGTAGCTTTTCTGATGTTATATTAAAGTTACCATCTTCTAATTCTATTTTCACATGATATTCCACCAGCTGCATATTTGTTTCATGCTTTTCATTATTGATATACTGATCAATATTCTTTGGCAGGCACTCCCCTGACATGATTGTTTTAAGAATTTTAGTGGTCTCTAAAACGGCACTTTTTCCAGAACCATTTTGTCCATATATGCCTAGTACAGGGTGAAATGTGGATCTAATATCATCAAAGTTTCCTTTTAATATTTCACTATACTCCTGAAAAGCCACTTCACCATGAAGAATATTTTTAATGCCATTTATTTCAATTTGTTCAATTCTTACAAGATTATTCATATATAACACCTCCATGTCCATTGTAACACATGAGTATAACTTTCCAATCAAATTACGATTTCGTAACATTTTGTATCAAAATATATTTTTATAATGAATTTATTGGTAAAAAATATAATATAAAAAAGATACAAAAATGTTTTCATTCCTGTATCTCTACAAACTTTATAATTATCGTCTGTATCATTCTGCAAAAAATCAGATCATTAACAGCTTCTATTTTTAAATCAACAATCCCAAACGTTGAAATTCTTCTTCAGGCGCCTGATACTGTTTCAGTAATTCTTTTAATTTATTATCATATATTTGTGTATCTACTTTTCCCACAAGATTATATTTTTGATATTCATCTTCTTTGATATTAAACAATTGATCTCCAAAGATAGAAGCATCATAAAATGTTTTTATTGGAATTTTCAAATAAGATACCCCATTAGAATAAGCATCTCCTTTTACTAATTCTGCCTTATTGATTGCTTCACAAGGAATAAATCCTCTCATTTGGGTTGGCATTAATGTACACTCAACCAATGGATTTTCTGAATCAATATTGGCTTTCATATAAACATAAGATCCATCACTCATGCATGTAAAGCTTCCATGAACACCATATAATATAACATCTCTAGTATTTTGGTTATTCCTCATACATGTGATTAATGAAGAACCATCACATACACTATAATCAATATTAAAAAAGTCCAATAAAGTAGGAGCCACATCAATGGTCTGTGCTATAGCTTCACAGCTTTTATGCCCTTGATGATTTGGATCATATAGAAAAAAAGGTATATGTATAACTTCATCATACATTGGGCCAAAATTTTTGCCCATCATGCCATGTTCCCCCAGCAAAAATCCATGATCTGTATTCACAATAAACATTGTATCTTTCCATAAATCGTATTGATCCATTAAATCCAGCACTTTTCCTAGATAATGATCACACATTGTGATTAAAGAGGCATATTCTTTTCTAACTTCTTTTAAATTTTCCCCATGCAACTGTTCATCAATAGGACCATAAGCTGGCCAGTTGAATTCTGGTGCATTTTCAAGCTCATATAAATCACGATATCTTTGTGGAACATAAAATGGTTCATGTGGATCAAAACTTTCTATTTGAAGAAACCAGTTATCTTTATCAGCATGTTTTTTAATGAAATCTAGACCAGCATGAAATGTTTTTACACTGGACATATCTTCTTCTTTTTGTTGTCTTGTAATATTTGCATAATGTTGCTGAACTGAAATACCCTTTTTTGACAAAGCATTCCGTTGAGAAGGAAGCATTCCTTCATCTTGTGGTATCCAGCGATCACCTTCCTGTCCACGAAATCCTTCCCAAGTATTGTATCGATTATGATAGGTTGCACCTCCATCTTCGAAATAATGAGAATGATCTGTACATAAATGTGTATAAATTCCAGCTTTTTTTAACTCTTCAATCACAGAAAAATCAAATGGCTCTAATGGCCCCCAGCTTCTGTGAAGAAAATTATATTTTCCTGTATGCAATTCTCTTCTGGCAGGCATACATGGCATACTGCCTCCATAAAAATTATCAAAACGACAGCAATGTTCCTCTAGCCGTTTGAAATTTGGCGTTTTCACCCAGTCATTTCCATAGTTTTCTAAAAATCTTCTGCTCAGGGTATCAAACATGACCATGATCGCCTTCATAGTTTATTCTCCTTCTTATTTTTCCTTTACAGTTTCCCTTTCTACAACGTGTTCAATATCATTTTTACGATGATCTTTTGCTTTTTGAATTTCATCATATTCTTTATTTAATGCATGCATTAAGCAGTCAACTGCAAAATATGCACCCTTTTCCACCTGTAGATCAACTGTAGTTAATGCAGGACTTACAAGAGAAGATTCAGGAAGATTATTGCTTCCTATAATCGATATATCATCGGGAACTTGAATATTTCTATGTTGTAACGCACGCATGCCTCCCAAAGCAATATCGTCATTAGAATAATAGATAGCATCAATATTTTCTATTTGATCTATGATATTCATTGTTGCATCATATCCCCCAGCAAAGGTATTGCTACCAGCATCAAATACAAGTTCTTCACGATATGGAATACCAAATTTCAATAATGTGTTTTTGTATCCAGATAATCTTCTTGGTGTTCCCAAAGTTTTCATAGAGCCTTTGACAAAGGCGATACGTTTATGCCCTTTTGCGATTAAATATTCTACTGCTGCACTATAATCTGAAGCATATCTTTGAATATCATCGCTAAAGATATAATCCCCTTCTACATGATGTCCCATAATATACATAGGAAAATCTTCTCTTGCATAAGCCTGAATAAATTCATCTTCAATCTGATTGGTATAAATGATAACGCCATCTGCACGATGCTCTGATATAAACCTTTTCGCTGTACGTGAAGAGCTTTGTGTTGTCGCTATCAATAGATCATAACCATAAGATGCTACTCGTTCTTGGATTGCATGTAATGTTTTTGAGAAAAAAGAACGTGAAGCATCTGTTACTACAAACAATATAATATTGGTACATTTCTTTTGTAAATCTACCGCAATCCCATTTTTTACATATCCTAATTCTCTCGCTTTGTCCAAAACCATTTGTTTTGTTTGCTGCGAAATTCTTGAATTATCATTTAAAGCCATGGATACAGTCGAAACTCCCAGATTTAATTCTCTTGCTATATCCTTGATTGTTGCCATATCATCACCTTCTACCACATATTACTATTTTACTATAATAGGATGATGATAAGCAAATAGATAATCTTTAACTATTCATTTTCTTTCTTATTTTCATCAGCTAAAAGCTGTTTATCATATATTTTAATAAATGGCATTAAAATAATGATATCTAAAGCAAACAGTACTGCCCATAAGATGATAGTACGTATATCTCCACCTGTAGATAAGAATAAATTAAATACTCCAGGTATTGTAAATGGAAGCACAATATGAATACTGTTTACCAGCTCAGCACTCATTGCGATATATCCAATCGTACATGTGATTACGTTTGCTATCATAATTGGTAAAGCTACTGTTACATTCATTACAATTGGTACACCAAAGGTTAGTGGTTCATTGATATTAAAAATATCTGGAACCAAGGCTACTTTGCGAATAGATTTCAAAGTTGCACTTTTTGCAACTAGGAAGAAGCATACCATCATAGCAGGATAAGACATCCAATTACCGAAAATTGTAAGGAATGCACCTGATAATGGTGTTGGTGTTCCCTGTCCTGTAATATAATACTGTGCATTTAATGCGATATTTGCAGTTGTGATTGGTGTTAATACTCCACCAATCATGTTGTTTCCGTGGATACCAAAGAACCAGAATAAGCTTAATAAAATACTTAACAAAATTACTGCAGGCAGTGAAGATGACGCAAACATCAATGGTTTGATAACTGTGAAAATTAATGCACAAAGATTATTACCACTTAAAGATGTACAAATTGCATTTAGTATAATCATTCCAATTGTTAATACTGCAGCAGGAATCAATGCTTCGAATGGAGCTGTTACATTAGGTGGAACAGAATCTGGCATTTTGATTTTAATGTTTTTCTTCATAAAGAAACGCATAACTTCTACAGTTACAAAGGCAACAATGATTGCGTAAAACATACCAACAGCTCCCAGGTTGTTCATCTGTGATACTAATCCAAGTTTTTCATCTGTAATTGGTGCAGCACTTGTTAACCAGAATACAAATAGTGCAATCAATGCGCTGGACATTCCATTCATTTTGTATTCTTTTGCTAATGCATAGGCTACAGCAAATACAACATAAACAGATATAGCTCCAATAGTTAAATTATAAGGCGCCATTAGAATTGCATTATTTGAAACTGCCCATGACTGCCATGCAAGTAAGAATTGGTTAAAGATATTAGTTGGTTGTAAGCCAGCTGATACAGGTGGTACAGCCAATAACATTGCAAATCCTCCGATAATCGTTAAAGGAATCGTAATTGTCATACCATCTTTTAAAGCAGATAAGTGTGGTTCAGCGTTTAGTTTTGTAGCAATTGGAAACAAAATTTCTTGAAGCCTATCTTGAAATTTTTCTACAAAGTGGTTCATAATTTTCTCCTTTTTCTTTTTCTTCATTTACTCTTAAATCTTTTGTTGAAACGTTTCACATCATCATTATAACATCGTTGTAAGCGTTGTCAATATTTGTTTACAATTTTTTTATTTTTTTTAACGATTGCTTTTCTTTAAAATTCAGCAAAAAAAAGACTGCATATATAGAAAATAAAGTTCTAAAATACAATCTTTTTCACCCATATTTTTTACTTCAAAATTATTTCCTCCAACGTTTTTCTAGGACGTGGTGATGGTTGTTCATCCGCATATCCAACCGCAATACCAGACACCAGTAAATCATCAGTTCTCCCTAATTCTTCGCATATTTCTTCTCTTGTATAAACCGTATCTGCAATCCATACAGAACCTAAACCTTCATCCACTGCCTTTAAACAAATATGTTCTATGGCTGCACCTACAGATAACAAGTCGCTTTGTATCCATTCTTCATCTTTTGGGATAAATACCAATATCAATACTGGCGCATTCTTGATGATATTTGCGGAATTTCTAGAACTATTCATATAGCCATGTAGTTCTACATCATTTTGTTCAAAAAGGTTTAACATAATATCCGCAACACGATTTTTTCTATCTTCTGTAAGTACCATGAACCTCCATGGTTGACGGTTTTTCGCTGATTGGCATAACCTTGCACAGTCTAATATCGCTGTAATTTTCTCTGTTTCCACTGCTCGTTGGTGAAACTTGCGTATACTTCTTCGATTTTGTATTACCTGATCAAATTCCATATGCATTATCCTCTCTTTTTCACTGGTATCCAGATTTCACTTTGGTAATCACTTGCTGACATATCACCTTTAGAATACCATTCTAGATTCATACATCCATCAAATACATATTCTGGATGTTGTGGCAGCCATTCTTTATAAATTTGTGTATTCACAGATTGTAAGGCAGCAGGTAATGGTCCACTGCAACGAAACTTCACATAAGTTGCTTCTGGTATATTATAAACGATCATTCCTCGTGGTACTTCTTCTCCATGATATTGTCCTGCCATCAGATATTGAAAACCATCTTTTACACTTCCATCATCGATACAGATACCAAATTCTCCGACAAAACATGTCTTTTTTAGTTCCGTAAATTCATTTGATTGTTCACAATATATTTTCGTTAATTCATTCCATGCTTGCGGGATATCTTGATAAGCTGTTTCCTGCTTGATATCTTTGATAAAACCAATCACTTTCATTGCCTCCATGTGTTCTATCGTGTAGTCCATTTCATTTCCTCCTTGTATTGTAATGGATATTCTTAGAGGCAGGAATGGTTTCAGTTTGCGATTATCTTTTTTCAATTGCATTGGTGATATACCATGAAAACGGGTAAATGCTTTTGTGAAGCTTTCTGGTGTATCATAATGATATTTATATGCCAGATCAATTACTTTATCATTACCATCAATAATATCTAATGCGGCCAGATATAGTCTTCTACATCTGATATATTCTCCAATAGAATAACCGGTAATGATTTTAAAACCCTTCTGAAAATAAAAGGATGACATATAAACGATATCTGTAAGATCATCTGCATGGATATCTTCATAGATATGATCTTCTATATATTTCAATGCTGTTGCTAAACTTTCTGTCCATTCCATATCCTTACCTCCTGATTACATTCTAATCCTTGGGATGATTTGTTTCCTGTAATTTTTTGTTTCTTTTTGTCGCTTCTATCTTATTGTACCTTTATCTTTTCATGATTTATATATTTAAATAAAAAAACTTGTTTGACTTTCTTTTGTTTACATCATAAAATGAAGAAAATATGGTCCAATAAAAGGATAGAAAAGAGAGGAACTTATCATATGATGTCTTATGAAGAATTTGTTGAAAAAGCAGAAAAAGATGAAGAATGGGCACCTGGATGGGAAGCGATTGATGAAGTATTTGATCATCTGTATCCAAATCAACAGCCAAAGCATTTTGCCACAAATATGACAGCACGTGCAATGTTTGGTGGTAATGAATATCTGGATGGATATTCTATTTACACTTCCGCCAATGGTTATCAGCATATCGTTACTTATGGGATGACAAATCTTTATTTTGAAAAGGATAAATATGGTCAGGAATGGAATCGCTGGGGTTATGAAATGACAATGAAACTGCCTGTAGAAGATGTTCAGGATTGTATGTGGGCACTAGATGTGCTATCTAATATGGCTCGATATACATACACAACCAATCGTTTCTTTGAACCTTATCAATTAATTGGAAATAAAGGACAACCTATTAAGTTACATACCGATACTGCCATTACAGCACTACTTACCATCGCAGATACTGAGGCTCATGGCGTAGATACCGTTTATGGTAGAACGGATTTCATTCAATTGGTTGGGATCACACAGCCCGAATATGAAATGCTAAGCAACAATGTGCCAAGAATCAAAGAATTTGTGGAGATATTACGTAAAAAATATCCTAATCTGGAAACTGATTTGAATCGAACAGAATCTATAGTATTTTAATAATACATGATTCTTATAATATATCACTATTTATTTAATATTCCAGATACAAACTACAGGCTTATCATTGCTTGTAGTTTTTTAGATAGAAAAAAGCGTAATTGCTTACGCCTTTGTAGATATTATTTTTGCGATTTCTTCCATATGATGCTCATTTGTACCACAACATCCACCAAAGATCTGTAGTCCTAACGTTTTTAAACGAGCCATGGATTTTGCCAATGCTTCTGGATCACTGCTTTGTAGTTCTTCACTTTGATCTAATAGATCATAATCTAATGGAGAGGTATTTGCCTGAATTCCTTTAAAACGCTCTTTCACGAGTTCATTTTGATTACATGGTTGTGTCAATGCTTCATAAACGATATCTGGATGAACACAATTATTCATATAACAAGCAGGTTTTCTCAATGTACATGCATCAATATAAGCAATCGCATCATGAATGGTAGTACCATCTATCAGTTTCCCATCTTTACGGATTGTAAAACTAATAATATATGGTAATTCGGTGTCTGATAAAGCTTGTGCCATACCACATGCTTCAGGTAAAGTTGGCATAATACCAGCATATAAGAAATCAACACCTGCCACTTTTAATGCATTCGCCTGCCAGCTGTGGAATGCTTTTGCTTCTTCTTGAGATAATGCGCCTTCCCCAGTATAAGCATCCCCTTTGCATCCCATTAAACCGCCAATATACGACTTTGCTTTCGCATCCTTTGCGACTTCTTTTAAGAACTTTACATTTTCCACTAGTAATCGTTCATCATATGCAGCTTTTTCAATACGTTCTTTATTAGCTCTGCGCGTCGGTGTCGTCAGTAGAATTTCTAAATCATAACGCCTTGCGATATCAAGATATTGATTCCATAACACCTTCAATGCTTGTTTGCTTTTGGTATCATAGATCAAAGCTCCCATATCCACAAATTCGTTGAATTCTATTTGATACTCCCTTTTTAAGCGTTCTTTTAATGCGCCTTCCATTAATACACATCGTTCCATTTCTATCTCCTTCTTATTTACTTTGTATATGCTTCTTTATTCAAAACCCCTTGATCATATAAATACTGTTTCACTTCATCTGTGGCACGTTCTGCCTCAAACGCATATGTTTTTTCATAGATCTGCGTTGTGATTCCAACGGTATCATATAATTTTTTTAAGATACGAGAAAATTCTTCCTGATCAATGTGATTACTTACTTCCAAAAAGTAAAAATCTTTCCATTCATCACTAACAATATCAAAGATTTCTTCTACACTTTGACATGCATCAATGGCATCTTTTACTTCTTGAGTACCGCATGATGCAAAATCGGTTTCTATAATTTTGTTCAAAAATGGATATACCTGTTTTTCAGGATCATCTTTCTTTGGTCTGGTTTCTCCATAAGATAATTTATACTTCCATAAAAATTCTTTGTGACTTTGTAAATCCATCTGCTATTCCCCTTTTCTTTTACATCATATACTCATATGGATCATGACTTAAACATACAGCGATAATTACACATGTTTCTACTTTGATATATCTTCAGGTGATATCCATCCAAAGTGTAAACATGCTTTTTGGATACCATCCTCATCACTTCGATCTGTTACATAAGTTGCTAGTGCTTTTAATTCATCAATCGCATTGCCAACTGCTATCGACATAGGTGCCTGTTGAAACATTTTGATATCATTTTCTCCATCCCCAAATACCACAACATCCTCAATTGGTTCTTTTAAAATTTCCATCATTTTTTTGATACCCTTGAATTTATCATCTGGTTCTATCATAACATAGGCATCATCATATCGCTGTGGTACCAAATCAGGGAAAGAAGTTAACTTTTTCTGTTCTTCCTTATTTACATAGATCATTAAACGTTTCACCTGTGTTAAGTGTTCAGGATCAAAATCTGCTTCTTGTATAAACTGACTTAAAAAGTCATTATCTAATTTAGGCAGTGCCTTCATATCTTTTGTTAGGAAGTAGAAATCATCTGCCTGAGATATACAATAAGGAAATCCAAATGCAATGCATTCTCTTAATAACTCTTTTACATGAGCCTGATCCAAAGGTTCATTGTATATCTTTTCACCTTCATAAACAACGGTGTTCCCACCATTACAAATAAAGGAATCTATTTCTAAATCTTTTGCGACATCCTTACTCATCGCATATGGTCTTCCAGTCGCAATTGCCACTACATGACCGTTCTTTTTTAAAGCTTTTAATGTATTTCTGGCAGAATCAGGAATAAAGCTTCCCATACCTCCTGTTGTTAATGTGCCATCAATATCAAAAAATAAAAATTTCTTTTCCATACCAATACCTCTTTCTTCATCCACTATTATACAGGATTTTTTCCAGTTTCTTACAAGATAAAGAAAAAGAAACAGTTTTTTACTGTTCCTTCGTACTTATAATTTTGGTTTTTCCTACATAATCATGAATCATACGTCTGGAATCGGTTTTCAGTGCAATCAAAATAGATATGATACATAAAACGGAACTGACACATTTTAATGGTAAAATAATATTTACCTGTGCGATCAAAACAACAATCTGGAAAATATAATTTCCTACTGCCACAAGACTTGCTTCTAAAAGAAATCTTCCTAATACTTCTCTTTTCAGCATTGTCTTAAAATCAACATCACTTCCATCAAGTTTTACAACTTTCACATCCATAAATTTCTTACCATAGGTCTGTCCTTTATGAACTTTTACTGGAATATACACATAATAAATCATCGCAAACAGAAGGCTCAATCCACCTGCGATCAGTGCATAAGTGATAGTAGGGAAAGTTAGTAGATTTTGATTTAATTCTGTAGATTTCGTGTAAGACATATACATAAATACCGTTGGGAATGCAGTCACAAAGCTACCAAGTACCCAGTCAATGATATATGCGAATGCTCTTGTTGTCATATCTACGTTTGTTTGTTCATTATCCAATTTAGAAAATAGCTTGAAATACCATTTTACACGAATGGACTGTGTGTCTTTCATTGATTGTTCCATATATTGAACATCTCCTTTAAATAACCTGTATTTTTTAGTGGTCTATACCACTTGCAACTACAGTATACCACAGATGAAAGCGCATTCCAAGTCCTTTTTTTATAATTTGTGATACCGCTATGATTTCTTTAAAGCGTAACTTCGATACCCTTCTTTCACGTCCACGATATTACGAAGTGGTTCTTCATTTTTAAAAGCTTCCAGATTTTCACAAAGAATATCCACAAAGATATCTTTGGTTTTTGGTAATTGGAATGTTCCTGAAATATGTGGTGTGATAATGATATTTTCCTCTTTCCAGATAGGATGATCTGCAGGAATTGGCTCTGTATCACAAACATCCAGCACAGCACCTAAAATTTTCTTTTCTTTTACTGCATTTACCACATCCATTGTTTCCACAACATCACCTCGACCAACGTTTGCCCAGATGGCTGTTTCTTTCATTAAATCAAAATATTCTCCATGAAAGCTTTTTCTGGTTTCTTCTGTACTAGGTAATGCCATAACGACAACATCAGCTTTTGGTAATACATCTTCGATTTGATCCATGGTATATAATTGATCAATGTATTCTACAGATTGTTCTATGTGTTTTTTGATTCCTATCGTATAACCACCCAGTGCTTTGATTCGTTTCGCAAATTCTATTCCAAGATTGCCCAATCCCACAATTAAGAATGTCGATCCATAGATAGAATAAATAGGTCCTTCTATCTGCCATTTTGCCTGTTCTTGGTTTCTAACATATAAATTCATATTACGCATCAACATTAAGATCGTACAAATCAAATACTCGCTGATGGTCAAACCGAAGCTGCCTGTTGCATTGGTTAGTACACAGCCTTCTGGTAATAATCCTGCTTTACAATAGTGTTCACTTCCTGCACTATCTAGCTGTAGCCATTTTAAATTCTTTGCATATGGCAAAAGTTCAAAAGGCGGGCGTCCTACGATTACCTCTACATCTTTGATTTCTTCTTTGTTCAATTCTTTTGAGAATACATACTCGTATCCCTTTGGTAAGCGTTCTTTTTGTGCCTGTGTTAATTCTGTTAATACCCATGTTTTCATATTGATCATTCCTCTCTATTCATTTTCTAAAAATCCTGTCATATATAATGGTAAATATAACAACTTACCATCTTTTTCTATATTACCTTTACAAAAAACGATTGCCTGATCCATATCCGCATATTGCGACATAAATCGATCAAGCGATGGATGCTTTTTATAATCATCCCCTGATTTTACCTCAATAGGCAATATGCCTCCTTGATATTGTATCAAAAAATCAATCTCCATTTGTAATGGCTTTTTACAATCATAATAGTAAATATTGAATCCCTTTTTTAATATTCCGGCAGCAACATCATTTTCCACAACAGCTCCATTGTTTATTGTTAATTCTCCTTTTAAAATATTAGGCTGTATCCTACCATAACTCATTGCGGTTAAAAGTCCTGAATCGCATATGAATAATTTAAACAAATTACGTTTTTGATTAAACGATAATGGTAATTGTGGCTGCGTAACATTACAACACATGCTTGCAATACCAGCATCATTCAGCCATGTGATGGCACCTTCATAGCTTCGTAAAGCTGGTTCCGCTGTTAAGCTGCTGAAGTAAAATCTTTGATTTTTTTTATTTAATTGTTCTGGAATCGCCTCAAAAATTTCTTTAACTTTGGCTTTTTTTCCTTCTGCATACTTTAATATATCATCGCGATAAGAAGCGATAATATCCTTTTGTATACGGATGACTTCATTAATGTCATATGTTTCAATAAATTCATTCACAACATTAGGCATACCACCAACGATAAGATATTGATAATATAACTTCATCATTTTATCATGTATAAATGCTGGGACTGGACGTTGATCTTTGAAGCACTGTTTTAATTCTTGGATAACATCTTCGCCGATATGATTTGCCCACATAAACTCTTCAAAATCCAAAGAGTGCATCCTTATATGTTCTTCAAAGCCAACGGGATAAGATGATACATCTTTATAATTGATTCCAAGTAAGGAGCCTGATTCTATAAAATCATAACGTCCATCCTCCACAAGAAATTTTATTGCGGTTCTTGCTTGTGGACATGATTGAATTTCGTCAAAAAATATGAGCGTCTTGCCAGGTTTCATTGGACCTAGTCCCATTGCGGACATATTCATATAAATTGTCTTAGGCTCTAAATCATCCATGAAGATATCTTTTAATTTTGGATTTCGCTCAAAGTTTAATTCTATAAATGATTCATAATGTTGTTTTGCGAATGAGCGAATGGAAGTTGTTTTCCCTACCTGCCTGGCACCTTCTACCAATAAAGCTTGTTTATGTCTACGGTTTTTCCATTGTATTAAATCACTCTCAATTTTCCTTTTTAGCATGATTTATCATCTCTTTTCTATCTAAAGTATACCCTTATTCCATGTTTTTCTCAATCATCATAAATATAAATTACATGTTATTCTAATATTTTTATTTATTTTTCCCATGTTTTTCTGATGCTTTATCATCCTTTTCACCATTTTTTTCTATAACATAAAAAGGAAGGACTTTGCCTTCCTGATCATTATGCTTCTAATTTTATTTCCATTAACGCTTCTCTTGCATTTACAATACTTTGTGCAATTAATTGATCAATATCCTCTGTATAATCTTTGGATAGTGCAATTTCCATTAATACTGGAAAATTGATTCCGGTCAATGCCTTTACATGATCGTATTGAAAGGTTGCCAAAGCGGCGGCTTTAAATGGAGAACCACCAGGTAAATCTGTTAAGATAATCACTTTATCATTTTCAAACTTATCAATTTCTTTATTTAATTGTTCGCAAAGATCTTCAAAAGATGTTCCTTCTTGAAAGTCAATACTTACCAGTCCTTCACATTCTCCATTTAATAATCGAAGTGCACTATGCATACCACTCGCAAAATTTCCATGTCCTACTAAAATCAGTCCTGTCATATTAACCTTCTTTCTTTGCTCTTGCGCACTTTACTCCATTCATAAAGATTTCTGCACGTTTTGGGTCAATTGGATTTTTCATATCACCATTTTTTACCCATGTCGCCACCGATACACCATCATAATATTCTAGTAATTCTGTGATATTATCTCCAGTAGCTCCACCGCCTAAAATAACAGGTGTATCAGGTAGTTTTTTTCTAACTGCCTGTATCATTTCTAGACTTTCCTGTTTTGTTTTACCTGAAACAAATAATCCATCCGCAAATGCTTCATGTACCGCTTCCCATGCTGCAGCATCAATTGGTTTGCCACCTAGAGGTACGCCATGCACCTCCTGAATATCTGCATATACAGGGACTTTTGAACGTATTCTTTTTCTTAGTTGTGCAATTTCTACACACTGGCCTTCCAAGATACCTGCACTTGTCACATTCGCTCCAGTAAATAGATGTTCCACTCTGACAAAATCTGCATTTACAGCATCCGCAACTGCAAGACTTGCGACACCATCCCAATTTACAAGAATACCTAGAACCAGATAAGGGTAATGCTGTTTAATTTCAAACGCGATCCTTGTCATATAGGCGATTGCTTCAGGTGGTGCAATTTGTTTAATCGGCATATCATTCATATTTTGTAGAATTACACCATCAAAGCCATTATCTACAACCATCTGTGTTTCATCTAAAACTTCTTTGACAATATCATCTATGGTTTTATCTACATGACGATAACTACCAGGTAATGGACTTGGCTGTATCATCGCAAATGCAGTACAATTTGGTTTAAACATCTTCTTCACCTCTTAATTCTTTTATATATTGCATAGCAGTATCATATAACTGTATACTTGGAATTACCCCCTTTTCAGTGATAAAACCTTTGATATGTTCTGGACAAACACCAAGTAATTCTGGTGTATGATAATCAATATCTTTATGATTATCAGGATCTGCCACATCTTGTAACTTATCCTTTAAATCATTGATTACAGTCTTTTTTTCTTTTCCATATACTGGTCTGACATCTAGTTTTATGAGCGGTGATATAAAATATAATGGTTTTTTATAATAATCACATATCAACCCTACAATGTCTGACCCAGTTGTATTAAATCCAGTACCATCGGGATAAATGGATTCAGCACCCATGAATGCGCCATCACATTCTTTCATGTAATACATTAAACTTGCATCAGGTATGAAGTGAATCTGATGCCCTGCTTCTATACAAGGTTTTACAAACGGCTTTCCTCCATTGATAACGCGGCTTTCTGCGATATAGATTTTCTTACCAGCCTGCAATCCTCTTAAAAATGCTTCAACAGTACTTGAATAATCGTATACTAAAATATTCTGCATACGATTTCCTATTTCCACAGCATAGGATACTGCCTGATCAATTGCCTTTTTATTACTTTTCGCATATGAATCTTTCACATCAATAATTGCTTGTACAACTTCAGATGACTGTTCATGATTTGTATGATGATGAATACCTTTTATCATCTGATAAATTGCATTGGTAATTGCCTGACTTGCTTCACCTCTTGTTGCGATAAAAAAGTTACATACTTCATCGATTCTTTGAATCATTTCTTCTATATTACCATTTGTTTTATACTCTAAAGCAATCTGCTCAATCATATTGCCAATCATTTTGATATGGGTGCTTGCTCCTAATACTTTTTGTGTTACAATATCATCAAAATCCTGCACCACACTTTTTGGTAAAGCGGCTCTCGCCTTTTCTTTATCTACAACATACATAACTTCACCCCTGTCTTAAAAGTTGTTTTGCATTATCATGAAAATAAGCCTGTCTTGTATCTTTACTTAATGGGAATAAATCAAATATTTCAATTGCATTTCTCGTAAATCGTTCAGGATAACTACTTCCAAACAGAATTTTATTTTCCGGTAATTGTTGAAATGCTTTTCTTAGTATCTGCATTTCATATTGATTACTGGTTTCAATCCATGCATTATCATTTCGTTTTACAATATCAACACAGCTATAACCATAATCAAAGCACCCCATATGAAGAAAGATAAATGGAATATCTGGATATCTGTTTACATAGATTTCCCATTGATGAGGAAGTGCTTTGGCACCAATACCAGAAAATACTTTTACTGGAAGTTTTCTTTCTTGAATCAATGAAAATACTTCATCTAAAACAGGACAATCATCTGGCGCATATCCATGTTCATAAGAATTAAATTCTATCATTTGTATTTCTGGTGTTGCACATGCTAATTTTGTATCTTCAATAATTGTAGATAGAGAAGGATTCAATAAAGCACATCCAATCAAACGCGCAGGATAGGTTTTTACTGCTTCCGCAATCTGTTGTATTCCTTCCTGTATACCATCTACCCGTAAATCTGAAATTACTCGTTTTTGTATCTGAAAGCGATCCATATCTGCTAGAAGTTTTTCCAGCAGATATACGCCATTTTCTTTTTCGATATGAGAATGAATATCAATCATTCCTATACGCCTCCTTTATTATCCTAAGATACCTGCATATACTCCAAGAATTGCGACAACCATCGTAATAAAAATTAATTTAACTGCAGAAATCTTTTTCTTTGTGACGAAATAATACATTAAAAATGTGTAAGCTAATCCCAGAACACCTGGCATTAAACCATCTAATGTTTCCTGAATTTTGATAACTGTATCACCTGATGCTATTTCAATAGGTATATTCATAACAACTAAAGCTGGAATAAATCCTCCGACAATGGTGTATGCCGCAATTGCCGCAATATCTGTTATTTTTGAAATTAATCCACTTGAATTAATCTTTTCTACTAGTTTAATTCCTTGTTTATATCCCTGGAAAACACCTAAATATCGAATACCCAAAGATACAATACTCATACCAATAACGAAGAAGATTGGGCCAATCCAGCCTAATTTTGCATTCACTAAGGAAATCGCAAGACTTGCTAAAATTGGACGAGCTGTACCATTTAATAAGGAATCTCCCAAGCCAGCAAGTGGACCCATCAGGGCTGTTTTTACTGCATTGATTGCACCTGGATCCATATCAGGATCATTAGCGTGCATTTCTTCCATTGCTGCTGCGATACCTACAGGGATGGCACTGGTAATATCATTAGTTAAGAAGTACTCCATATGACGTTCATAAGCTTCCAGTTTTTCTTCATCTGTATCATAAACTTTTTCAATAACTGGCATCATTGCTTGGGTAAAACCAGCATTTTGTTGACGTTCATAGTTATTCGCTCCACGAATGGTCAATTGTCCAAAGAATACTTTCCATAAATCTTTCTTTGTTAATTTTTTATTATTTTCCATATGATTTACTCCTCTCCCTCACTTTGATCAGCTAATTTAAAGTAAAAGTATAATGCCGCAAAAACCACAGCTAATAATGCGATACCGACCATATTGATCTTTAAATATGCTGCAAAGAAGAAGCCTAAGAATAAGAACGGCCACATTGTTCGATTCTTAATAGAACTTAATAACAATGCAAATCCCACCGCGCCAACCATGTTGCCACCAACGGATAAACCTGTGATGATCTTATCAGGAATGGCCTTGATAATTGCTGCTACAAAATCAGCACCATAATATACTGCTAGAAACGTTGGCACGCCATATAATAAGGCATTCATTGCCATGGTATAGACAATATTATTCATTACCAGACCTCTGGTATTTAATTTTTCTATTGAATTTTCTGCACGATGCATAAACCATACATTAATAACAGAGTTCTGTACAGTTTCAGCAATTTGACCGATAAATGATACAGGAAGAGCAGTAGCAACAGCTAAATCTGTACCACCTCCTCCAAGAATTGCAACTGCGGTAGCGATTGCTGTAGAAATAGTAGGATTTGGTGGAACTGCTGTACCAACAAAGATAACAGCAAGAAACATCAATTCTACTGTAACACCAACTTGAGGTCCTGTTTGAAAATCGCCCATAATTGCCCCTACAACCGGTCCTATAAATATTGGACGGAAAATATGTGTCTGTGTTGTATGTGCATCAATAAATGCAATCGTTACAGCAACTGCCACAAGCAATGCCTGTAAAAATAAACTCATAATTTTATCCCTTTCCTTTCTTTTATAGTAAATGAACTAGAATTTTTTTCTGTTCATTAGGTACTGCACGAACTTCTACTTCAACTTTTTCTGCCAGTTTGCGGATATCAGCTTCTTCTTCCTCATTCAACCAGCAGTTGCCAAGAATTTTTCTTTTTCCTTTTTTCATATTGATATTTCCAACATTAATACTCTTTACATCTTTACAACTATCAATCAGATATAGTGCCTGTTTTGGCCCTCTTACTAATAATAAAGTTTTTGTATCTGATGTATCTGTTTCAATCATCTGCTTTGCTTCTTCTAAATTTTTAATGATCAGCTTCACGTTTTTAGGTGTTGCCATCTTCAATAATGATTGTTGAAGTGTATCTTTTGCTGCAGCATCATCACATACCAAAATCTGTTTTGCATCAGAATGAGCAATCCATGCAGTAACAACCTGTCCATGAATTAAACGATCATCAATACGGAATGTAGTAATATTCATAAAATGTTCCTCCTTATTTTTTTATCCATAGATATTCAGCATTTTTATAGAAGATATCTTCCAGCTGTTCTTCACTTAAGCCTAATTCTTCAAACTTGCTGATTTCTATATTTACTGGTTTATATGGCCAGTCTGTTCCAAAACATACTCGTTTTGAACCTAATACATCAATTGCTGTTTTTAACACTCTTGTATCCATTTGACCACTTGTTTCTACCCACACATTATCTAAATCTTTAACTGCCATAATCGTAGACATACCAAATTCATAATATCCGATATGTGTAAATACAAAGCGCAGATTTGGATGTTTTTTTGCATATTCTGCCCAGACGTATGGATTAGAAATCGGTGCAGTTCCTACATGTGTCTGCACATGAACGCCATATGTTTCAATTTTATCAAGAAGTCCATCTAAAGCAGGCGAGTTATCAGGATAATACCCATGCTTCCATGAGTGAAACTTTACTGCTTTCATATGATAAGTTCCTAAACACAAATCAATTTCTTCCAATGCTTTTGGATCTTTTGGATTAATGAAAGCATATCCTTCAATTATGTCTGGATATTCACACATTGCTTTATAGATAAAATCATTTTGATACCGTGTGGATATACCAGATAAACAGCTGATACCAACTTTTGTGATTCCATGTTTTTTCAAATCTTCAACCAGCTCTGTTGGCGTATTTTCTTCTCCAGAACTAGTTTTTCCCAAATGAGAATGAATGTCATAATATTTCAAATTATCTCCTCCTATCAGCATTTCATCTTGATATAACATGTTACATCTGTATAATAACTTATCATATCAAGTTTGTCAACATAATATATCATATTTTTACATATTTTATTAAAATTGATAACGTTTTCTTAAAATTTCACCATTATAAGGTATAAACTTGTTATAAAAAAACTATCTAGGTTGTATTACTAGATAGCTTTTATAATTCTTCTTTTTTTAAAGTGATTACATATTTATACTCATCAGCTTTATAGGAATTAATAGATAATTCTAATGGTCTATTCAAATAATCATAAGTAATTCTCTCTCTTCGGAAAAGCGGTTCTCCTTCATCCATATACAGTTCTTTTCTTAAATTAGGTGTTGGCATTACAGCTTCTATGGTTTCTACTGCACGTTCAATATGTAATCCCTGTTCCTCATACAACGCATAAATAGATGTTTTCTCGTTTAATTCTTCACCATGTATGACAACACCAGTATCACGGGATATAAATTGCTCATTCATACCAATAATTCGGCCATTTTTCAACCTTAGCCGTTTTAGTCGATATATATCTGCACCTTCCTCAAGCTGAAGATAATCACATACAATACCAGTTGCTTTTGTTTCCTCAAATTCCAAAATAATAGATGATGGACGTTCTCCAGCTTCTCTTGCTTCCTGAGAGAAACTGCTTACGCCAACTAAGTCTGAGTATTTTCTCATTGGCTGTACAATCGCCCCTTTTCCTTTTCTGATTTTTATGAAACCAGCTAGTTCAAGATCTTGCAGAGATCTGCGAATTGTTATACGACTGACATTAAATTCAGCCTGTAGAGAGGATTCAGAAGGTATTAATTCATTTTCTTTATACACACCATTTTCAATGCGTTTTTGCAGTTCTTTATAAATCTGTAAATATAATGGCGCATCTTTTTTCTGTTTCTGCATAAAAGCTTTCCCCTTTCCATATGACACTTACACTATAACATAACATGTCATAAAAATAAACACTACATGATATAACATCTTGTTAAATAAACAGAACTACATATAAAAAAACAGTAATCAACAAAAAAAGCCATAGCATATAAAACACCTGCTATGACTTATTTTATAATCTAGTACTTTAAATCAATAATCTTTTCCCATGTAAATTCTGGTCTGCCAAAGTGACCATAACATGCTGTTTGTTTGTAGATTGGTTTCTTTAAATCTAATTCATCAATGATATCTTTTACTTCAAAGCTAAAGTTTTCTTTGATGATATCTAAGATTTCCGCATCACTCTTTGTGCCAGTACCAAATGTATCCACCATAATAGATACTGGTTTTACTTTACCGATTGCATATGCTACCTGTACTTCACATTTGCTGGCAAGTCCTGCCGCAACAATATTCTTTGCCACATAACGACAATAATATGCTGCACTACGATCTACCTTACTAGGGTCTTTACTTGAGAAGCATCCTCCACCGATTCTTCCCATACCGCCATATGTATCACATACGATTTTTCTTCCTGTTGTACCACTGTCACCAAAAGATCCACCTACGACAAATGATCCACTTGGATTGATCAGATAAATTGTATCTTCATCGACTAAATCATCATTAATGACTGGATTGATAACTTCTTTCATTACTAATTCTGCGATTTCTTCCTGTGTAGCACTTGCGACATGTTGTGTAGAAACAACGATTGTATCGATACGTTTGATTTTATCATCTTCATATTCTACTGTTACCTGCGTTTTTCCATCTGGTAATAAGATATCACTTTTTCTTCTTACATCACTTAAACGTTTTGCTAACTGGTGTGCATAATCAATAGCGGCAGGCATGTAGTTTTCTGTATCATCACATGCATATCCAAACATGATCCCCTGATCACCTGCACCAATTTCACCATCTTCCCATACAACTGCATGGTTAATTTCAGATGACTGTTTATTTACTTTTGTCATAACCGTATAATCTTCGGTATAGCCAATTTCTTTGATCACATCTTTCGCAATCTTTTCGTAATCAATAACAGCTTTTGTATTTGCTTCTCCATAAACCAATACAAAATCATCTTTAATGGTTGCTTCTACTGCCATTTTACTTTCTGGATCCTGACGTAATGCTTCATCTAAAATACTGTCCGCAATCTGATCACAGATTTTATCTGGGTGTCCTTCTGTAATACTTTCACTTGTAAATAAATAATCCTTCATGTTTTAATCTCCTTTACACATATAAAAAGCCTCCTCAATAAGAGAAGGCAATCTTAGTTGAACTATTCTCTTATCGTTGTTAGCAGTACCACCTTATATGATGCTTCATACAGGTTGGCGTGGGCTGCGAGCTAACTCTCTAACCCAACTCTTGATAAAAAGGCTCTTATATTAAAACACACGCCAAGCTATTTGGCAACTCTTTTCGCAAAAAATATTACAATCATTTTGAAAACACCGATTGTCTGATTTTCAACTTGCAGGATAATCATTGGTTTTCAACTAGTTAACAGCTTTCAATGTATTGATGAAAAGCTGAAAATTCATTTATTTTACGTTCTCTCATGATTTTTATATAACCATTATCTTTATATTACTCTAACTGGGATTTTTCTAAAAGCCCATCATTCCATATCATCATTCCTGTTTTCACAATATTTTCTAAATCTGATGATGTCATTGACAGATTAAGTAGAGGATGTATATAATCTATAAATACTTCATTAATATCGTCTGATTCTATATTATCCTCTTAGCTTATATCCACCAAATAAGGATTTCTTAAATTTCTTTAATTGTGCATCTGTGTAATCACTCTTACCAGATACTGCCTGATAATAACGTACGGCCTCATTGTAGTTTACTTCCGTACCAAGCCCTAACATATAAGCATCACCAAGTCCATTAAACATTTCTACCATAACAACAGTAGAGAATGGTGAAATATTATTTTGAATATTTTCTTTATGATACTGATAAGCTTCTTGTAAATACTGGAAACCTTTATTTGGATCTGCGGCAGTTCCAATGCCTCTTAAAAGACATCTTCCATAATGTGGATATGCGGACATATGCTTGTTTTCAGCTGCTTTTTTTACCCATGCAAAACCTGTTGTTTCATCTTTTGTGATATCACGATTGCCATTTAACAACATAATTCCCAATAAACATGCGGATACATTAGAACCATCCTTAGCGGCAATTTCATAGGCTTCTGCGGCTTTTTTCATATCAATAGGAACACCACGTCCATGTTCATATGCATATCCTACATCATAGTATGCTTTTAGATATCCATGCTGAGCAGAACGTAAGAAATATTGGAAAGATGTATCATAATCTTCTAATTCATCATAATATTCTCCATAATCCTGTTCCCATTTTGGATTACCTTTTTCTACACAGAATTTAATAATCTGAACCTGTGCATCCCTGTTTTTTGGCAATCCTTCAGAACCACTGAATAAATTGTATAAATTATTCGCGCAATGTGTATAACCTGCACCTACGGCTTTTGCCAGCCATGGTAATGCCAGTTGTGCTGATTTTGTGTCTAAATCTTCTTGAGAACTGAATGTGTTTAATACATCTATCTCATCGATATCTATATAATCCTGAAAATAATATGTATTACCTATCACGTATTGCGCGAACGGATGCCCTGCTTGGGCCCATTCCAATACTTGATCACGTGCTTCTTTTAAGGTATACGGCATTCTTGCCTCGATTTCCTCATTCATTAATCCACAACGTTTTGCTATCAAAATACATAACATACTGCCTCTTGAAATACCTTCCAATAACAACTCATCTGCTTTTTCATCAGATTCTTCAAATCCTGCATATTCCCATACATACTGAAATCCCATGTAGGTTCTGGCAAGAAAACAATATGCTTCCGGATCACCTTCAGCGACTGCCTCTTCCAACAAACGTTTTCCTTCCTGTTGTTTTGTTTTATCAAATTGCATCCAGATCAAATCGAATGCCTGTTCGGTTTTATCTGAAAAAAATTGTCCCATTTCATTCTCCTCCTTTATTCTATACATTTACCTTTTTCTTGTTTACATTATATAGAAAAAAATAATAAAAGTCAGCTTTTCTAACATATTTGTTTGATTTTCAGTTTTTTTCTTAAATCCCCTTAATTTTAAATATAAAATCGCAAAAAAGAAGTATAATTTAAGTGTAGAATGCGTGGTGTTGTTTATGATGAGAAAATTCGTCAGATATTTATTTTTTATCGCCTTATGTTTTCCGTTAAGTTTATTTTTTATTCATCAACATATCGAAACAAAATCAGATGAAGATTTAAAAAATGGATTATCCAAGCTTCATGCTGTAAGTCATAAAGATTTAAATGATGTTACTTCACATGTACAAAAGGTGGGGAAACAAATAGAAGAAAAGAAAAGACAAAGTGCTATAAAGTCCAATCTTCCAATGTCTAGCCGATTCAAAAACACGGTAATTCTGGGGGATTCTTTATCTGAAGCATTTTTAGACTATCGTCTTTTGCCACAAAACATCGTACTTGCTTCACGTGGAAAACGTACAGATAATTGTGATACAGAAATACAATCCGCAATCTCTCTTTCACCAGATAAAGTATTTTTAAGCTTTGGCATGAATGATCTGCTTTATTGTAGAGGAAATGCACAGCGCTTTATCAATCAATATAAAAAACTTGTGACAACAATTCAGAAACAACTTCCGGATACAAAGATATACATTAATTCCATTATTCCAATGAATGAAAATGGTTATGCTACAGATCACAATATGCGAAAAGATAAGGCATTTAACACAGCTTTAAAATCTATGTGTAAAGAAATGCATATCACTTATATCAGTAACGATTCTTTAATTGATGGCAGCGGGGATCGTTATGAAAGAGATGGAATACATCCCAAATATGCATTTTATCCACTATGGCTTTCCCATATGGCAGAAACGGCAGGAATTTAATATGTTGAATAAATTTCGATTATTGTTAGAATTTGGATGTATGATTTTATTGTTAATTTTACCTTTTACAAATGTAGATAAAACCGTATCCATGAAACAGGTTTCTTCCATTATAGAATCCTATAGCAAAGCATCAAAGTATGAACACGAGGATACAAAGTTTATACGAAAATATTACCATTTAAATAAAGAAGATTATCAGAGTGCTGTTATCTATAAACATCCTTCCACAATGGAAGCTGAAGAACTTAGTGTATTTTATGAAACAGACGAGAATAAACAAAAAGCTATTTATGATAAACTAGAAAAACGTATGCAGGATAAAATGCAAAGTTTTAAGGGGTATGGACAGCGACAAAGTGATTTGATACAAAAAGGCTTTATTTTTCAAAAAGGACCATTCATCTTTTTGATGGTAGATGAACAGGCAGCAACTTTAAAAAATAAGATTTATCAATTATTTTAGGAGGGGAATTTATGGCATTTCAAAATTACATATTTATCTTTTTCCTTCTACCCTGTCTATTGATTCTCTATACCATTACACCAAAAAAATATAAATCTATCTTACTCATTGTGGCCAGTTTGATCTTTTATGCCTGGGGCGAGCCTGTATATATTATACTATTGATATTGCTTACGATATTTAACTATATCATGGCTTTATATATGCAAAAGAAACAAGACAGAAAACGTAAGTATATACTTGTGGAAATCATTGTGATTAATTTGTTTCTATTGTTTCTTCTAAAATTATATATGTCTTTTTGACTATCTTTTTATATCTTCTTAAATGTCCGCAAAGCCTTATTTTATCGGCTCTACGGGCATTTTGCTTTTGTGGTAAACCTCACATATCTAGGTCTATCTTCTTATATTTTCTCTATCAAACGTGGTTAAAATCGTGGTAAATACTTCTATGCAATTAGACGCTGAACCTCTGATTTTGCGGTATCTATGGACGCATGAGCGTACCAATTCATTGTGATACTAATGTTTGAATGCCCCATGATATACTGTAAATCTTTTGGGTTCATGTTCTTGCTTGCCAGCCTTGTGCAGAACGTATGGCGTAGCGTATGCGGTGTGATATGTGGCAAGGGATTGTCTTTGTGGTGCTTGTTGTATTTCTTTACCATACGGACAAATAAGGCGTTGTAATCAATCGCAACTTTGGGCTTGCCTTTATGATTGACAAATAGGAAATTGCCCCGTCCGTCTATCACAAATGGTTCTGCCTTTGGGCGTTTCTTCATAACCCGTTGAAATGCCTGTATCGTTTCTCTGCTTAATGGTACTTGCCTTATTCCGCTTTTCGTCTTAGGCGTTTCAATATAATAGCCTTGTTCCTTGCTCTTTAGTAACTGGTGGTCGATAATCACAACTTCATTCTTGAAATCAATATCGGCTACTGTCAGTCCGCACAGTTCCGAGATACGAAGTCCTGTTTTTAACAGTATCAGCACATCATCATAATGCTTGTGATACACATTGTCCGTCTTAATAAATGACAATAAGGCTTGTTCCTGTTCCTCTGTCAATGCGACTTTCTCTTTGGTATCATTTTCTAGGACTTCACTTAACTTGAAATCAAAAGGGTTTTTCCTTACACAATCGTCTTGTATGGCGATATAGAATGACGCTTTTAACGAGCGTTTATGGTTGTTAATGGTATTGTAGGAAAAGCCTTTGTCTTTCATGCGTAACGCCCATTCTTTAGCGTCAGAGGGTTTGATTGTATCAATGCTCCTAGCACCTAACTTGTCCTCTTTCAATAACCGCATGAGTTGTTTCCGTTGTTTCATTGTGCTTTTCTTCACATTTGCCCTCTGTGCGTTCTGTTTGGCATAGAGTTGGCAAAGCGTCATTTTCTTGCCTGTGCTGTCGATACCGTCCTCAATATCCCGTCTTATCTGCTGTTCCAGTTCTCGAAGTGAGAGTTTTTCCCGTTTTCCCTTTGGTGTCGGGTCTGTGGGTGTCAATCTCCAAGCATACACATATTTTGTGTTTCCAAATGCGTCCACATATTTATATAAGTATTTCCCGTCTGTTCGTTGGCTCTCTCCAGTATGCAGGATACGTCCTTTGTTATCCCGTCTTTTTTCTTTCATGGTGTCTGCTCCTTTCCTTGTTGGAAAGAGCCTTGATATGACTTGTGTTCATCATAACACATACAAGGCTCATTTGCACTAGATAGCGTCCAATTTGTCAATGACCTGTTCAAACTGTCGGCGTTTAATCTGTATGCGGTTGCCATTCATAATGAGCCAGCCAGCGTCCTTGTTTTCCTCTGCCAATCGTCTTAACTTGTTTTCTCCGATACGGAAATACTTTGACGCTTCTTCAATGGTAAGGGTGTATTTTTCCCATACGGGAATATCGTTGTTATTCATCAGATACCCCCTTTCCCATGTTTCGTGTCATACTGGATATAGGGGATAAGGTCGGTGCGGTTTATCCTCTGTAAATGGGCGGTTAATTTACTGGAAAGGGAATTGCTGTATCTTGCCTTATCAAGCATAGTTCCTACTTTTTTCAGTCCACCTAATGCGTCATGTTCTTCTAAGAAATAAAAACTTTTGACAGCGGAAATCACGCCACCCTCTGTGAGCCATTGCTGTGTTTCCTCAAGGGAATTTTGCTGTTTTGGTACTTGCAGTTTCAAGACCTCCACAGCCCCTAAAAAGCGTTCCCAAAATCGACACGTTTTCCACCTGCTTTTATTACTTTCGTTTCTGTTTGGCACGACAAAGCGTAGGTTGTTTGCCAGTAGCCCGAAAGCCAGTTCCCCAAGTTCCAGCGGTCTGTCCTTAAATGTCATGGCAAAAACATGAGCCTTATCATCACGCAGTTGCATTTCTGTTCGTTTCCAACTGCCGACTTCCTCAAGCGTCTTATTATGTTTTGAACAGACTTCCTTATCCTTATCATAAAAGCGGTAGGATAATCCAGATTTTCCAGCACCGATATAAACAGTCTTTGCGGTGTCGAAATCGTCAAACTTGCTTTCATCAAAGTGGTAGCCCTCACTATTGGAGATAAATTCCTCTTTTTCGCATTTCTTCTTTATCTGCTCTATGGTAAAGAATGGCTTTTCGTTCCTATCATCAATGGCAATATCAAGTCTTGTGAAATGGAAGTTATCCAGTCCGTATCTTCGCTCGCAACGTCGGAACATATCCCCAAAGGTATAATTCCTACTGTCGAGAATACGGAAAATATCATCACAACCTCTGCCAGTCATAACAAGATAACAGCCTAACCCTTGTGGGTTGTCCTCTGTTTTTCTTGCGTCCCCCGATACATAAATATCTCCAATCTGCCAGCGTGCTTGATAGGTCTTGAATTTAACGCTTGCCGAATAGACATTGAAAATGTCAGTCGGTAAACCTAAAATGTGCATGATAACATCTTCTGCGGTTACAGTATCAAATACAATGCTGATGTAATCAATCTTAACGGATAAATTTTTGTGTGTAGTTATAGTGCATTACTCCTTTCGTATGCCCCGTTTTTTTGCGGGGTAAAAATAGCGTTTTGTCCTTTATTTATCACAGTTTCTAGGTACTATGACATGTATGCGCAGGGCGGTGTTACATATACGCCCTCTGCGAACGCCTAAAGGCGTTCCCTTTCCAAAAGGAACTGCCTGTCCGAAACACGTCTGGGGGACGTGCCCCGTTCAGCCAGCCCCTTTTGGAAACCACTATTTTCTGTCTGATAGTCCATGCCTATTCATGCTATCAAAGTGAAAATATATCTTTTCTATGCTTACTCAAGCGTGTGATTGACCTTATCGTGCTTAATCACTCTATCTGATACGATAATAACGCCATTAGAATTACTTGTCAAGAAGTTTTTGTTGACTTTTAGATATATATTAAGTATGATATGCTTATAAGTGATGATAAAAGCAACGAAAGGAGCGATTATACTAAGTTATGGAGGGTTATATAAAGAAAATCAGTTTCTTAGGAGAGAACATACAGACCATAAGAAAACACAGAGGAATGAAACAACAGGAACTTGCGGACAAAATCGGTATCAATATGCAGAGCCTTTCCAAGATTGAACGTGGTGTGAATTATCCTACCTTTGATACGCTGGAAAAGATAATGGACGTGCTGGGTGTAACGCCCAATGAATTATTATCGGGGGAATGGAAATATATCGACCATACCGAGCCATATATCATGGATATTATCAAACGGGAACAGGACTTCAATGTTTCCTTAGATTATCTGTCTGAAAATGAGTTTTTCAATGATGAAAAAGAATACAGATTTTACATGGAAACCATATTGATTAGATACATCAGCAATTATCTTTCTAATGAGGTTGTAGAAGTGGAAGAACTTATGGAAATCAAACAGTTGATACAGCGTCAAAAAATAGAACGTATGATGAAAGTACATAAGGAAATGCGAGGATTAGACCGATACAGAGAACAGCCCAAAGAGTATAAATATCACAACCCTTATGATGACTGGATATTCCGTCAACTTGCGGATATTGACAATAGAAAAAACATTCCTAATACTTCTCCACAAGTAGACTTTAATGAGGCAGACTATGAAGATTATCTAAAGGCGAAATGGAACAGAGGTCTTTAATTTCCTCTTGCATGAAAGATACAGCAAACAAAAAGCCCAGTAAAGAGTGCAAAGCACCACCAATGGTGGCAAGGCTCTTGACAGGGCTTTTTCTTTTCTGTGGTGGGTAATCAAGAGGAAGAAAGGGATATAATCTGCTTTATGGCAAATCAGATAATACCAACACTGGTATTACAATAATTTCGCACAAAAAGTAAGGAATATGTTATAATAAGATGAATTTAAAATAAGGCGGTGGCTAAATGGCAAAGCAAAAGTATTCTTTTGACAGCAAGATACATATTTATAGAGCTACAAAACGAATGAGCCAACAGGAACTCGCTGACCTTGTTGGAGTATCTCGGCAAACAATTATACAGCTTGAAAGAAACCGATATAATCCGTCCATGTTGTTGGCATATAGCATTGCGAAAGTATTTGATGTAGCGATTGAAGATTTATTTGACTTTGAGGAGGCAGAAAAATGATAGAATTGTTTGAGTCGATTATCAATAATAAAACAATACTTGTAATAGGAACATATTACTGCGTTCCTATTACTATTGCTGTAATTGTACTATTCTTTTTGAAAACATCACGAGATGAAAGAGGACGGGCAATTATCGGCAAAGCAAGTATTATCTCGACGATTGCATTTATTATTCTTGTCAATGTTTTTGCGAAACTTTCTATG
Organism: Absiella sp. AM29-15; assembly: GCF_003434225.1. Lineage (NCBI taxonomy): Bacteria > Bacillati > Bacillota > Erysipelotrichia > Erysipelotrichales > Erysipelotrichaceae > Amedibacterium > Absiella sp. AM29-15. Next base: position 50,967 of record NZ_QVFL01000001.1, read on the forward strand.
CGAACACCTATGGATTTTTATAGTATGGCTAATGGTGTACAATGGATATATAATATTGTATTAACGATACAAGTTGTTGCAATCTTGATATATAAGAAGATTGAATGATGAATATTTTTCGTGCTTGTTTTCCGTGTTAAAAAACAGGCACGATTTTTTAATACAAATAGTAAGAAATACTTTACAATTAGATTGAAAAAAATTATAATAAAAGAGGGAGATAACTTCCAATAATCTTGAAAGGAGTTGCTATTATGGCAGACAAACATTTAACAGAAAATTATTTTTCAAGTGAAAGAAAAGACATGAAGTTTTTAAAAGGCTTTACTTTAGTTGCTTTACTTCCTCTTTGGGCGGGATATGCTTTTGCCCTTTATAATGGGGATAGTAACAATTTATCAAACTACTCTTTATTGATTTTAGCATTTTCTCTGATGAATTTTAATGCTATATGCGGAGTAGAAAAAATAGAAAATAAAGTCTTGAATTTGGTTGCTAAGTTGGACGGTGTTCTATTTTTTGTTTGGGCATTCGTAACTATTATTCAATTACTCTTAAAATAAATAGAAAAGGTGTAATACGAGAAAGTGCTGTGAGGAGGGCTTATACTATGGAAAGTTTTAAGCATAATTCCATACGAGCAACAAAAACCTAACAGTATTTTATCAACAACTAAATATTTTACAATATTAAAAGTTCGTACAAACAAGGTATTTTGTGCGGACTTTTTTCTTGACCTTCTTTTCGTATTTTCCAAAGGTATAGACGGTATTTCCGTTTATATATTTCAGCGTATGCGGAAAGGAGGTGAGATTATGAACACATCTTCTTTCGAGCATATCGTTAGAATACAGTTTAATGCTTTGATGATGACTGTTATTAAATGTACAGTAAAAAGCAGAAACAGACAGTTTGCAAGACGTTCTAAGCGTGAAGTTTTATTCTGTGAATTATCAGATACAAAAAATCTTGAATGTGTAACAGAGGATAAATATTCTTGTGATTACATTTCTTTTGAAGTCTTGAATTTCACAATTCAAATATCAAACGAGAAACTTGCTGTTGCTTTATATAAGTTATCGAGTAAAGAGCGTGATGTAATTCTATTACGCTATTTTCAAAGCATGAGCGACCAAGAAATTGCAGAATTATATCATGTATCACGTTCTGCTATTTATCGCAGAAGAAGTAATGGATTGAAGAAATTAAAAACAGTATTGAAAGAAAGGAATTGAACCAATGAAAAAAGAATATGGCTACCCTACATTAAAAGTAATATGTCAAGCGTCTGCTGGAAATGAAACTGCCATAAGAGAGATTTTGAAGTTTTATGACGCTTATATCTGTAAATTATGCTTGCATCCGTTTTACCACTCTGAAAGTGGTAAAATCATTATGCAGGTTGATGAAGAATTAAAAGGTCAAACTCATACAGAAATGATGAAAGCAATCTTGAAATTTGAAATCAGAGTGAAGTAATCATATTACATGAATAAAAAACGGGAGATACACAGATGTTTGTGCTATCTCCCATGTTATTTTTTGTGTCATATCAAGGCTCATTCAATCGTGGTAAATTCGTGGTAAAATGAATGATTTTATATACTTACAAATGCTTGAAAGTGTAGTATTTATAAGGAAAATCAAAAATCAGATATAAAATTTCTTCTAAAATATTATAATTTTTTTCTACAAGAACTTTCTCATATCCTGCCAATACCAAAGCATAATGATATTTCCTCCATGCCTCTAGGTATTTCCTTTTATCTATTTACGATTTTATCATACCAATTTGATGTATATCGCAGACATATCAATGCAGAAAGCCATTTTATTACATATGCATTATACGTTACATGGTTTCCTAAATTAATTATGGGACCTATTATGCGTTATGAAGATTTCAAGAAACAGCTTCCCCTCATGAAAATTGATCGTAAACATTTAGAATCTGGTTTGACGTACTTTATCATCGGACTTGTGCAAAAGGTATGGATTGCGGATTCTTTATCCATAGTTTTCTCACAAACAAACGCATCTTTATCCTCCACTGGCATGTTCTGGCTGGGGATTCTGGCTTATACTTTACAGATATATTTCGATTTTCAGGGATACACGCAAATGGCCATTGGCATCTCAAAGATTTTCCATATCCAGCTTTATGAAAACTTCCATTATCCTTATATTGCGACCTCTGTCACAGACTTCTGGCGTCGCTGGCATATATCTTTATCCTTGTGGTTTCGTGATTATGTATATATTCCTTTAGGTGGTAATCGTAAAGGCCTATGCATACAAATACGTAATCTAATGATTGTATGGATGTTAACTGGTATCTGGCATGGTGCTAACTGGACATTTCTTTCATGGGGTATTTATTATGGATGTCTGTTAATCTTTGAAAAGTTTTTATGGAGTCATGTGCAATCTAAATTACCTGTTATTTTGAACTGGTTTCTTACCATGATTTGCATTATGATTGGCTGGGTATTCTTCTCTAGTGAAAGCATCTCACAGGCCTTTCAGTATTTACAAGGAATGTTCTTCCTTAAACAGTTACCCCTTATGAATGAAGAATTTTTATTTATCTTACATTCCTGCTGGTGGATTCTAATCATAGCTATGATATGGGCCAGTCCGCTATTCCATTATATTGGTAGATTGGTATCTAAACAAAAAGATTATGTTTGGATATTAAAGCCTTTAGGTATCTTATGCTTATGGTTGTTGGCATTATTATATAGTGTTGGCGGTCATGTACAATCATTTCTATATTTTCAATTTTAAAGGATGCGATGTCAAATGAAAACAATGAAAGAAATTATTCAGTCTTATGGTACAAGCATGGTATCCTTATGCTTTATTATAGGGGTTCCCTTATGTTATATGCTCATACCCGATCAAGTAAATTCAATAGAAGAAAACCGAACTTTGCAGCAAATGCCAAAGTTGCATATTGCGGATATCTTACAAAAACAATACCAGGATGATATGTCCTCTTATCTAAATGATCAATTCCCCAAACGTTTTGCGTTACATAAACAAAAGGTTTCATTGGAACATGCTTTAGGAAATAATGAATTTTCCTCTGTCTTAATTGGTAAAAACGATATGCTTTTTCAAGATATTCCAGCTATAGAGGATACGAAAATCAAGCAATTGAGTGATACCATTAACAGTTTTGTGAAACAGTATCATAAAATAAATATGCATATGTTGATAGCAGTTAATAAAGCCGAAATCTATCCTGAAAATCTCCCTGCGCATATCACGCTTCCCAGTCAGAAAAAAACACTTTCCAGCTTTTATAAAACATTGAATAAAAAGATAAAAATCACAGATATTGAGGATCATTTTCTTGATCAAAAAAAGGAAAACTTATATTATCGAAGTGATCATCACTGGACAACCAAGGGGGCATATGAAGCTTTTCAGGTCTATTTAAAAAATGATTTAAAAGCAAAAAACACTTTACATTATGAACCTTATGTTATTCATCAAACATTTCAGGGTGCTTTAGCTAATACCAGTGGTTATTATAGTAAGAAAGATGATCAGGTTGAAATCTATGTACCAGATAAAAATGATCCGGATGTATTAGTTGAATATGTGAATGAGAAAGAAAAGGCAGCCAGTGTTTATGTGGAAAGCAAAGCCTCATCCTCTAATCCTTATGAAGTATTCTTTGGTGGCAATCATGCGTTGATCCAGATGACCACAAGTAGTGAAACAGATAAACGTTTACTTGTTATTAAGGATTCTTATGCGAATGCTTTTCTTCCATTCTTAACTCCTTATTATCATGAAATTACAGTGATTGATCCACGTTATTATATGGACGATGTAAATGAACTGATGAAAAATAGAAATATTACAGATGTATTATTTCTATATAATTTTAATACCTTTTTCACAGATTCTTCTTTAGTAAATTTACTACAGTGAAGGATTTCCAACAAGATCGTGATATATGCTATTCTAGTACATAATCTTTATTCTCTTATCATTATTATTTAATAAAATATGATAAATAATATACATTTTATTAAATTTTTTAATATATATTTCTCACAAAGATTTCTATCATCATTTAGATATTGCCCTTTTTATATTTTCTATCATATAATTCCTTTAATTTCTTCAAATTTTAGCTATTATTTGTTGACTTCTTGTAGTACGAGTGTTAATATAATAGCGGATGGAGTCTATGGCTTGTAAAAGCCGAAGAAAAGAGAGTGTTGTGAGCACTCTCTTTTTTTGTTGAGGAATTCGGATGGAGTTGACATTGATATCAAAAAACAATATTCAATATCAAATAGTTTCACTATCTAGAATTCGTGAACTGAGTTATATTTCTTTTCCAAACAGGATGCAAATATATCTCAGGGTGACATTTGCTTCTGCAATGATTTTCCACACCAGAAACAGTGTAAAAATATCTTGCATAGCTTTTTTACCTCCTATGTAATCTTCGTCCGAAATCCCCTATTTGGAAATTCCAATAGACAAGTTCCTCCTTCTCTCAACACCCTTTCCATCATATACGTTTCTGAAAAGTTAAGCTTATTATAGCACTAAGCAACATAATTAGATATAGTATTTAGTTATCTTTTGATAATTAGAAATCAGATATTAAAATTGGTCAATTTAGCACATTTACTTTATATATTTCTGTTTTTTAATTACTTATATATGCTTTATTAAAATAAAAAATACTAGATAAATGATGTCATCTAGTATTTAAACTTATAAAGGATTTCAGTTATGGTAATAAGCTTGCGGCTTCTTCATCCATGATTAATGTAAAGTGTGGATGTAAGGTCAAGATTGTAGCTGGTTTATTTTCATCGACAATGCCTTCCATTAATGTTTTTATAATCTCAGCTTTTTTTACACCACTGGCAATCATGATGATATGTCTAGCACGCATAATGCTTCTAGGTCCCATCGTAATATAATAATCAGGCACATCTTCTTCCACATCATTAAATTCTGGGAGAATACGGTCTTTTAATCGACGATCACATTCCACACGTGTTGTAAGGTCACCAAATTTTGTCGTTTGAGGTAAGTTCCCACAGAAATGTCCATCAGCACCAACACCTAAAATTACCATATCCAAACCACCATCTTTTTCAATACGCTCATCCTGCGTTTGATAATTAAATTGATCCAGTTTATGAATTCTTTCTTCTGGTATACCTGCTGGTGTAAAGAACGCCTCTCTCAATCCTGAAATAGTAACTCCTTCGCGATCTTCTTTACGATAAGGAATTTCATCAAAGTTATAAAAGTGTACATGATCAAAACGATTGGTATCTTTTACTTGTGGAACTAATAATTCATACATACGCTTTGGTGTAGATCCTCCTGTAATGGATAAGTTCACACGCTGCTTTTCCTGATACATATAACTCATAACATAATCTGCGGCAATTTTACTCATTTCTTCTACATCTTTTCCAATTAAAACTTTCATTTTACGTCCTCCTATTGAATCACTGTCAGGATATCCATATCCTTTGTGACTGTTTTTATTTTTTGATTTGAAAATATATCTAAATAATCATCTGAATTTGTAATTACCATTATTACATGTGTATCATAATGTTCTTCAGCTACTTTTTGATAATCAAAGACAATCAACGTTTGCCCCTGAACCACTGTATCACCAATATTCACCTTTGCTTCAAAGTATTTACCATTCAAATTTACGGTATCAATGCCTATATGAATCAACACTTCTAAACCATCTTTTGTTTTCATACCAATGGCATGTTTGGTTGGAAATAAAGCTGTAATGATACCATCAGCAGGTGCACAGATTTGATTATCCTGTGGTAAAATAGCGATACCTTTTCCCATCATTTCTTTTGCGAATGTTTCATCTGATAAATCTTGTAAAGCACAGATTTCACCTTTTGTGGGAGCATTTAGTTTTAATAATTTATCATCCATATTCACACTAATTTTTGGTTTTATCATTTCTTCTGCTTTTGATGTATCTACACCTTGATCTTCTTCAATCACTTTATTCTTAAACACAAAGATGATAGCCATTGTTATGATAATGGATGCTGGTAAACCGATGATGATACCCATAAATCCATTACCAAATGTTGCTGGAATCGTGATTAAAGATGACATAACCATCGCATATTCTGCGGATCCAAATACTGATGATATCGCACCACCAATTCCACCGCCAATCATCGTTGCGATAAATGCGACTTTATATTTCACGATGATTCCATATAATCCTGGTTCTGTAACTCCAAGGAATCCTGAAACAGCTGCAGATAGTGATAAATTCTTCATTTTTTCGTTGTGTTTTCTTAATACAAAATAAATAGCAAGTGGTGCAGCGGCCTGTGCCATGGTACTCATATAATTCATAGCGCCTATTGTAGTATATCCATAAGTTGCTAACTGCTGAGATACAATTGCACGAACTGCATGATGTGTTCCAGTTAATACTGTAAATGGACGGATAGCACCAATTACAAATCCTGCCACAATTGGTGAGAAATCAATTAATACCTGAACACCCTGTGCAATATATTCGCCAATATAATAACCCAATGGACAAATCATGATCATACATACAGGAATGACAATAACCAATGTTAACATTGGTGTAAAAATCACACTTACAATGTCTGGTATTTTTTTCTCAAAGAATCGATATACATAACTCATTACCCATACAGATAATATAATCGGGATAACAGAGGAATTATAATCAAGATATGGTACACCAATAGAACCTATTACTTTTAAACTTTTTAATCCAGCATTAATGCCTTCATAAATGGTCGGATGCATCATAGATCCGGCAATCGCAAGTGCCATGTATGGATTTGTTTTAAAACGTTTTGCGGCACTGACTGCTAACAGGAATGGATAAAAATAGAACATTCCATCAGAAATAATATTTAATAGATTAAAGATATCACTTCCCCATTCAATCCATCCAAACTCCCAGAACATAAAGAGGAAACCTTTGATCATACCTCCGCCAATTACTGGTGGTAAGCTTGGAATCAATATAGAAGATATCGTTTCCAATATATTAGAAATCACTGATTTTTTCTTTCCCGTTTCTTTTGGACCATCCTCAGATAAAGCCAATTGTGGATTGCCGATTAATTCCTGGTAAACTTTATTCACTTTACTTCCTACAATGACCTGAAATTGTCCTCCCTGCTCCTGTACTCCCAGAACACCATCTAAATTCTCAATGGTTTTTTTATTTGCTTTTTTATCATCATATAACGTAAAACGTAATCTTGTAACACAATGTGTTAGATTTTTTATATTTTTCGCACCGCCAACATTTTCTAGAATCAGCTTAGCCAGTTCCTCATTTTTCATAAATCTTCTCCTTATTTTTTATTTAACAATCGGTTAATATGTAATGTTAGATATAACTTTTCACTATCTGCAGACTTACTTTGATATAAATGATCTAAATGATCGGTAATCATTTGTGCACAATGAAATGCTTCAGGGTATTTCTCTTTCACAATATCCAACAGCTCATCATTGATGGAATCATCAATTTCAAATTTCAGCTGACGAATCAAATAATATCGTAAGTGTGTAATGAATCTGGAAAATGAAGTACTGTCCTGATCGATGGTACAATGGAAATAATTCTCAATAAATGAAATTATTTTTGACATCATCTCTGTTAATTCTGCCACGTCATATGCTTCACTTAATCCACCTGCTGCATTTACGATATGCATTGTCATAAAGACGGCTTCCCCTTTTGGCAGTTTGATATTCATCTCTTTTTCTATTAACTGGATTGCATATCTGCCTACTTCCATTTCATTAGGGTAAAACTGTTTGATTTCATTTGCCAAAGGATGATCAATCAACATATTTTTAGATGATCGATCCAGCGCAAAGTTTAAGTGGTCCGCTAAGGAAAATATTAGATTATCTGACAATGGTTTTCCTAACAGTTCTCTGCCTTTTTCCACAATCTTCTCACATACCTTTATTTGTTCTAATGGTATATTCTTTAACATTTTTACGTAATAATCTTCATCACTGTTTTCCTGAAGGATAAAACGTTGTTCAATTAGACGTTCATTAATGCTATCCCCTGGATAAACCTTAAATCCCAATCCTTTTCCAGTGACGATTTTCTTTTGTGTACCATCTTTCACTAATACGACATTGTTATTGATTCGATTGATAACTCTCATAGTCACACCTCATTTTTTCGCAATTGCTAAATTAAACACAAGAATAAAAAAGACCCAAATGATTATAAAAAATCACTTAGGTCATGCCGGCTTATTCCGTAACAAATCCTGATACGTTTGTATTTAATTCGTTTATATCTTAACAGACAGTTTTACCATTGTCAATGGTTTTTATTTACATTTTGTAAGCGTTTTAATATAGTTGTGTGCATTGTGTTTATGCAACTCATTTTTATTTTCTTATTAAACATCTCCATATATTAGATAATATAATATCAATTATATAACATATATATTATATTTTTTTAATATAAACTGTTTCATTAATAATCATATGATAATTCAATATGCTTCTTCTAGTCTTTTTCTTCAGATTATATTCAATAATTCCTAAAATTTCCTTAAAATTTAGCTATTATTTGTTGACTTCTTGTAGTACTAGTGTTAATATAATAGCGGATGGAGTCTATGGCTTGTAAAAGCCGAAGAAAAGAGAGTGTTGTGAGCACTCTCTTTTTTTGTTGAGGAATTCGGATGGAGTTGACATTGATATCAAAAAACAATATTCAATATCAAATAGTTTCACTATCTAGAATTCGTGAACTGAGTTATATTTCTTTTCCAAACAGGATACAAATATATCTCAGGGTAACATTTGCTTCTGTAATGATTTTCCACACCAGAAACAGTGTAAAAATATCTTGCATAGCTTTCTACCTGTACTCTTCGTCCGAAATCCCTTAAATGGAAATTTCATTAAGACAGTTTCCTCCTTCTCTCAACTAACTTTTTTTGTGCACTTATGAAAAGTTAGGTTAATTATAGCACGATATAAACTAATTAGATATAATATCAAGTTAATTTCTCATAATTAGAAATATGATACATAATCTATGTAATTTTGTACAAAATTGAAGCTATTTTCTAATTTTATTTTTTTATGAAACAAAAAAGAGTTTAATTTATCAAATTAGATATTTTAAACTCTTTTTAATATTTATACTTTTACTAACAATTTTCAATTTCTATTGGCTTTAACGACCAATATTTTCCTTTTGCGTTTACAACTTTCATTTGTTTTATGTCATTTAAATAGAATCTCGAGGTAAATACTGTTTTTCCCTCATCCGCAAATATTTCAATGCTGGAATGATCAACAAATATCCTGATTTTTTGATTTTCTTTGATTAGTCTTTTAGCATAGCGTCTAGTTCCATACTTCTCATTATACATAAATGTCATATGACTACGATCTAAAATATAATCTTTTTCATTCATCTCAAAAAATATATAGTTTTCTTTACTTTCTAAAATCTCAATTTTAAAATAATCATTTACTTCCAATTCCAATTCAAATGCCGCTTGTTTTAAATTCATACATGTATCTATTTGACGTTCTTCATCACGTAACGATTTTAACTCTTCTAATGGTTCTTGCACAAGTCGATCACCATCAACAATAATTTTTCTAGGTATTGTAAGCATATGTGCCCAGTTATTTTTATCTGATGGATAAATACATTTTGAATTGCCTAGCCATCCAAATAGTATATATCTTCCACTCTCATCTTTGAAAATTTGTGGGGCATAAAAATCAAATCCTTTATCCATTTCATAATATGTCTGTGCGTTAAATTTCAAATCATTTTGAATAGGATCCCCGATTCCATAGGTGACAGAAAAAACATTTTGATAATCGTAATGATTAGAACTTTTTATTCCTTGTGGGGAAAAGAATAAAATTCCTTTCCCGTCTTGTTCAAAATAATTAGGACATTCTAACATATAACCAAAATTATGATTTTGCAAATTTAAATTTCCCTGATAGGTGAATGTGTGAAAAGTATCTCCATGATATACTGGCAATATTCCTATTCCATTTACTGATTCTCCTCCAACAAGCATCCAATATGTATCCTGTTTTTTGAAAACACATGGATCGCGAAAATTATCAGATGTAATTTTTTTATCCAAAGATACTATAACTCCTTGTTTATCAATCTTATCTTGTCTTAAAAGACCATAACATACATTTGCCTTGTCATCCTGATCAATTCCAGTGTAATATACATGACAATGTTTTCCTTCCTTAAAAGCCATGCCACTATAGCATCCATGTAAATCATATGAATCATCTGGATACATTGCACATCCGTAATCATCAAAGTGGATAAAGTCTTTTGTGGTTAAATGCCTCCAATGTTTTAATCCATGTACTGGTCCTAATGGAAACCATTGATAAAAAATATGATATGTTCCCTCTATTTGACATAATCCATTTGGATCATTCAATAGCCCATGTGGTGGTGCAATATGAAAAGATGGATACCAACGATCTTCGATAGTTGTTTGATGAATATAATTTATATATTCATCTGAAACATCCTCTATACGAACAAGTCTGTTTTGATGATTTGAAAAATCAATTAATTTCATACTATCACCAATTTATTCTACTTTTCCTTTCATAACGATTCTCGTTAACAAATATGCAACACCTATAGAGATAACAAGTACTAGTAGATATTGGATCATACCTCCTTGTAAATATAACAATGTTCCTGGCAACATACTTGCGCCTGTTCCTTTTGCTGCTAAAGATACAATTCCAGCAAATGCACCACCAGCTGCACCACCAATACATCCCATTAAAAATGGTTTAATCAGTGGGAAAGTTATCCCATACATAACAGGTTCAGATATACCAAATAATGCTGGAATTAAAGCTGGAATCATATTTGCCCGTTTTTGTTTATTTCTCGTCATCATTACAATCGCAAGCCCTGCACCAAGTTGACCTGCAATCGCTGCACTTCCCATAGGATTGATGAAATCAAGACCAGTTTCAGCATAAATAGACACAATTATTGGTGTAACAGTATGATGCATACCTACAGAACATAATAATTGAATTCCACCACCATATACAATACCACCGATACCAAATGGTAATTGTAGCATACTTAAAATAATATCTGTAAGTCCTTTCTCAATTGCACTTAATACAGGTCCCACAATAAATAATCCCAATAACAAAGATATTAATAATGTTAAAAATGGTACTAATAACATATCCACAATATCAGGGATAATCTTATGTAATTTTTTCTCTAAAGTTGCTGCAAACCAGCCTAAACAAATTGCTGGAATAACAGAACTTTGATATCCCGTAACATTTAAAGTTATTGGCCCAAGAACAAACTTCAATGGTTCTGCCAGACCATTCACAACATTCCATTTATCTGGAAGATTAGGTGAAACAAGCATTAAACCTAAAACGATACCTAAAATAGGTGATCCTCCAAATTTTTTACAAGCTGACCATGTGACTAATACTGGGATAAAAGTGTAGGCAGTTCCTGTAAGAACATTAAACAAAGTATTTAAATTATCATCAAATTCGATATGAAGTCCATTTGTCATAAAACTTTGTAATCCCATTAAAATACCTGTCGCTAATAATACAGGAATAATAGGGATAAATATATCTGAAATCATCTTTGTCAATTGTTGGAATTTACCTGTAGTTTCATTTGTACTTACTTCTTGACAATCTTGTTCATCATAAATACCAGTTATCTTTTGTACTTCATCACATACTTTATTCACAAAACCAGTACCTAAAATGATTTGATGTTGTCCACTTTTTTCAAAGTAACCAGCAACTCCAGGTGCTTTTTTAATATTTTCAATATCTATTTTAGACGTATTTTTCAATGATAAACGTAGACGGGTTGCGCAGTGCATAACACTTACAATGTTTTCTTTTCCACCAACTGCTGCAATAATTTGTTCAGCTGTGACTCTTGGATCTTTTTTCATATGTTTTCTCCTCTCATGTCAAACCGGTTTTATATTTTTCGAAAAATAAACGTCCAATATCATGATATGCATGCTTTATTATGATATCGAACCGGTTTTACACATTAATGATATACTGCAAAATTCACTTTGTCAATAGAAACAGCAAAATTTATGTATGCCTTTACATAAACTTTGCTGTTTTTCATAACGTAGTATCTCCTAATTGTACTTCTACATCTAATATGATTTCTTTCTTTGCAGTTATTTTTCCTTCTATCATTTGAACAATTGTATCAACACTAGCATTTGCCAGCTTTTCAATTGGTTGCTTTATCGCAGTTAATGTACGCTCACCAATTCTTGTAATATACGTACCATCAAACGCAATTAATTTTAAATCATTTGGTACATGAATATTCCGCTCTTTAGCAATTGCAAGACATTCCATAATTGCCATATCTACACCAATAATGGCATCAACGTCTGGATATAAATGAAATGCCATTTCTGCTGCTTTTTTATATTTTTCTGTTGTAAAAGTGTTATGTCCTACTTCCACCTGATGAACTTGTATTCCATGCTTCAAAAACAATTCATGACAACATGATGCATAATCATTTTCCGCTTTCACAAGTATCATACTTCCTACCAATTGTATAACATGACGGCATTTATTATTTAATAAAATCTCTAATGTTTTTTCTGCTGCCTGATAATGATTAGAACTAACAACTGGTATATGTTCCCCAATAAACCTGTCCAAGGCCACAATAGGTTGTTTAGTTTTTTTATATCGATCAATATCCAGTGTATGCGCCCCCATAATAATCCCATCCATCGCTTTTCGATCTAACATATCAAGATAACTTTCCTCAATTTGTTCTCGACCAATCGTGCCACATACCATAGTCATATAACCATAATGAAATAATTTTAATTCTGCATATTTTATAAATGTTGCAAAGAATGGATGCATCACATCTGGCATTACAATACCGACAATATTACTTCTTCTGCTTGAAAGATTTTTAGCTAATTGACTGGGTACATAATTAAGTTCTCTCATCGCTTCTTCTACTTTAGCTCTTGTTTTAGCAGATACATATCCACTATTATTTACGACTAATGAAACTGTACTTTTCGCAACATTCGCTTTTTTTGCAACATCATTGATACTTGCCATGATAACACCCCATTTTCTTTTATAATGATATCATTCTTTCCAATACTTTTCTACTTCAATCTCATAAAAAAGAAAAGCAGCTTTCGCTGCTTACTTATTTGATTATCAAATCAGATATTTTAAACTCTTTTTTAATATCTATGCTTTTTCTTCCACTTTTTTTACTTTATCCTGTTCAATTGGCTTCTTTAATATACCCATCATGACCGCTGCAACAATGGTACCTACAACGATTGCGACAACAAACCCTACTTTTCCACTAACCATTGGCAAAGTAATAAAACTACCATGAGGTACTGGAGATGTTACACCAGTTAAGGAAGCAATCACTGCTGCGACAATACAACCGGTAATTGTAGATGGAAGAATGTGTTTTAAATCTGCGATTACAAATGGAATTGCGCCTTCTGTAATGCCCATGATTCCCATAATACCAGCTGTTTTCGCGGCACTGCGATCTGCTGATGTCCATTTATTTTTGAACATAATTGTGGATAAAGCTATCGCCATAGGTGGAATACCAGGGCATACACGGTAGATACCATTTGGTCCCATAACGCCTTCTGAAATTAATGCGATTGTAAACATTGTTACAGTCTTTGTAATTGGTCCACCCATATCAATTTCGCAAATTGCGCCAATGATAATCGCAAATAAGATCTGGTTAGCACCGTTAAGATTTGTTAAAAACTCCATTAATACATTAATCAATGATCCCATTGGATTTGCAATACAATAGATATAGAATAATCCTAATACTCCAGTGGAAATAACTGGCACAATTAAAATTGGCATAATAGACTTAATAACATTAGGAACTTTCCATGACTTCATCCATTTTACAAGGTAACCTGCCATAATTCCAAGAACCAATGCTCCTAAGAAACCTGTTTTTGCACCCGTTTCGCCAATCGTATTATTCGCAAGATATCCTAAGATAAACCCTGGTACAAGTCCTGGTCTGCCAGCGATAGAATAAGCAACATAAGCTGCTAATACAGGAATCATCATGAATAATCCAGCTGCACCTATTGTTTTCAGATTTGCCATTAATGGATTCGCAACAACAATACCTGTAGACGTTGCATCCCCTCCTAATAAGGATAATGAGAACAGAATACCACCGGCCACAACCATTGGCATCATGTATGAAGTACCTGTTAATAATGCTTTTTGTATATTCTTTAGTTCTTTCTTAAACCCTTCCATTGAAATTCTCCTCTCTATTTCAAATTATAATGTTGTAAAGCTTTATCAACGACACGTTCTGGATAAGATATTGCTTCATCCACATTTCCATAATAAATATCTTTTCCTTCAAATCGCTCTTCTTCTTCAATTTGGATACTAACGGCTAAAATAATCATATCTGCACGTTCTATATCCTCTTCGCTTAATTCATTTTCAATACCAATACTTCCCTGTGTTTCAAAATGATATTCATACCCTCTTTTTTTACATTCACTTTCTAATGCTTCCTGTGCCATATAGGTGTGGGCAATCCCTGTAGGACACGCTGTGATACCAACTACAAACATACGATCTCCTTTCTGATGTCATCATTGATCTGTTTTAAAAACTCAAATGCTTCTTCTTTTGTATTACAGGATTTTAAATGCTCTCTAAATTCCGGTTTCATCAGATTTTTGGATATCTGTGAAATAAATTTTAGATGTAATACATTTTTATCCTTTAAAGGAACACCAATCATAAAGATTAATTCTACTGGTTTTGTTTCAGCTTCACCCCAGTTGATTTCTTTTTCTGTTTTCATATATGCGATAAACGCTTCATTAACTGCATCACTCATGCCATGTGGAATCGCAACATCAAAACCAACTGCTGTAGAAAATTCATGCTCCCTTTGATACACTGCTTTTTTATATTCTTCTTGATTGTTAAGCAAGCCTAATGTTTCTGCCTCTTTGCATAATCGATTAATCGCTTCCTCTTGTGTTGTCACTGGCTCATTTACCATGACCAATTCTTTGCAAATCATGTTACTCCTCCCAATCTATACATTCCAGGAAATTCTTTTTTGTGATTCCTGTTTCAAACAGTTTTTCCAATTCTTCTGATTTTATCAGGTGATAAATTTCATCCAGTATCGCTTTACAGCTCATAAGATCCTGTTTATTGACATTGAAGAAAATTGCCATATGTACACTATGATTGGTCCACTTTATTGGTTTTTCTCCAATCCAGATGGAAACTGTAGTCTTATTCACAAAGTTTAGATTTCCATGCGGAATTGCTACCCCATATCTGTTATCTGTTGCGCCTTGCTGTTCACGCTTCAAAAGTGTTGCTTCGTATTCTTTCTGTACAATACCCTTTTCTACCAAATGTGTTACCATATGATGAATCACTGTTTCTTTATCTGTTTCATTTCCAACAAGTATATTTTCAGCTCGTAGATACTGGGACAAAATACTTTTGTCTACACTTCTTTTTTTCTCTTTCTGAAAAACAATATCCTGATAAAAAGCTCGTATATTTTGAATATCCATATCGCCCATTAATGCTGATACAACAATGGTTGGTTTACGCATCTCAATTTCTACTGTAGATATGATGAAATCAATGGATTCCAAATTAATTCTTAGTGCTTTTTCAACGGAAGCAACCTCCAATATATCTAATGGCGGCAATACGTTTTTGATACGATTTAAAACCATTTGACTTGATGCGATACCTAAAGGACAAATCAATAATACTTTCTTGCTCTTCTTCTCAAGGTCTACAATGTTTTGAAAATGAATCATCACAAACCCTACTTCATCTTCACTTAATTTTATATGTAATGCTTCACTTTCACTGTCCAACACGAACCATGTTAATTCAAACATAGAACCGAATTCTTTTTTCGTTTGTTCTAAAAGTTCATTTTGTAAATTAATTCCTGTACGTAAGCGAAATACCATGGCATGTAAATGTAGTAAAAGATTTTTCACAATATCCTCATACTGAAAGATATTCACATTTAATAATTCTTCCATTTTATGAATGATTCGATAAAAGATTTCTATCTCTGTTTCAGGGATTGTTTCCGTGCTTGGAAACTGTATTCTATCCGCAATCAGATAATTTGCGAAATAGTGGTAGTCTGCTTCAGTAAATTCTACCGTGATCTTTTTTGTGATGAAAGATAAGATTTCCCTAGCCAGCAACATATTCGGCTGTTCCATGATTTTATCTAATAACAAAGCATCCTGAAGGGCTTGAATATGGTGATTTTGTATACATCTGGTTGTCAATATGACCATGATATTCACGATATGGTTAAAGTAATGCTCTGGTATTTCCATTTTTCTGATATCTTCAAAACTTCGTATGATATCAAAACATGTCTTTACGATAACATCATCATATATCTCTGTTAATTTCATGGATTGACTCACTGCATCTTCACTCGCCATCAACATCAATCTTTGAATCTGTTCCTCACTGCCTTTGATACAGATATGCATTTTTTCAACACATAACTGTGCTCCTGAAGTAACATAGCGACGATTCAAAATATCAATATCATTTCTGATAGAACTTACAGAAACATAAAACTCATCACTGATATCCTCTATTTGACAAGGTATTTCTTCAATAATGATTCGCTGTAACAGAATAAATCTTCTTGTTTCTGGATAATAATCCTCTTCTCCATCATCTATGTTATCGTACGTCGCCACATCTGTATTTTTCTGAACCCTGATTCCTTGTCCCGGCATTGTTTGTATTTGATAACCCTTTTTCTCCATTAACGGTTTTATCTTATCTAAATCAGAATAAATTGTACGTTTACTAACACCCAGCAATTCTGCATAGTCAGCTACCGTTAATACCTTTTTTTGTTTAATCAAGATTGCCATTAATTGATCTAACCTTTTTGAAACCATACCTTCACCTGCTTTCATTGATCAGGGCAGCTGTTCTTCAAAGATAAGAAGTGATTTTTTTAGATTTTCTACATTTTGTTGTAAAATATCTTCTTTTTTGAAAATACCGCCTGCACTTCCTGCGTATGTATATCCCCCTTTCGTTAATATCTCTTTTACATTGCCACTGTTTACGCCACCAACTGCCATCAATGGTAATGTTCCTAATGGTTCACAAACTTTATTTGCGTAATTTTGTGATACTTCATTTGCGGGGAAAACTTTAATAATATCAGCGCCTAATTGTATTTGATGATAAATCTCACTTGGTGTAAATGCTGCTGGTATAGAAGTCACATGATGTTCTTTACAATATTGAATCATTTCTTGTGTAAAACCAATTGGCGATAACACGAAGGAAACACCCAATGCAATTACTGCTTTTAAATCATCAAAATGTATGACAGTTCCTGCGCCTATACATAACGCTCCTTGATATTGTGATACGATTTTTTTAATTGTATCCAAAGCATTTTCTGTATTGAGCGTAATTTCTACATTTTTCACTTTGGATCCCATCTTTAATACTTCACATACGGTTTTTACTTGTTCATAAGTATAACCCCGCAATATAACTGTTACATAACCTTTCATTCCATCACCTTCCTTACAATTTCATTATACCTTGCATATTTCCTTTTCAAAGTCAGCCTGTTGCAATGGCTTGTTGCAACTTTTTTGCATATACTCTGTATAATATTTCTTAATGATTGTATAAGATTTATCATCTATTTCCATTGTTTCCAACAAGCGGACTCCTTGTTTAGATTCTTCCTTTTCATCATATACAAGCGCTGCTGCTATCGATTTCAAAAGGATATTTGCATCCTTTTGTGCTTGATGTAGTAATACAAAAGGCCTCATAAATCTTTCGTTTGCTTCCAGTTTACGCTTAACATCTCTACAATTACGCTGTATACTGTCCTGAATAAATGGATTTGAAAATTTATCTATTGCACCTTGCGCAAAAACCTGTTGATCATGTAATGATACATGAAAATAGTCTGCTAAAATAGGATTTAAAGATTGCATTAAATCTTCTGCATCTTTTCGTATTTCGATATCTAATGCTGCTTCATGTAACAGTTTGTATCCTTTTAAATATCCTGAGTAACAAAACAAAGCAGATAATAAATTATATGTATAAAGCTTACGTTCCATAAAAAGATGAAAATCTTCTATTGGAGTTACATTTTCCAGATATATTTGATCTAATGCTTTATTTTTGATTGGCAAGTAACATATATCCTGAGAGATGATATCAATTTCATGCATGGTATTGGTTGTACAAAAAATACTGCCTTCACTTATTTGAATATCTTCAACACCTAAAAATCCTTGTAATTTAGATGCTACATCTATTCCATTTTCAAATGTTACGATTGCTTTATCTTTCAGAAGATGGCAATATGGTTTCAAATTATTTGCCAATTCTTCATAATGCTCTAATCCTATAGAAACTGCGACCATATCACAATGTGTTAAACAGTATTGATAATTTTTCTGTGTCGCACAATAAGCCTGATAATTAAAAATATTCTTAGCAGGTTTCGTATTACCATAAAATGATATCTCATAATTTTTAGATGCTTCCAATTTATCAATGAGAGCTTCATCCTTATCCACAAACAAAATATGATCTTTTGAATCAATATATTGTGGTAAAAATCCTCTGCCACTTTTCCCAGCGCCTATAATCAGAATGGTATGATTCATTGGATAACATCCTGCAAAAAGTGATAACATTTATCTTCTAATGCCCATACTTTTTCCTTATCGCTTTCTCTGATTTCCATTGTGACAAGAATTTCTCCAGAACTGACTTCATCTAATGCTTCTAATATATCTCTTGCGACTTGTTGATTTAAAAATCCTTCTTCACATAAATCAATATGCCAATCACCAAAACGTGGATTCGTTTCATCTAAAATGGCATTCGCAAAATGTACACGTGAAATATATGGTGCTAAAGCTTGGATGCTTTCTTTGAAATCATCTTTGTTTAATGCCACATGTGCACTATCCCAGCTAATGGACAATTTTTGGTCTTGAAATACAGATTTATCGAATCTTGATAGGAACTCCAATGTTGTCTTGGTATCTCCCAACACATTCTTTTTATGTGCAAAAGCATCTAATGGTTCTACCAGAAGCTTTGTAGGATAGCCTTGTTCCTGTATATAAAGCAATAATTCTTTAAGGGATTTTTCAAATTGACATAAGCCATCTGCACGCTTGCCATCGACCATTTTTCCACTTGCTAATCCAATAAATTCTCCATGAGTTTTGGTAGAAGTTGTAATCATTTCTTTTACTTTTTCTACTGCTTTTATTCTGTTCTCTTCGCATAAATCACTAAGATTTAATCCAGCTCTACCTAACTGTCCTGTTGTCCAATAAGTAATTCTCCAATCTGGTTTCAAATCAAGAAATGCTTGAATAAATTCTTCTCCTTCCACTAGCCTGGTTTCAATACTTGTATAATGACCCTGTGTTTTTAATCTACGATATAGTTCTATAGAATCTTCTGGTGTTTTTATACAAGGATCAAAAACATTTGACACAAGTAATGATGGTATGTATGTAATATTTTTCATACGCTCGCTCCTTTCTTTCTGATTTCATACTATCATGTTTCCGTTTTGAAGTTTAATCAACGAATTTCAACTAGCTGTTGCAAAAATCTTCTTTTGTATGAATGAAAGAAAGTCATCTTTTGTATAATTCATAATGAGTTCATCTGGAAAATCAATATCATAAAAATATTGCTGAATCTCTTGATAGTTTTTGATATCTGAAGGATCATGCGCATCACTGCTTAAAAGTATCTTCACTTTGTAATATTTACACAGATTCAATAATAAATGATCATTTTCTATGACATTTTTTCTAATATCAAGATTTCTTAAAGAATTATTGTTTATCTCTATAAGGACATGATGATCTTTAGCCACCTGCACAATCTTCTCATAATCTAATGGAATGTTTGCGTCATCTGGATGTGAAATAATATGTATTTTAGGATGTTTCATTGCCTCTATCATATTTTCTGTATTTGTTTTTTTGTCTTTACTTTGATAACAATGCAAGTGAAAGCCCGCAATCGCATAATCTAATAAATCAAGTGTTTTATCGTCCATAGACAATTTTCCATCTAAGATATTTACTTCTGCACCATATAGTATTGGTAAACCATATAAACATTTTGGAGCTACATCTAAATTTCTAAAATAAATAGGATCACATGCCCCCGGTATCCCCTGATCATGCTCACTAAAACCTAAAAGCTGTAAGTTTTTTTCATACTTTGCTGCATATGCCATTTCACGAATTGTACCAAAAGCATGTCCACTGGCAATGGTATGTGTATGTACATCTAGTTCTATATCTTCTAATCTGATTTTCATTTTCATTCTTCCTTCCTGCTTTTTTATCACAGTACCATAGAGAGCCTTTCATTAAAAACTAGATTTCTGCAACAATAGGTTGAAAAATATATAATTAAAAAATACGTTATCCGCGTATTTTTCGCAAAAGAAAAGCAGCTTTCGCTGCTTACTTATTTCACTTCAATCAATTCATATTCTCTTGTACCTAAACCAATCTTTTCCGCATGTTCCAAGCATACCTTCCAATTTGTTTCAGGTGTTGTATTCGTAAAGTGATCATGATGATCATGGAATCCTTCCTCATGCATATGATCATTTAACAAACTGTTTGGCATTGGTGTTTGTGCATTGCAGGCATCTGCGCAAGCCTGATCTAATGCAACAGGATCAAAACTAGCAAACATACCAACATCAGGTAAAATCGGCGCATCATTTTCCGCATGACAATCGCAATATGGTGAAATATCAATAACTAAATTAATATGGAAGTTAGGTCTGCCGTCCACAACAGCTTTGCTATATTCCGCGATTTTTTTATTTAAATCATCATTTGCACTATCATTTTCGTTATAAATAGCATCATAATTACAAGCACCCATACAACGGCCACAACCAACACATTTATCATGATCAATAGAAGCGTGATTGTTTTCATCAAAACTGATCGCACCATGTGCACAATTTTTAAAGCACATATGACAACCTGTACAGATAGATTTATCTACACTTGGCTTACCAGATTTATGTTGATCCATTTTTCCTGCACGTGAACCACATCCCATACCAATATTCTTTAAAGTTCCTCCAAATCCAGTACATTCATGTCCTTTAAAGTGGCTTAATGAAATAAATACATCCGCATCCATAATCGCACGGCCAATTTTTGCACTCTTACATAATTCTCCATTCACAACAGGTACCTCTACATCATCAGTACCTTTTAAACCATCACCAATGATCACATGGCATCCAGTACTAAATGGTGAAAAGCCATTTTCATATGCTGCCTCCATATGATCTAATGCATTCTTTCTACGACCAACATAAAGTGTATTACAATCAGTCAAAAAAGGCATACCACCTAATGACTTCACAACATCAACGATAACTTTTGCATAGTTTGGGCGTAGATAAGAAAGATTTCCCGGTTCTCCAAAATGAATTTTTATCGCAACCATCTTTTTCTCAAAATCAATATTTCCGATACCAGCTACTCTGACTAACTTATTCAATTTCTGAGGCAGGTTTGTACCAGGCAATGCACGCATATCTGTAAAATAAACCTTTGATTTTTCCATATCCTATTTCCTCCTTATATTTACTAAATCCATTTTATACCAAATAAATTCACATAGCAATATTTAATCAGAATCACTTTTTAGAATATTAAAAAAATACTGCTATTTAAACAGTATTTTTATAAAAATTTATATTTTAATACGCCAAATCCAACAAGCCATCGAGATTACCGCAATAGCATAAATCAAGCTCTTTTATATCCATAAAATCATCTGGTAAAAATAAAGAACTGGATTTTTTTGAAGATATTACCTGACTGCTTTGTAGAATTTCTGCCACAAACTGTGAACAGAAATAGCGATGGTTGATTTTATGTCCGATATGCAAAAGACATAAAGCCACTCCCAATTTACTATACTTATAATGTTTAGATCTAGCCTCATGCCGTTTTAAGATGATACAAATTTCTTCATATACCTCATCACTAACATGAATTTTATATAACCGGCATGGCGTTTCTAACCTGCATTCTTTAGAGAATCTATGGAATTGTTCCCTGCGAAATCCTTTGGTCACAATACTATAAAATTCTTCGTATTTCTCATCAATACCAATAGAAGCATGCGTATAAGAAGATCTTGTCAATCCTCTGATGGCTTTAGAAGCTCTATCAGAAAATTTTGTTAATAATACATAAACGTATTTATCATTTGGTTGAATGGACATAGCTGCATCCTTTCTTATTTTTTTAAAGTCCAGTCCATTGTACCATACATGATATCTTTTCGTATACTGATTTTTTCAGAAACTTATACCAATTTCCAACAATGATTATAAAACGCCTTTATATTCCCCTGATTTTAATCTTTTGGTAAAAATTATAAAAGCAGTATAGCTTAAAATTGTTATACTGCTTTTACTATCTATTCTAAATTTTTTCCATTTGTTGCGATAACATTTTTATACCAATAGAATGAATCTTTTTTATATCGTTTGCATTCTTTCACATCATCATCGCTGCGGTCAACGTAAATAAATCCATAACGCTTGGCGATTCCATTGCTTGTGGATAGTAAGTCAAATGCGGACCATGGGTTATATGCAATCAGCTGCACACCATTTGAAATTGCATTTTTCATGGCTTTGATATGTTCTCTAATATATTCAATACGATAAGGATCATGTATTGTACCATCTTTTTCTAATGTATCATATGCGCCAAATCCATTTTCACAAATCATCATAGGTTTATGATAACGATCATTAATATCTTCTAACACATATTGTAGTCCCATTGGATCAATTGGCATAGAGAAATCTGTAGCGCCAATGAATTCATTTTTACAGCCTTCAAATAAATCTGGCTGCACTTCGTAAACAACATCTCCTCCTTTACCGATTTTATTGTTCTGTTTAGAGCGTCGTGCTGCCCCAGGTGTAGGTGCTTTTACACAGGCACTTTGGTAATAGTTGATGCCAAGGAAATCAAAACATTCTGAACCTTTTTTAATTAAATCCATATCACCTTCCTGTATTTCAAATTCAAGACCCTGACGTTTTAAATATGCCATAACAGAATCTGTATACACACCCTTAAAATATGCATCCATATAGAAATAATTTTTAAACGCATTCGCATTTTTAGCAGCAAGAACATCCTGAGGTGCACATGTATGTGGATAGTACGGTGCCATATCCAATGCTGCACCACATTGCCCATTTGGTACTATTTCATGAACAGCAATTGCAGCCTTTGCATGTGCTAAATTCATATAATGATTTGCCTGATAACGGAATTTCGGATTAAATTTATCTTCCATTGAGATTTTATTTTTACGGTCAATATAATTTACTACAATACTTTGTTCATTGATTGTTAACCAATAACGTACCTTATCTTTATATTCATTCAAAATAAATCTTGCATAATACTCAAAATCATCTACAATTTGGCGATTCGCCCATCCACCATATTTCTCAACTAAAGCCATGGGTAAATCATAATGCCACATAGTGACAATCGGTTCAATATGATGAGCTCTTAATTCATCAATTAAATTGTGATAAAATTCTACACCTTTTGGATTTGGTTCACCTACTCCATCTGGCAGTACTCTTGACCAGTTGATGGAAAAACGATAAGACGTAAATCCCATTTCTGCCATTAGTGCTACATCTTCTTTATAGTGATGATAATGATCACTTGTAACACTGGCATCTGCATATCCATATTCATCGTGAATTTCACGATTGATAACATCCTGTTGATTGTCTTTTTTTCCATCTTCGTTTGCAGCGCCTTCACATTGATAAGCACTCGTTGCGGCTCCCCATAAGAAGCCTTTAGGGAAACTATTTACATATTCCATTAATTTTTTCCTCCAGTTTTCTATTCATCTTCATCATTTGTTCCATCACATTCACTTCTGATGCAATTGTCATCAATGTATCCTGTGCATGTATAAACAATAAGCATATTTCGATTTTATCGCCTCTTGCTTCATCCTGAATTACCTTGGTCTGTGATAGATGTGCTTTTTTTACATTTTCTTTTGCAGAAACTAACAACTCCTGTGCTTTATCTTTTTCTCCATCCATTTCTGCAATCATCGCTTTTGTGGCCAAATTTCTTGCTTCACCTGCATGCAGAATGATTTCCATAGCTACATTTATAATTTTTTCATCCATATAACAACGTCACCCCTTTAAGCGATTGCTTTCGTTTCTGTATTCTTCACTTCTTTTCGTTCTTCTTTTTTTAAAAGTTTCATCTCTTCTTCTGCCATTGTTACTTTTTCAAATGTTTTGAAGAATGGATAATAAATGATGATATCCAACGCAAGAACGACTGCCCACCACAGAATTCCCATCATATCGCCTGTAAACATAACAGTTGAAATAGGTGCTGGAATAGTTGCGACCATTGCAAGTTCAATAGTAGGAACAGCTAATAATCCCATTTTCATAATAACATATACAATCGTTGCATTTACAAAGGTACAAATATACATTGGAAGCATTAGAACTGGATTAAATACCATTGGTGCTCCATACAATACTGGTTCATTAATGTTGAAAATAGAAGGTCCAATACATACTTTACCTAAAGTTTTTAATCGTTTACTTTTTGATGTTAGCAATAGAATATTAAATGCTAGTGTACATCCCATACCACCCAATACACATAAAGCGATTCCATTACATACTTCTGAAGTTGTTAGATTTGTCGCAATACCGCCAGCTGCTACTGCCGCAACATTGGCAGCCTGTGCAGGAATAAAGATAGCATTTCTAGGACCTGACCAAGTCCAGCCAGATATACCAAGAGAATAGAAGAATACTGGAATAAAGATAACCAATAAGAAACCAGGATATGTTTGTGCGATTGCCTGTACTGGTTCAAAAATCAATAATACCAATGGATATAAATCTACATCAAAATCGATAATTAATATCTTCATGGTAAGAATTGTTATAAAAATCGGTATAATATTTTTAATCCATTCCTGAACAAACTCTGGAACAGTTTTATTATTTTTAAACAATTTCATCTTAGCAACCATATGGAAGATAAATGCAACGTATAATCCTACAATAATTGCAACTACAATACCCGTAGGTCCAAAACGGTTCCATGTAACAGAATATACTCCATCCACAATGGTTCCTTTCATTGTTAGAATATATGCACAGATACCAGTTAACCCTCCGACAACCTGATATCCACGATGTTTCAAAGATCCCATTAACTGATACACCATCATAAATGATACTAACAGAGCTAACAGATTGAATGTATATGTCGTAACATCACTTAGATTTGGTAAAAAGTTTGGAAAATATGGTTGTACAACATTATAGAAGAAAATGACACAACCGGTTAAGATAAATGGTAAACATTTGACGATACCTGCAGAAAATCCAGATACCCATGGCCTATTAGTAAATCTTTGTACTGCTGGCGTTAATGAATTCTGAAGCCAGTCCATTAATTTTTTCATATTTGCTCTCCTTGTTTTACATAATATTATTTTTCTAATTGCTCTAATGCGAAATCTACAAGTCCTTCTCCATCAAGCGCTCCATAGATTTTTTGTGGAATCACTGCGACTGGAATATCATATGGCTCTGCCATTTCCTCAAATTCATCTAAGTGTGATTCATAATGAGGTCCTAAGAGTAATAATTGATAATCCTCTAATACATCTTCTACCACACTTTGACTTTTGGCATCGATATTGATATCTGCTTGTTTCATGTCTGCAGCTTTTTGTGCTCGTTGTGCTAAAAATCCAGAACTCATTCCTGCTCCACAGCACAATAAGATATTATATTTTGGCATTTGTTTTTGCCTCCTTTCAACTTACACCACTATTATGCGAAAACTTACATAACAAAAAAAGTTTAGCATTTTCATTCAATGACGAAATTTTGGAACTTTTTTAAAATACCATGAAACGGTATAATTTGATTGTAAATTAAGATATAATATGTATCATGTTTCATAAAATGGTTCATATTGGGAGGTATATGAAATGGTCACGAAAAGAGATATCATACAATTCTTAAACAATTCTCATACAGAATTATTAACTACCAAATCTATTGCTGCTCATTTTAATGTTACTCAAAGAACCATACAAAATTACTTAAAAGAGATCAAAGAAGAGTATCAGGATTGTATAGAAACTACATCAAAAGGAATTATCGTTAAGCAATCATTAGAGTTAAAAGAAGATTACTCTATTCCTTTGACCTATGAAGAAAGAAAATCCTATATTCTACGAAATCTTTTGGTAAATAATTATCGCTTTGATATAGATAATCTTGCTGAATATTTATGTATTTCAGAAGTTACCCTACAAAATGAAATAAAAAAGATCAGACGCAGTATTGAAAAATATGGTCTGGTCCTTAAAACAAAAAATAATCAATTATTTATCAATGGTACCACAAAAGATAAAAAAGCTCTTATGATTCAGCTAATTTATGGTGAAGCAGAAAATTCACTGGTCAGTCTGTCAACACTGAATGATATCTTTCAAAATTATAATGCAGAAGAAATCCGTGATATTCTCATACAAAAGCTAAACGATGCACATTTCTTTATGGATGAATATTCCCTGATTAATTTATTACTTCATATATTAATCGCGATGGATCAGCAGCAATCTTTATCTCTGACACAAATCAATGAGGATATGCATCAAGAATTTAGAGATTTAAATCACCATTTTGTATCAATTATTGATGAAGTGTGCAAATCACTCGAAGAAATTTATAAAGTGAAATTCACTAGTAGTAATCGTTATCAGTTTACACTGCTCTTAATGACAAGAGCTATCAGAAATAAAGAAATCGAAGGAATTGATCGTACAAAATTATCTGTAAGTAATGAAATATTATCATTGGTAAGCTACATCATATCTGAAATTTACAAAATTTATGACATTGATTTAAATACCAATGAATTCGTCATCGCATTTTCTTTACATATTAAAAATATGTTGATTCGCCTAAAAGAACAAATTTCCATTCATAATCCATTATTATATAATATAAAATCTACTTCCCCATTTATCTATGACATTGCTGTTTATATTTCTAATTTAATCAGCAAGGAACAACATGTGGAAGTATATGATGATGAAATCGCCTATATTGCTTTACATATCGGTGCTCGAATAGAGGAATTAAATAGCATCAGAGATAAGTTAAAAGCAGTTTTGGTCTGTCCACAATATTATTCTTATTATAATCAACAGTTTAAAAAAATTGAAACGTACTTTCACGATGATATGATGATTTCATCTATTGTCACAAATCCTATTGAATTAGAGGATATATCATGTGATATTATTCTTTCCACAATTCCTGTGAATAAAGGAAATCATTGTGTGTTGATATCAAATTTTTTCAATGAAAATGATAAAGACAATATCAGCATCATGATCAAACGATTAAAAAAAGCAAAAGCAAGGGATAAAACAATTGATTTACTAAGAAAGCTCATTGATAAAAAGTTGTTTACCCTCCATGCAAAGTACCAATCAAAAGAAGATGCTATCAATCAAATGAGTGATGCTTTACACTCTCTTGGTTATGTACAAGAAGAATTTAAACAGAAAATATTTGATAGAGAAAAGATATCCGCTACCAATTTTGGTATGATTGCAATACCACATCCTATTGATTTTTACGCTAACAAAACAGTGATAGAAGTATCAATATTAAAAACTCCTGTTTTATGGGGAAATACTTCCGTAAGAATTATCTTTATGGTATGTATTAATAAGCGTGACTTTTCTAATTTTTCAGATGTATTTTCCTTTCTTGCAGGAACATGCAGTGATGATGAAAATCTAGAACGATTAGTTAATGTCAAATCATATGATGAATTTATGAATACCATTATTGCTTTATATGAATAAAAAAATACCATTTCCTGCCCATTGGAAACGGTATTTTTCTTCTACAATAAATATTTTTCCACAAACTCCGCAATACCATCATGGTCACAATCGCCTGTGATATAATCCGCAACACTCTTTGTCAGCTCACTGCCATTTTCCATGACCACACCAACACCAGCGTTTAACGTCATGTCATGATCATTATCAGCATCCCCAAAGGTACAAAGATTATCCATTGTCCAGCCGTGTAATCCCATAATTTCCTCCAAGCCATATGTCTTTGTGACTCTTGGATCCATATATTCATACAATACACTTGCCGTAATTAATCCTGATGATTTATAGTTATCATTATGGAATGTCTTACTTCTTTCAATTACTGTATCCATGTATTCTGGCTCAAATACCAACATTACTTTTGGTTTTGGCTCCGCTAAAAATTCATCAAAATCTACGACACGATAATCAA
Source organism: Absiella sp. AM29-15 (assembly GCF_003434225.1). Taxonomy (NCBI): domain Bacteria; kingdom Bacillati; phylum Bacillota; class Erysipelotrichia; order Erysipelotrichales; family Erysipelotrichaceae; genus Amedibacterium; species Absiella sp. AM29-15. Next base: position 79,615 of record NZ_QVFL01000001.1, read on the forward strand.
TACCATCTGCCTTAGAAAGCATTTTAATTAAATCATCATCCTTTGGCGCAAACAACAATCCATCATATGGAATCGCAAAATTTACATTTAAATCTTCATAATGCGCAATAATTTCTTTGATCAATGCACCATCTAAAGGAAAACTTGCTTTATCAAAATCCAACGTTACATCAAAAACTTCACCGCCACCGCTTCCAACAATGGCATCTACTAGACCTTCAATTCCCCATTCACCAAGCTGATTTCTTACACTCTTTACATCACGCCCTGTACATAAACCAAAAAGAATACCTTTTTCTTTTAACTTTTTGATTGCTTTGACTGTCTTTTCAGTCACAACTCCAGCATTACCCAATATTGTACCATCTACATCACACATAACTGCTTTTATATCTAATCCATTTACCATGTACCTTAACCTCCTAGCCTTTTTCTCATACACAATCGTACCTTATTTTGGAGTTACATACAATGGATTACGTTTTCATAGAATAGAAAATTTCGTACAAATTCACAAAACCCTTTAAAATGGGCATTTAAAGCAGATAAATCACGTTTTTAGGGGGACTTTTTCAAGAAAAATCACATTTTTTGGACGAGTTTTATGCAAATCATCACGTTTTTAGGGCGACTTTTATCAAAATCATCACGTTTTCCTGAAAAATAAAGAAAGAAAAGCCGTATGCATCGCATACGACCCCTTATTAAATCAAATGATATCGCTGTAATAATTCTTCGATAACGGTTCCCTGAATCTTCTTTAAACCTTTCTTTTCAATGACTTTCATCATCCAAGGCAATTCAATTTCTGATAGTTTTTTACCATCCATCATCTTATACGTACTATCCAATAATACACGAACGTCGTAACAAGAATTAAATACTTCAGGAACACCACGATCAACATCTAATAATGTATATACAGCTTCCATTGCTGTTCTTACGGAATATTCGGTTGTAAAGACTGTATCACGAACTGTATCCGCAAACTGACCGATAAATGCAAAGTTTACACATCCATCAGGCACAACCTTTGGTCGATCTCCTTTGGTACGAGGCATAAAGAATGCAGTAATATAAGGCATCATACATGGGATACAACGTGCAGAATTGACTGCCATATCATGGATTTCATCTTCTGGAACACCTAAGTGATATAACCATTCTTCTGTGATTTCTATACCTGTACATTCTCTCATCGGTTTCTTAATATAGTTTCCTGGCACATCGCCAAATAATCCATAGAACCAGATGACTAGCTGATCTTTGGGCTGATCTTTGAAGTGTGGCTGGCGGTTGATTGTCCAACTTAATAACCAGTTAGAATCTTTTGCGGTTACAATACCACCGGTTGTGACTTTCCCTGCGAATGGATCACGTTTACAAATCTTCTCCAAATATGGTGGAATCTTATCATCTAATGTTGTAATGGTTGCGGATTCCCAATATGTTTTTTCTGTATCAGTACAGAATTTATCCGGATGTCCAAAGCTTGGATCCTGTGCTGCGATATTTCTCCATAACTGCCAACAGCCACCATTTTCCGTTTTAAATTCTGGGGCATGGTTTTCATCACCAAGACTGGAATTTTCTGTACAGCTGCCATTTGTCACAAATACCAAATCATCTTCGATTAAATCGATTGTTTCTTCTTTTCCACCATGGATACATACAATCTGTTTTGCGACTTTTTTATCATCTTTGATATCAAAAATTACGTTTGTGACTTTAGTATCATACTGGAATTGCACATGATGTGCTTCCAAGTATTTAATCATAGGCAAAATCAAAGATTCATATTGATTATATTTTGTGAACTTTAATGCAGAGAAATCTGGTAAACCACCAATATGGTGAATAAAACGCTGGATATATAACTTCATTTCCAAAGCACTGTGCCATTGTTCAAAGGCAAACATGGTTCTCCAATATAACCAGAAATTACTCTTAAAAAATTCTTCATCAAATACATCATTGATGGTTTTATCATATAAATCTTCATCCTTCGTAAAGAACAATTTCATGATTTCCATAGCAGCTTCATCACTTAGCGCAAATTTTCCATCTGTATGAGCATCTTCTCCACGATTAATTGTCGCACGCATCAAAGAATAGTTAGGATCTGCTTTATTTAACCAATAATATTCATCTAAAACAGATACACCCTCTGTTTCAATAGAAGGAATAGAACGGAACAAATCCCATAAACATTCAAAATGATTTTCCATTTCACGACCACCACGGATAATAAATCCTTTGGTTGGATCTTTGATACCATCACATGCACCACCTGCGATATTTAATTCTTCTAAAATATGTATATGTTCCCCTTTCAACTGTCCATCACGAACCAGGAAACATGCGGCTGCCAAAGATGCTAAACCAGAACCAACAAGATACGCTGATTTACGATCAACTCCAGCTGGTTTTAAAGGACGTGCAAATGCTTCATAATTACCATTACTATAATACATATCCATTACCTCCGTTTGTTTTTACACCTATAGGATAACGTGAATTTTAAATTGCCACCATAGACACGACTTTGCCCGTGTTGAAAGTTTTCACACTTGCCTGTATCTGTCTAAAATTTTGACATAACCCCTTTGGTGTCTAGTTTCTTTATTTAAGTATATCTGTTTGAATTGCGAAATTTGGAGATATCTGGAAGGCTTTTCTATTTTGTGCGAAACCCTGTATAATTATTTTATGAAATATATGAAACTATTTTTTTATATCTAGTGTTATATGGGTGAAGGAGGGGAAAAATGAATGAGAAAGCTTATCTAAAGGAAATCAGAAAAGGGAATCAAGAAGCTTTAAATGCATTTATTGAAACATTATATCCTTCCGTATATCGCTATGTTTTCTGCAAAGTATCAGGAAAAGAGGAAGCAAAAGATATTACACAGGAAGTCTTTCTACGTTTTATCAAACAGATTCACAATTATCAAAGTAATGGAAAAGTGCTGGCATATTTATACACCATTGCGATGAATTGTTGTCACACCTATTATCGAAAAGAAAAACGCTTTGATTACACAGAATTAAATGATGAGATATCAAAAGATGATTACAATCTGTCAGAAGATGTCCTTCACACATTGACCTTTGAAGAATTAAGATTATGCTTACAAAAACTGCCAGATAAAGATCAGGATATTTTAATCTTTCATTATCTGAAACAAATGACATTCAAAGAGATCTCACAAATCACAAATGAAAGTGAAAACACATTAAAAACCAGACATTATCGTGCCCTTGCCAAAATGAAAAAAATAATAAAGGATGGTGATCAACATGTATCATGACTTTGATGAGATTGATATTCCAGAAGAAGGTTTGGAAACGACCAAGCAACAATGCTACAACGTATTAAAAGAAACGATACCGCCTACAAAGCTATCCACCATATTTCAGCTTTATATGTTAGATACTGCTTATTATATCAAAAGTGCATGCTTGGGTATCGTGATGCTTCTTTCTATTGGCTTCTTTTTCCCAGATATGTTTCTTGCGAGTTCTACTATTTATTTTATGATATTAGGAGCGCTCTCTGCTTATGAAACACATAAACATCACATCTATGAAATGAACGAATTATTAGATGTCACCTATTTGAATTCTGGAAGGACCTTTCTTTATAAGAGCATTTTGATTTCCACATTACAAATCATTGGGTTTATATTTATTCTTTTGATTCAATTAAATTTACCAAATGCAAACATCAGCTTATTAATATTAAATACAATTTTACCAATTTATTTGATACAGTGCATTTCTATGGTATTTGAAAGATTTATTCATACAAAGTTCAGTGCCATTATTTTATATGCATCTTGTTATGGTATTTATACAACATTAAAAGAGGTTATTATTTACCAATTAATGAGCATTCCTATGCTTTATGTCTATACTGTATTTGGTATCATTACAATTTTATTAATCATTTTATTATTTATATTTTACAAAAACACCGAAAAGGAGGAAACGTTTTATGGAATTAGTAATGAAGGATATTAGTAAATCATTTAAAGAAAAAAAAGCAGTCGATCACATTTCACTTACATTAAACAATGGAATTCATGCGTTACTTGGCGCAAATGGCAGTGGGAAAACAACACTGATACGTATGATCTGCGGGTTATTACCAAGTAGTGAAGGTGAAATTTATGCCGATGGGGTTTCCATCAAAAAACAATATGACATCTTTTGCGATATGTTAGGTTATATGCCTCAACATTTTGGTTTTTATCCAAATTATACGATTGATGAATTTTTAAACTATATGGCCATTGTAAAACGTATTCCAAAAAAAGATGCCCAGATACGGATTGATCATTGGATCAAGGAATTAAACCTGCAAGAACATCGTCGTAAAAAAATGAAGAACTTGTCAGGTGGTATGTTGAAAAGAGTTGGAATCATTCAGGCATTATTAAATGAACCAAAGATTTTAATTTTGGATGAACCAACTGCTGGTTTAGATCCAAAAGAACGTATTGTATTTAGAAATCTGATTGCGTCTTTATCAAAAAAATGTTTGGTATTATTATCTACACATATTGTCAGTGATATTGAAACCATTGCGGATGATATTATCGTTATGAAACAAGGAACTGTAATTATGCATGATACCTGCGAAAATCTATTGAAAAGTATGGAGCATAAGGTATGGAATGTTCATGTAAGCGATCAAGAGGCAACACAATTGATGAATCAATACATCATCGTAAAAAGCCATCAAGTTGCGGATGGGGTAGATTTACGTATGGTATCGGATGTGAAGCCAAATGCACAAGCCATAGAAGTTGAAAGTGATTTAGATGATTTATATTTATATCATTTTAATGAAGAAGGTGATGAAGCATGATGCGCCTGATTCTCAATGAAGTCAAAAAGATCTTAAAGAATAAGCTTAATTTATTCGTCATTCTTGCGATGATCATAGGAATGGGGATTGTTAGTTATCTTAACTTATCACCAGAAGACATACCACTTTATCTTGATCAAACACCAATTGTTTTAAAAACGTTTGATGGCAAAGAATTAAAAAATATAGAAGAAGTAAAAGCCTATAAGCATGAGATATTATCCAAATATCATAAAAAGGCAGATGCGTCTTTGTGGGAACAATACAAAAAAGATTACAACAATTACTACAAAGAATTTACAAAACAATATAATGATGCCATGATGAAAAAAACGTATGGCAAAGATTATTTGGACATATTCAATAAAATAAAAGGTCAGGTTTCAGAAGAAGATGCAAATAAGTATATGAGTATGGAAAGAAATAGCCCTTATTCAATTAGTCCATCGAGTATTAGTGATTACAACGCCGAAACAAAAACAGTGATCCTTCCTGCCTTTTATGAAAAGCAAGGCGAGCTATATATGTTAAATTATATCTATCGAGGAACTTATGATGCATCTTATGTATCTCAAGCACAAGGTAGCGGCGATGCTTTACTAACTGATTATGATGAATTTTATAATAATCCTTTATACTATATGTCACACAAAGATAAGCTTGAAGAAAGTGCCTTATCTTCTATTGAAATGAAAAATAGTGCGCTAAAAACATTGAACCTGAATCAAATCAAACAAACGATCAAAAACAATGATTTTGTATTTGGTGATACCAGTGATATGGAACAGTTTATCGGATTATTAACTAAATTTACATTCTTCACATTACTTGTTTCTGCGATTGTTTTGGCAAATTCATTTTCTATTGAAAATCATAACAAAACAGACCAAGTGATTGTCCCATCAAAAACAGGGTATAAAAATATTACAATTGCGAAATTGACTGCAGGTTTTCTTGTGGCTTTCACAACCGTTTTACTACAACTACTGGTAGTGTTTATGATCGCAAATTTAAAGTTAAATTTAGATAGTTGGGATTGCAGTATGACGGAGGAAATATTTTTAAGCATGTATTCCTATAAAGAATATACACTCCTATTTATTGGCTTATTATTACTGGCAACCTTTGTCATTTCCATGCTTACGATGGCATTATCTTTCTTCACAAAAAATCAATTTATCACCATTATCATCATGTTCCTATTTGTTATGACTCCTTATTTCGCAACACTATTTCTGCCTGTAGATATATTAAGATTTACACCTAGTATTATGTTGGAACCAAACCATTACCTAATTCCAAATGTGTACTATGGATTCCCTTATTTGTCTGTTTTCTCTCATGCCCTTATGTGGAAAAATTTCATTACGATGTTCTGGTTATTATGTGGAGTTGTCCTCATTGCAGTCATGCTAGTGAAAGCAAAAAGGCATTATGTAGAAAATCGTTAGGGGTTTTTATGATACGTTTAATTTTAAGTGAAGTGAAGAAAGTATTTAAAAATAAAATAAATATATTAATGATTTTATGTGTTTGTGGATTCATGACCTATACAACATGGGATTGTTATCATGAAGAACCAATAATTCCTTTGAAAACTTTTGAAGGAAAAAAACTTACAAAGATGAATGATGTATATCGCTATACAGATAAAATCATATCAAAATATGAAGGTGTTGCAACCGAAGAAACATGGAATCAGTTTTGTGATGATTATAATGCCTATTATGATCAATTCACAAAAGAAGTTGATGATGAAATCATGATAAAAATATACGGTAATAATTATAAAGAACTATTCGAAGAAGTTTCAAAAAATTTGAATGAAGATCGATATTTTGCAATTGAGAATCAATATGGTGAAAACATTCATAAATATATGGGAACATATGCTGGAATAGATTATGATTCAGAAACAAAAACTGCAGCTCTACCTATTGTCTATAAGCATCAAGACGAATTAAATATGTTAAATTTTATATATTTAGATTCATATGAAACTATATCTTATAAGAAGCCTGATATCCGGTCTTATAAAGCTTTACCATTATATGTTTTATCACATAAAGAGGATAATATTAAAAGTTTAGAAGATGCAAAAAAAGTGTATTTATCACAAAATGAAAATGCATTGATAGATATAGAAAGCTATAACAAATTTATTGAGGATAAAATACATCATACAACTTTTTACTTTGGTGGTACGGCATCCCTAAATCCTTTATATACCTCATTATCACGATTTAGTTTTCTTAATCTTATTCCTATCGCAATTATTCTCGCAAATATTTTTTCCATTGAGAAAAAAACTAAAGTGGATCAGATCATCGTTCCTACAAGAGAAGGGCCTATAAAAATAGCAATTGCGAAAGTCTGTGCTGGACTTACAATCGGATTATTTACAACTTTGCTTCAGTTATTTTGTATTTTTGCAATTGCTTATCTTACATTAAAGCCTACAAGAATGCATCTACCAGAATATGCTTTAGGCACAGGATATAGTTTTAATCCATCCATGATTAGCGGTATTTATACAAACAATGCATTTATTATTGGAAGTCAAATCCAAATGCTTCTATTAGGAACCTTTGCAATTATTATATTCACTGTTTTTCTTTCTTCTATAACAAAAAACCAGTTTGTCACAATCATTATTGTATTATTATTTATTTATGTGCCTTTCTACTTCCAAAGTGGTGAATTTGATATAAACCAAATCATCTATCCTTGTTTTTATATGTATACTTCAGGAACTAGCCCTATTTCCATAGGTAGTCAGATATTTTATTTAAAAGATATTTCTACGATATTATGGTTGAGTATTGCTGTTATTTTTTCCATTATCATATTCATACAAGCCAAAATCAAATATGTTAGTAATAGGTAAAGACAGATAGATTTAAAAAAAATACGATATCCTATTTATATTAAATATAGAAAAAACATCTACATTGCATTTTGTAGATGCTTTTTTACTATTCTGGAATCCTATAAATATTCATCTTCTAAATCGCCATATTCATCCCCTGAATACTTCCATAAAAACTCACTAAATGATTCACTTACCAAATGATTGTCCAATGTGTAAAATAATCATATACAAGAAGTAAACATTCTAAATCTTCTAGCTTCGCTTTTTTGAAAAAAAGGATTTTTTTCATTCTCTTTCACACCATTCTTTTCAAAAACCATCTTAAGACGTTTCATTACATCATCATAATTCATTTAGGATTCATTTTCAATATCTCCTTGCATAATATTTTATTATCTTTAATTTCCAAAATACGTTCTATATACTTTTTTCTCTAAGGCATGCTAATCACATCGTTATCGATTATAGTCGATAAACACATTGATTTTGTTTGCTGTATCTATTGTAGTCGATGAACGAAGATTCTTTTGTGATTCATCGTTTTCTAGCGGACACCAATAACATCATGGGTCTGCGCATTTCATCTTTCATACCAGGAAGATCTAACATATCCTGTGGTGGTTGTGGTTCAATGATATGTTCAATCACAAAATCATTCACTAGCAATGTATTCAAGTAAGTAGTCAATGTTCTATGATATTTTGTGACCTTTTCACCCAGAAATATCGCATCCCTTTTTCCTTCATAATAATAGCGATCGACTGGAAAATGTAAGATATTTCCATCATCATCATAATACCAGTCCTGTGTTCCAAATGATGTAAAGACCGGATGTTCTACAGAAAAAACAAATGTTCCATCTTTTTCTATCCAATGACTGATATGCTCTACCAGTGTTGTAAAATCTTTCACATAATGAAATGCCAGTGAGCTTAATACAACATCAAAAGAGTTTTCAGGAAAATCTAAATCTTCCATCGCTTTTTGTTCATATGTGATGACATCTGCACTGTTTTTCTCTTTTGCAACTTCCAGCATCTTTTCTGAGATATCAATACCGTGAACAAGCTTTGCGCCATGATTTGCGGCATATAAACAATGCCAACCATAGCCACAACCTAAATCTAAAACACGTTTTCCTTCAAAATCAGGTAACAGTTTTTGTAGCTCTGACCATTCGCCAGCCCCCTGTAAACCTTTTTTTGAACGTTCCATTTCACTATATTTCTTAAAAAATACTTCATCATCATATTTATTTTCTTTCATTATCCTTTACCTCCCATGCAAAAAATGATATATGTTCTGACTTCTGCATGGGTCTATGCTCTTTTATGACCAATAATTCCTTTTCTCATAACACCCATCCTTTCTTCTCAAACATAATAGATTTCCTATATCTATACAATATGTTGAAATCCTTTTAACGCCTTATCAATATCTCCATGAATCACGATATCTAATCGATCAATAATTTTCTTAGGAGAATCTTTCATTCCTTTTCCAATCCACTCCAGAATTAATCCAACAAATCCATATTTATAAAAGTTCGCAATGAATGCTTTATCTTCCTCTCGCACAGATTTATCCTTTGCCTGTTCTTCCACCACATCCATCAACAAACGATAGGTTTCCTGGTATAAAAAATTTTCTAAATGTTCTCTTGAAACAGAATGATAGGTACTCATCACAAAATCACGATTGTTTTCTATGTATTCAAAGATATGAAAGAATCCTTCCTGCCAAGTCGCATACGTCTTTTTATCACCAATCACCTTTAAAGCTTCACTGGTATAGATCCATTCAATTAAATCATAAATATCTTGAAAGTGATAATAAAAAGTTTGACGATTAACTTCACAATCTTCCACAATATCCACGATGGTGATTTTATCAAGTGGTTTCGTTTTCAATAATGTTTTCAGTGACATCGCTAATGCTTTTTTCGTTGTTTGTGACATGTTCCTTCCCCCTATCCATTAGTTTTAATTTATCTTGTCGATTCATTTGTTTTATCTCATATTCTCTTTTTCGCGCTGTAGTCGCATCTTTACATACTTCATAATAATAAACTTCCATTGGTGGATGTGCTTTCGTATATTTTGCGCCTTTACCATTCACATGTTTTTCGTAACGTTTTAATAAATTTGTTGTCCAGCCACAATATAATGTTTCATCTATACATCGCAGCAGATAAACATAATATCCATCAGCTTTCGGCAGTTCATTTAATAGCATTTATCCACCAGCTTTCTATTCATCATTTTACCATATTTTAAGTATCATGAGAAAGAAGGATTGACAAAAATGTTACAATAGAATTAGAAAGAAGGTTGATTGGTTATGAAGGTTATTTTATTCAATGGAAGTCCTAATATTCATGGTTGTACGTATACTGCATTACATGAAATTGAGGAAACGTTACAAAAAAATGGTATTGAAACAGAAGTATTTCAGGTAGGCTCCAAAAATGTCCGTGGATGTATCGGGTGTGGTAAATGCCGTGAAAGTGGAAAATGCATTTTTGATGATATCGTGAATGAAGCAATTGATAAAATCAAAGAAGCAGATGGTGTAGTCTTTGGTTCCCCGGTATATTATGCAAGTGCCAATGGTACCATGATTTCATTCTTGGATCGTTTATTCTATGCGGCATCACAACATTTGGCTTATAAACCAGGTGCCGTTGTAGTAAGTGCAAGGCGTGCTGGAACAACCGCTACTTATGATGAACTGAATAAATATCTAGGCATTAGCAATATGTTAATTGTTCCTGCCCCATATTGGAATATGGTACATGGAAATACTGCAGAAGAAGTTAAGCAGGATAGAGAAGGTTTGTATATCATGCGTCAGATTGGTGAAAATATGACATGGATGTTAAAGATGTTAGAAAATGCCAAAGCAAATGGTATTGCCCCTGCAATACTTGAAAAAGAAAGAACAAATTTCATTCGATAAATCAAAGGATAATTTTATAAATAACGATAAAAAGAAGAATCGTCAAAATAAATGAGGATTCTTCCTTTTTTATGATTAATGAAGTTTACTATATGTTTTCTTCAACTCTAATAAGACATCTACATGTTGAAAATCTTTTGGATATACCAAGTTAATTTCACGAATCATAGTGGAATTCATAATCGGAATCGTTTTTAATCTGCCTTTTTGTTCATCCTCTTTACAAGCATTATGTGACATGATCGACACACCCATATTACTCATAACCAGTTCTTTGATTGTCGCAAGGGAATCTGTTTCAATTAATATACGATAATTCCTGATAGAATCACGTTGAGATTCTAAGTAGCTTTCAAATATCTCTCGTGTTCCTGCTTCTTTTGATCGAAGTATAAATTTTTCATCCCGTAATTCACTCATTTTCACACTAGAGCGCTTTGCCAAAGGATGCTTAGGTGAAATAATCAGACATAAATAATCAGTATCCAATAAGATAGAATGATATCGATCAGAAGTGAGTCGTCCATCTATAATCGCAAAATCTGCTTCATATAATTTCAGTTTATTATAAATATTATTTATAGAGTCCGTAATCAGATTTATACGAACATCACTATGTTCGCTGCAATATGCCGCAAGTAACTGTGGGATATAGTATTCCCCTGCTGTTGGTGTTGTCGCTATCACAAAGCGGCGAAGATGATTTTTTGCGTCCTCTAAAGCTTGATGTGTACTATTATATACAGACATCATTCGATGTGCATACTTTTCTAAAATCTCTCCTTCAGGCGTTAAAATTAGGCTTTTTTTACTCTTGTGAAAAATTTTTACCTGAAACTCTTCTTCAAGCTGGCGTATCTGATGACTAATTGCTGGCTGTGTTAGATGTAGCTGTTGAGCAGCCTTTGTATAACTTTTACATTCAATAAGTGTCAAAAAGGAAACAATTCTAGTATCTATCATATGATAGCACCTCCTTATTATAAATTATTTTCATAAACCTCTAAATAATTATAATTAGATTTTATCATTAATCCACACTATAATCAATCATGGGGAGGCGGTTATATGATAGCAGAATTCTTAGATACGCAAGGAAACGCAGGCATTATTATCTCTATTTCCATAATATTACTTGCTGGTTTTCTTTGTACCCGTATCACAAAAAAACTTCACTTTCCAAATGTAAGTGGTTATATCATTTCAGGAATATTTATTGGTCCATGTGTGCTTCATCTGATTCCTTCTGATATTATTCAGGGCATGGATTTTATGACAGATATTGCACTCGCTTTTATTGCTTTTGGTGTTGGTAAATATTTTAAGAAAGAAACATTGATGAAACAAGGTGGCAAAGTTATGATCATTACAATTTTTGAAGCGTTGACAGCTGGCTTATGTATCACTTTATCCATGGTGTTATTATTTCATCTGCCTTGGTCTTTTTCCCTTCTACTTGGCGCAATTGGTTGTGCAACTGCACCAGCATCTACGATTATGACGATACGACAATATCATGCGAAAGGAAATTTTGTGGATACCATTCTACAGGTCACTGCTCTGGATGATGCTGTGGCACTCATTGCTTTCAGTATTTGTACAGCTTTAGTTGAATTTATGCATGCAGATCAAACACTACAGCTTTCTATCATTTTACTTCCTGTGGTATGGAATATCCTTGCGGTTTTTATTGGCATTAGCTTTGCCTATATCCTAAATCATATCATCACGGAGCATCGTTCAGATGATCATCGTTTGGTAATCACAATTGCTATGATTCTTCTATTGACAGGAGTATGCAGCTGTTTCAATATTTCTCCATTGTTATCATGCATGGTACTTGGTGGAGTATATATTAATCTATCGGGAAATAAAGATGTTTTCCGTCAGGTAAATAATTTTACACCACCAATTACATTAACATTTTTTGTGCTATCAGGTATGCGCTTAGACTTACATGCTTTGGTATCCTGTGGATTGATTGGGATAGTTTATTTCTTTGTTAGGATCATGGGAAAAGCTTCCGGTGCATGGGCTGGCGCAAAACTTTCACATGCCAGTACGAATGTGCAGCTATATCTTGGCTTAGCTTTGATTCCACAAGCAGGTGTATCCATTGGACTTGCCATATTAGGTCAACGCATCCTTCCAACATATGAAGGAACCATGTTATCTTTGATCATATTGTCCAGTGCAGTTTTATATGAAATGATTGGTCCAGCATGTGCAAAGCTTTCTTTGAAATTATCTGGTAGTATACAAAGTGAACAACAGCATAAACCTTCACATGCCATCACTGCTCATTCTTAATCTAATCATAGCGTATTATTAGAAGGATCATCATCCTTCTTTTCATATTTTTGTGAAAAAAGTAAAGTTGACGTAATACTTTTGATAAATATCTGTGTCTTTATGACTTCATCGTATATGATTAAGAAAAGAAAGAGGCATAACATTATGACAAAACATATGACAGATATCGGAACTAAACTAAAACTACTTCGTGAAAATGCTAACCTGACACAGAAACAAATCGCTAAATATTTATCAATTGATCGAAGTCTTGTATCAAAAATTGAAAAAGGAGAATGTTCAATTAACTCAGATACCTTAAATCAATTATCCACATTATATGGTTGTCCAGTGTCGTTATTAATTTCAAATGATGCTTCATCTCCAGCTTTTTCGCAAGCATTTAAAGCAGCATCGCTTGACTTTACAGAGCAACAAGCATTATCCATCCTAAATAAAATTGCATTAAATCAATTTACAATGGATCAATTAGACGAACTTATCAAAGATGATAAAAATAAACTGAGTTTCAAAAAATAAGCCAGAGGAACAAATCCTTTGGCTTATCATTTTATCATTATTCTTTCATAATCAGTTTATAATTTGCTAATGCTCCCATTAGATTAGAATCATTAAAGTATTTACAATTCACGATTTGAACACGTGGAATATTAAATGGTATTGCTGCATAAATTTCATCTAATGACTTTTGAATATATTCAAATAATATTGGCTGTTTACTGATACCACCACCAATTGCGATTTTTTCAGGATCAACACATGCTTGTAAGTTATATAATCCAGCAGCTAGATAATCTGTAAATTCTTTTAGGCAGCTAAGTGCTACTTCATCTTTTTGATTACATAATTCAAATACAGCTTTTCCATCTAACTGATCTTTATCCAATTGTTTTTTAGCAGCAACATTTGCAATGAGTGCATAAACACTATTTACGGCGCCCCATTTTTCATTAAAACCACAGCAGTTTTTCCAATCTGAGCTTAAGTAGCTAAATTCTCCCGCAAAGCCATGTACACCTGTCAATACATTGTTTCCAATGGTCACAGCACCACCTATGCCACTGCCAATGATACAAACAGCGCCAACTCCAGTATCTTTCAAGCTGCCCAAAGTCACTTCACATAAAGCAGCACATTTGGCATCATTTGCGATTGTTAATTGATTGGTTGTGACAGATTTTAGTTCTGCCTCAATATCAACGCCATCATTATATAACAAGAATCCTGGAATCTGCATTTTATTCGTTTTCTTGTTAATCATACCAGGTAAAGATATCGCAATACCTTCTACTTCATCTTGATATTTTACATAGATATCATGAATTGCCTTTTTAAAACTGTCTAAAGAATCAAGTGGTGTTGGTACACTGTCCTTTTCCAGTAATTCATATGCATCATTCATCAACGCATATTTAATTGCACTTCCACCAACATCAAATACTAAATATTTCATAATCCTTTTCCTCCTGTAGATAACATATTAGTTACCAGCCATATGCTATCTATATTATATACCTATGCTTCTTTATTTTCATTAGCTAATGCTTGTTTATCAGCAATTCTGAAGAATGGATAGTAAATAACCATTGAAATTATTACAATTACCAGTTCAAGAATGACACCCTGGAAACCACAGTTGATAAATCCTCTAAATAATGCAGGTACATAAGATAAGTTCATAATACCAAGTGGTGCAGGTACAATCTGCAGTACCACAATTGCGAAATATGCGATAATAACTGCTAATACTGGAGCTAAGATAAATGGAATAATGAATAAAGGATTCAACATCAAAGGCATAGAGAATACCATAGGTTCATTGATATTAAATAATCCACAAGGCAAGAATAATTTACCATATGTTTTATTCTGTTTAGATTTAGAGAACAAACATAATAGAATAGATAAGCCAAGTGTACAACCACATCCACCAATTGTGGTGAAGTCAAAGAATGTAACGTTAATAGGATTCAATACTGGTCCACCAGCTGCTACAGAAGCACTGTTTTCTGCATACATTGCAATCCACAAAGGGAAGATAACACCTAATACAGTCATAGATCCATGAATACCGAAGAACCATAAAATCTGACATAAAATAACAATGATAATCATAGAGAACATATTTCCTGCCAATGATTGTAATGGTGCTTGTAATAGAGAATATAAACATGAGAAGATATTTCCATAAGGAGTTAATGTTAATAAGAAATTTACAAGTAAGAAAATAACTGCGACAACAAGTGCTGGAATGATTCCTGTAAATGAATTTGCGACATTCATAGGCACTCCATCAGGAAGTTTAATTGTAATATCTTTATCCAATACCCATCCATAAATTAATGAAGTGAAGTATCCTGTCACAATACCTACAAACATTCCCATAGAGCCTAAATATGTAAATTCAAAGAACTTTGTGCCTGCTTCATTTACCCCAAATGGTAATAAAATGAAGAAACATGCCACTGCCAACATACCAATTGTAGAAGATTGATCTTTATGTTTTCTACTAGAGAAGCTTTTTGCGATAAAATATGTCATATAGATAGAAATCAAATCCGTCGTCATTGTTGTTCCAAGGGCAAAGAATTTTGCCAGACCAATATCTGCGATAAATGTTTTATATGCGTCAATTGGCAGATTTGTCAGAATTGAAAAGATTGCGCCAATCATCATGATTGGTAGAACAGACATCATCCCTCCACTCAATGCCTGCATAAATTTACTGCTAGATAATTTTGTTGAAATTGGAATTAATGTTTTCTCCAACCATGCTTGTACTTTTTCCATTTTAAATTTCCCTTCCTTTTTCTTTTATTTGTTTTTGATACCAGTAAAATGATTGTTTCTTGATACGTTGTAATGTACCTTTATTTCCTTCTTGATGATCAATATAGACCAAACCATAACGCTTTTTATATCCCTGAGAACCACTTAACAAGTCAATAAAAGACCAAAGATGATATCCTATTACAGGAATTCCCTCACTAATTGTTTCTTTGATTGCATGTAAGTGATCTTTAAGATATGTAATGCGTTCTGTATCATTGATGATACCATTTACTGGCTCCTCAGTTTGTGGATATCCATTTTCTGTAATCATTAATGGCAGCTGATATCGATCATATAGTTTCCTTAATGCTAATTTAAATCCGAGTGGATCATAGCTTCCTCTTAGCCATGTCGTTGTTTTAATGATTGGGTTGTTTACGATTGTGTAATTCTCTGTATTGAAGAAAAACAAATCAGCTTTTGGATCTGGATCTCCAGGTTTACGTACCGTCAATGAAGCGTAATAATTAACACCGATAAAATCAGGTCTTTCTTTTTTCAACAGCTTCTGTTCCTCTTCACTGATTACAGGGTATGCTTGTTCCTGTTTCAAATACGCTTTTAATGTTGCCGGAAATTCTCCACGAACACTTAAATCTAAAACTAAATAGCTTAAGAATTCTTCCGCATCCATCGCTGCCTGAACATCCATTGCATCACATGTTAATGGGTAACATAGCTGATAGGCACTTGATGGTCCGATTTTCGCATCTGGGATAATTTCATGACATAACTGAAACGCTTTTTTCTCTGCCAGTGACATATTTACACATGCCTGCATATTGTATTTCAGCCCTTCTTTATATGAAATTTTCTTGCCTTTTCCCAACAACATTTCAGTATTCATTACCATCATCATCTGTTCATTAATGGATATCCAGTATTTTACCCGGTCGCCATATGCTTCAAATACTGTTCTTGCATATCGTTCAAAGTGATGAATTGTTTCCTTCCCAAGCCATCCATGGTATGCTTCTTCTAAATGATTTGGTAAATCAAAATGCCATAATGTCGCAATTGGCGTAATATCATTTTTGATTAATTCATCAATCAAATCACTATAAAACTGAATTCCTTTAGGATTTGGTTGTTCATCATCCCCATTTGGATAAATACGTGTCCATGCGATGGAAAATCGATAAGATTTTAAACCTGCCTCTTTCATCAAAGCGATATCTTCTTTGTATCGATGATAATGATCAGCCGCAATGGATGCATCTGATAAACCGGCAGGTACTGGTCTTACATCCTGAGTAGATAATCCTTTGCCATCTTCTGTATTAGCTCCCTCTACTTGAAACGCGCTTGTACTGGCTCCCCATAAAAAATCATCTGGAAATGTTTGTATCGTTTCTATTTTCACCATTGGTCCTCCTTTTCTTGACACAAACAGTATATCAGTGAAAATGCGAATGTAAGCGTTCTTATTATGAAACTAAAAATTATTTTAGAAATTAGTTTCAATATCTGAAACTACTTGTTAAAATATAAGATGAAAGAAGGTGCTTCATGATGGATATGATATTACATAAGCTCATGTTGTTTATCAATGGTGCGCAAGAAGGCAGTACACATCGCAATTTAGCGATTGAATTAGTTAAACATATTGATGAATTAAAAGACTTAAACATTTATGAAATTGCAGAATTATGCTTTGTATCTACTTCTACACTCAGTCGGTTTTGTCGTATATTAGGCTATAAAAATTTCAATAGTTTTAAAGAAGCTTTAGAAAAATCCTATGGTTTTGAGATTGATTATGATAAAGATTACCTCCAAGTAAAAGATGATATAGATCATGGGATCACGTATATGAAACAGATATATGCCCATTCCATAAATGATATGAATGAGCACTTTCAAAAAGAAAAACTTATAGAACTTGCGAAACAGATACATGAACATGAAAGCATCTATATCTTTGGGAATATCGGATATCAGTTTTTAGCAATGTATCTGCAAGAACGGTTGGGATTATTTAAGAAAATCATTCATGTTTCTGCGGATATTTTACAACAAGATAAAGTTGCTTCCCGATTAAAAGAGAATGATCTTGCGATCGTTGTATCTCCTAGAGGAAGCAGTACTGTTCAATCTATTACATTACCTTTCTTATACAAAAAAAGAGCATATACTGTGTTGATAACGCAGAATGATCACTCAATATATAAAGAGCGCTATCATTTATTAATCCAAATCGGAGGAACATTTGATAATAATCTTGGTATGATTTCTTTCATGTATTTTATTGATCAGCTTGTTATGATCTATTACGCATTGTATCATGATGATTTGATTGTATAAAAAAGAATACATGCTTGTATTCCTTTTTAATGTAGTCCATTTAAATCAAGTTTATAAATAGGATTTTCTAATTTCATATTTTCGATAAACATAATCATATAGATTGGCAGATAGACTTTTTTATCTTTTACTTCAACATTTCCATTCGATAAGATATAGGCTCTATGAATATCAAATATCGCCTCATGTAATACATTTTCTAAAGCACTGTGTTTTTTATAATCCTTCCCTGATTTGACTTCGATTGGGACGACCTCACCATCTAATTCGCACACAAAATCAAGTTCACCAAATTTTTTACTATTATAATAATATAAATCAACATGGTGTGCAGCTAATTCCTGAGCAATTACATTTTCAAATAAAGCGCCATTATTGATATCTTTATCTTTATTTAAAATTTTCATTTTCACGATATCGGAATACAAACTTGTCAATAATCCAACATCGGAATAGAATAATTTAAACAGGCTTCTTTGCGTATTCAATAACAATGGCTGTTTGGGTTCTTCTATATTATAAACAGGTATGCAACACCTGCATCTTTTAGCCATAAAAAATCATTTTTTATACGATCATAACTTATTCCAGTTTTAACGGAATTCAATTTGAACCGTTTATTTCGTTTATTTAATTCACTAGCCATCGTTGTGTATATTTCTTTTAACATTAAACGATATTTATCTTCATATTTAGTGAAATCTTGTTCATATAAATGGATAATATTTTTATGAGTTTGTGATACGTTTTGAATATTATTTGTTTCTATATAATTTACGACTGCTTCTGGCATACCTCCAACAATAAGATATAGGTAGAATATATCTAACATCTTTTTATGGATGAATTCATCGACAGGTTTTCTATTTTCAAAGCATTCTTTTAGCTTTTGTATTACATTTTCTCCAATACCATTCGCAAGTAAAAATTCTTCAAAATCTAAAGGAAACATATCAAGAATTTCTACATAACCAACAGGTGCTGAACGAAGATTGTGTAATTCTACACCTAGCAAAGAGCCACTCATGATAAAGCGATAGGTTCCATCATCTACTAAAAATTTGATTCTCGTCATGATATCTTTAAATTCCTGAATTTCATCGAAAAAGATTACTGTTTTACCTTTTATTAAAGGCTCTTTAGATACAACACTTAATCTTAATAACAAATCTTGTGTAGAGGTTGCCTTTTCAAATAATTCTATTAGTTCTGGCTGTTTTTTAAAGTTCAATTCTATAAAACTGTGATGTGTTGATTTTAAACATTCCTGAATGATTGTCGTTTTTCCAATACGATCTGTACCTGATACAAGAAGTGCTTTCTTTCCTGTATGCAGCCATTCCATAATATCATTTGATATTTTACGATAAAGCATATGACCACCTCTATTTCATTTTTCCATCCCTATTATGCTGCTATTATGCAACTTTTCCAACTTTTTTTATATGAATTCTTCCATTTATCCAACTTTTTTACGATTTATCCCACGATAGTATATAAAAACCCTATCCAATATAAGATAAGGCTTTTTGTTCCATTCTGTTATTATTAAAATCCTAATAACGTTCTGTTCGATGGGATGCTCACTTTGATCTGTAAATGTAATCTGTGTTACCTATTATTAGCACGCTATGAGCGAGGATAGATCTAATCATCATAAAGACGAAAAAAACCTTACAGTCTATAACTATAAGGTCAATATATTAATCTTCAATTGTTTCACGCCAAATTTTTGCGCCTAAAGCTGTTAGTTTGCCATCTAAATCTTCGTATCCTCGATCGATATGATAAATATCATGAATGGTTGTCACACCATCTGCAATTAATCCGGCAATTACAAGACATGCCCCACAACGTAAATCTGTCGCACATACTTCTGCACCATATAAAGGTGTTGGACCATTGATAAAGGAGCTAGGAATCATAACATTAATATTTGCGCCCATTTTATTTAATTCATAACAGTGTTTAAAACGTTCTGTATAAATAGTTTCTGTCACAATAGATTGTCCCGTTGTCTGTGTTAAAAGTGCAGTTAATGGCTGTTGAATATCTGTGGCAAAGCCTGGATATGGCAATGTTTTAATATCAGTAGCCTTAATATTGCCATCATGTCCTTTTACATGCACACGATCGACACCAACTTCCATCTGGATACCAATTTCATGAAGTTTTGATAATAGTGATTCCAAATGCTGCGGTATAATATTTTCGATCATCACATCTTCTGCAGCAGCAGCTGCTAATACAATATACGTAGCTGCTTCGATACGATCTGGTATAATTTCATGGAAACATCCACTAAGTTCATCAACACCATCAATGGTGATAACATTAGTACCAACTCCACGAATATTTGCGCCCATTTTATTTAATAAGGTTGCGACATCTATAATTTCTGGTTCTTTTGCGGCATTTTCTATCGTTGTTCTACCTTTGGCATGAACAGCTGCCATCATGATGTTGATCGTTGCGCCAACACTGGATATATCTAAGAAAATTTTTGTCCCGACAAGTTCTTTGGCATCTAATATATAAGCGCCATGATCATAAGTAACCGTTGCGCCCAATGCCTCAAAACCTTTCAGATGCAAATCAATCGGACGAGGTCCTAAATAACATCCTCCTGGCATTTTGATTTCCGCATGTCCATATTTTCCCAGCAAAGCCCCCATAAAATAATAAGAAGCTCTTAGTTTACTGACTGCCTCATGAATCATAGGTTTATTTTGCATATCCGTTGTATCAATGACGATGCGATCACTGCTTTTAATATCTACAACAACACCCAGGTCTTGTAGTAATACTGATAGTGATTCTACATCACTGATATTCGGCACACCACAGATTGTGACAGGCCCGTTTGCTAATATGGCTGCTGGAATCAGTGCGACGGTAGCGTTTTTTGATCCGCTGATACGTACTGTTCCACGTAATTTATGTTTCCCTTCAATTTTTATAACTTTTTCCATTGCGATATCTCCTTTTTTGATTCTGATTTATAGGACATCACATATTGCGTGATGGTAGTGTTGCAAAAGTGCATTACTATTATAAAGCATTTTCCGTTTGATAGCTATTTTTTTCCGTACTTTTTTGACATTCTAATTATTTCCAAATAAAAATCATCAAAAGTTCCTTAATTGTATCCATTTTTATCATGTTTACATTATTATATATGCAAATACACAGATTTTGCTACTATCTGTATAGTGTTGTCAACGTAACAAAAAAGCCTTTTTAATGGCTTTTCGTATTACCTTATCATTATACCTTTTACTGGTAAATAAACAAAGTCTTTAAAAATGACAATTTCTTAAGAATTATGGAAGCTTCTAAAATAGTATGCAAAAAAATGCCCTATAAGGTATAAAACTTATTTGTTTTTCCCTACTTAATTATAATCCTATAAAGTCCTGAAAAAAACATATCATAGGGTGTACATGACATGGCTTTGAACGTACAATTTATATAATAGGAATATATCTATAAAAGTCTATGAGCGGTTGATTGTTTCTTTGAACGGTCGATTTATGTACTTAAAGCCAGATATTTAAATTTTTATGTGCTCTAAAAAGCCTGACAAGCAAAACACTCTCTGCTTTTTCAATTATTTTTGTTTCTTTACTTGTAGATCATTCCATATATTTTCTGTTCTTAATTAATTCTCTTAGATATAAAACATTTTAAAATTCTATTTTTTACGATAATTACAGTAATTCATTCATCTTTCCACATTCTTTGAAATATTTGCATAAACATAGAAATAGCTTACATTTTTTCTGCTTTCACGACTCGTTGTTTTTTTCTTTTGAAAAACTGTTTTATGTTAGTAAATGACCGATATTTTTGGTATAATACATAAAGTGAGAGTTTTTTTAGATAAGGAGTGAGAAGATGAAAGAAATAGCTTTTGATAATGACAAATATATTGAACTGCAATCAAAGCATATTTTAGAAAGAATCAGTAAGTTTGGCAATAAGTTATATCTTGAATTTGGCGGTAAATTATTTGATGATCACCATGCTGCACGTGTGTTGCCTGGATTTCAGCCTGATTCAAAACTGAAGATGTTGTTAAACCTGAAAGATGAAGTAGAAATCGTTATCGCTGTCAGTGCGAATGATATCGCAAAAAATAAAATTCGCAGTGATATTGGTATCACATATGATGCTGAAGTATTACGTCTCATCGATGCATTCCGTGGAACCGGCTTATATGTAGGAAGTGTCGTAATTACGCAATATGCAAATCAATCCAGTGCTGATGTTTTTAAAGCGCATCTGGAACATTTAGGTATTAAGGTTTTCCAGCATTATGTAATCCCTGGATATCCTAACAACATACCAATGATTGTATCAGAAGATGGATATGGTAAAAATGAATATATAGAAACAACAAAACCTTTGGTCGTTGTGACAGCACCTGGTCCTGGTTCAGGAAAAATGGCCACTTGTTTATCACAGTTATACCATGAACATAAACGTGGTATCAAAGCAGGCTATGCGAAATTTGAAACATTCCCTATATGGAATCTTCCATTAAAGCATCCTGTGAATCTGGCATATGAAGCTGCAACTGCTGATCTAAATGATATCAATATGATCGATCCATTCCACTTAGAAGCATATGGTGTCACTACTGTAAACTATAACCGTGATGTGGAAATCTTCCCTGTATTAAATGCCATGTTTGAAAAGATTTTAGGAGAATCTCCTTATAAATCACCTACAGATATGGGCGTGAATATGGCAGGTTATTGTATTGTGAATGATGATGCCGCAAGAAAAGCAAGCAGTGAAGAAATCCTTCGCCGTTATTATGCCGCAAAAGTTGATTTTAAAATAGGTCATACTACTGAAGATACCATTAAGAAAATTGAACTGATTATGTCACAGGCTAATATCACTCCTTTAGAAAGACGTTGTGTGATTCCAGCATTACAGAAAGCTGAAGAAACGGATGCTCCTGCTTTCGCAATAGAGCTTCCAGATGGATCTATTGTGACTGGTAAAACAAGCTCCCTGCTTGGTGCATGCAGTGCTGCATTATTAAATGCTTTAAAAGCATTAGGCAACATCAATGATGAAATACCATTGATTTCACCTAATATTATAGAACCAATACAGAAATTGAAAGTGAATTCTCTTGGTAATCATAATCCTCGTTTACATACAGATGAAGTTTTGATTGCTCTTGCGATATCCGCAACAACCAATCCTGTATCTCATTTGGCAATGCAGCAGCTGGATAAGCTAAAAGGCTGTGAAGCACATAGTACCGTTATTTTATCACAAGTGGATGTAAATACATTCCGTAAACTGAATTGTAATTTAACTTGTGAAGATCAATATCAGACTAAAAAATTATATCATCGTTAAACAACAAAAAGATGAACAAAAGCTAATGCGAATGTTCATCTTTTTTATATCAAATTAGAAAAATCAAAAATATACTTGCCACAAGGTTTTATCGTATCATCAAATGTCACATTTATGATTGGCATAGGAAAAGCGAATGCTTCACTTGCCCATTTGATTGCGGAAACCATTAATGCTTCTTGTTGGATATTACAATCTGAAAACAGAATACTTCGCAGCTGAATCAGAGAGGACTTATGATTTACTTTATCCATGATTTGATCACTTACTAAATGAAGTCCTTTACAAAAATCGTTTATTTCTTCATCTGAAAGTTGCACACTGTTGGAATTAGGCACAAAAGCGATTGAGAAATATAGGTTCTCACATACTCTAATATATTCACTACAATCTTCATTCTCATGTAATTTTCTGTATCCAGCTTCAAGGATTACTGCTATTTCTCATTTGCGGATAAAAAGCTTATAATTGCTTTTTTTCATTTCAAATTCATGCATATGAACTACCCACAGAAATCTTTATATCTGCCTTATTTCCCTTCTGATTATAACTTATTGAACAAACATATTATAAGTCCTCTATAATAGGTGAACAAGAAAAAAGTACAGATTTTACTCTGTACTCTGTTTGTTGTTTTTTACTATTTCTAAATAATCCCGTTTTTTATCCTTTGGTTTTGGTATAAATCGTTTAACAAAACGACCTTTCCCACGTTTTTTCACATAGAAATAACCAAAGATTGAAAATACAACGGCACCAATAAAGTTCACAAACAAATCTTCCATGGTATCAATTAGACCAATATCCAGATAACCACCTAATCCTAATGCTTGTCCATTGACAATCACATCATTGATACCACTCATTGTCACTGGTCGATTACTGTTTGTAGGATCTAATGCCACACTGGTAATATAGTTTATCACTGTATCTTTCTGCATATCCGTACCAATTAGATGATCCATGCCAAATTCAAAGAACTCCCATAATACGCCAATCGTCATAGAGAAACAAAATGCTACTAATGCCATAAAGACAGGTGACATTTTAAACTGTAAACGATCATTGTTATTTAGGATATCCACAAGTGAGAAACCAATTGCCGCTGCCAGAAATCCATTGAGTGTATGAAGTATGGTATCCCACATAGGAAATACGATATAAAACGATTTTATTTCTCCAAGTATTTCTGCAGAGAATATAAACACCAAAATAATAATTTCTAATGTAGTTGGCAGTTCTATTTTAAATTCTACCTGAATAAAACTTGGCACAATCAATAATGCCAATGTCAAAATACATAAGAATACATTTTCATAATTCCGGTTAAATATCTGAAGAATCATTGTTAATATCACCAATGCTCTGAGTGTAAAATATACGATGGAAGAGCTTTTATGTTCTCTGATTTCCATTTTGATTGCTTCTTTTGAGTGATGTAATCTTTTAAGCATCCCAATCCCTCCGTTTTTTATCTCTTATGATAACGCAAATTAGAGAATTATGCAATTTACTATTTACGCACATCCTTGTATTTCTTCTGTATACTATGCAAATGAAAGGAAAGCAAGATACCATTCTCATATAAAGATAGTTTTATCTTTTTTACATATTTTCCTGATGAATAATTTTTGTTTATCACATATGTTTATAAAGCCTACAACAATTCATAAACAGCCGCAACTTACAATTAGTTATTTTTGAACAATGTGAATTGTGACATGAGATTATAGAATGTTATCCTCTTTATATAATGATGTTCCTATAAAAAAGACGTATTTTTGATTTTTCATCAGAATACGTCTTTTAATTCTATTTTTCTTTATTTATTTCTTCGATTACATTTTTACGGATATCCTGTGGTAGATCTAGTAATGCCATAGCTTTATAAACATCTATTTCGCTGCTTTTTATTAGATTTTTGGTTAATTTAATTGCGGAAATTAATTCACCTTCTTGTATACCTTGTGCTTTTCCTATTTCTATTCCTTGTTCTAGTCCTTGTTTCAATATACCTTCACTAAGATTGCACATATATTCTACCTCCTCATCCATGTTCTTCGTCATTATTATACCATATTTTTTTCCAATAATCTCTTTTTTTCTTCTGCACTTATTTTCATTGTGAACAATATATTTAACATCTCTAATAACCCATGTTCTTCGCCTTGATCATAATCATATTGTGTACCTGGATACAACATGATCAATTCCATTAGATCGTAGTCTTTTTGTGGGCAATGCCATTCTTTTTTTAAACATTTTTCTTTGACATGATAAATATTGATTACATCATTTTTTTCTTTTTTATGAACTGGGCATATCCAAATCGAATAGACCTTTTGGATATCGTTGAAATTTGAATTTTCAAATCCATCAGCTGCATTTTTTTGACGTGCTAAGATTCTGCAAGTATAATAGATACCTCTTCTCACTAGTGAATACCCTGGATTATCATCTATTTGTATTTCAAAATTCATAAAGATTCCTACGCACTCTGTTCCACCATCTGCTGTTGGCAGATTTGCTTTAAATAATACATCATATCGAATGGGTGCTCCGATAATACATTCATCCTCTACATTCATTCCGATAATCTGATCATGATCTTTCACAATCGCAATGACTTGAGGATCATTTTCAATACAATTGACGATTTCATCTACCGTCATATCTTTACATTCTTTCATCACACGTTTCATGATACGCGACACAACCGGTTTATTGCTTAATACCAATTTACATATATGATCATACGCTTTTGTTTTTTCCATTGTGACTAGCGATTCCCCTAATATCATATTCTTTGGTCTATTTACTATTGCAGTATCTAGTATGCTTGGTCTTAAAAAAATCTTCTTTCCTTTTTTCATTTCTTCATTCAATAAATTTGATTGTTCAACGCTCATTCACATACCTCCGTTCTCATAATAGGTAACATTATACACAAAAAAGGAGGGCTTGTTACAAAAAGCATAAATAATTATATTTTTAGCTAAAATCTTAAAATAAATCATTACTTTTTATTTTAAAACGTTGGTTTTTAAATATGAAAAGGACTCCATTTTAACCAAAAAGCAGGCAGAAGTCCCCCACTTCTATGCTTTGCATAAGTGGTGGGAGTACGTCACTTATTTAGATAGTTCATCCGCTATTACTTTCAGCAAGCTCATGTTGTCATCACTACTATCTTGACTCAATTCCCAAATCATGATCCCACCACAGTTTTTCTTAGCGTACTGTGCTTTTTTCTTCATAGTTTCTAAACCATTATAATATACATCCATCCCATTATAGGTAACATGATCTTTCTTTGATGCACCTTTATTTTCCTTAATAATATCTCCATAGCCTGCCCAACTTGGCCTTGCGTAAAATGGTACTCCCAATATGACTTTATTAGGGTCAACATTTCTAGTATCTGTCCAATATTCTATGCTGTTTACTGAAAAATCATATGGAGAATGACGCTCTCCATCCCCACCATCATAAGCCATCACATGAATACGGTCTACTGCCTTCAAGACTGCATCACTATGCGCTGCTGCATCATAATATATATTGCCATCTGCAGTAGCTCCACTTAAAACAGCACTTGTCAGAAGCTTTTTTTCATCATGTAATTTATCTGCCAGATACAACATCAACGCTTCATATCGTTTCCCAGTATTTCCATCGACACGTGGATGCTCCCAATCCATGTCTATTCCATCAAATCCATATTGATCACACATGTTTATAATAGCATCGCCAAATTTCTTTATCTTTTGATCGTTTTCTGTAGCGGAAACAAATGTCGCTTCTAATGGAACATCATTATAACTCCATCCACCTACTGCTAATAACACACGAACGTTTTGTTTATGAGCCTTCGTGATAATTTGTTTTGCGATATCTGCATTATCTAAGGGGCGTAAATCTCCATCACTTGTTGGTATGGCGAATGCATAAATAATATCTGTCAATTCATCATAGCGAAGATCATCCGCCTTTGCTGGTTTCCATGAAGGAAAATAACCGACAATCTTTTTATCTCCTGTTTCCACATGCTTCTTATTGGTAACTGTATCCTTTTTCTTTTCATCTTTTACAGGTGTAATACTTTCTTTTGTATCCTCCCAAACATCACTGTTCCCTGGTATTTCTCCCTGTGTCCACCATTTTGCTTTATAAATCTTTTTCTCATATATCACCTTATCTCCTCCATTATATACGGCAGATTTATCCCATGAAGGATATTGGGAAGTGTTCTCTTCTTGTTTTGTTTCTTTATCTTTTTCTTCGTTTTTTTCCTTGTCCTTAGCTGTATCTTTTTCTGCAATTTTTTCCTCTTTCACAGCGTCTTTTCCACTAGGTGAACTTTGAAAATGTTGTAAAGAAGTCATAAGCAGTACTCCTGATAATAATCCAATGATAAAAATCAAAATTCCTTTTTGTATCGATTTATTTTTTAAATTAAACTTTTTCATTTATGATTTCCCCTTTTATACTTTTACAAAGTATAACAAATCTCATACACACGCACAAGGGATTCAAAAATATTCAGAAATACGGTAACTTCATCTCCTGTATTGTACAATTTTTACTATTCATATCTATTTCTATATCAAATGTAATTCACAATCTTCTCTATCATCCTATATTTTGTTCTTGTATGCGGTTTCTTTTCATATTATAATGTCTTTATAGTACACGTAAGATACAAGGAGAACAATATGCCAAACTTAATTACTCACAAGATTTTTGCGGAAGAAGTATTAAAACGATTACATCATGAAGATATCATTCAAATGATCAAAGATAATGAACAGCTCTATTATATCGGTAGTAATGGTCCTGATCCTTTGTTTTTCTATGGCGCAACCCCATGGAATTTATTTCATGATAACCTGGTTTCACAAATAGGGAATACGTTGCATTGTGGCCATGTCAATGACTTTTTCAGATGTGGTCTTGATGAAATCTTAAAACAGAAAAAAGATGATATCAAAACACGAATGTCTGTATATCTATTTGGTCATTTATGTCATTGGGCTATTGACAGCAGTGCCCATCCATATGTCTATTATCGTACAGGCGATTGTACTGGCATGAGTCTGAATTATCATCATCGATTTGAATCCGTATTAGATGAAACAATGTTGAGAACCTATCGAAACTGTAGTATTAAAGAATACCATTTTCCTGATATCTGCTTATACAATCAAGAAATTTTACAAGCAATTGCCCGTATTTATGTTCCAACAGTTAAGAAGCTGTTTCAAAGTGATATCCGCGTTTATGATATTAGAAAAGCATTAGATGGATGGCGTCACGCACAGGAATGGCTATATGATCCACATCATTATAAGATTGATGCATGGCTTGGATATGAAATGCTTCGTCATCAGAAATGGCAAATGTCAGGTAATATTGTGCCAAATCAGGATGAGAATGATTTTGATGTTTTAAATCTTAAGAAAGAAGTATGGAAACATCCTTGTGACCATGAAATCATAAGCAATGATTCTTTCCCGGAAATATTTGAAAAAGCTGTTCGATTAGCTGTAAAAGCCATTGAAGTTGCTTATCAGTACACGTTGAATGAAGCATCTTTACAAGCGCTTATGGATATCTTGCAAGATCGTGCATATGACACTGGAATGGCTGGCTTTCAAGAGATGAAATATTTCGATATCATTTTTGAAAAGTAAAACGCTATCATTTTTATTTAATTTGACATAAAAGTGTTGACAAAAGTAAATTAATGTTTAAAATAATAGCTGTAATACTTGGATTGTTACTGATGTGATCAGGCAAGACCTTTGAATAACATGACTATATTTTTATTATAGTTTTTGTAATTCTTAGGTCTTTATTTTTATCGGAGGGAGATTATGAAAATTATTAAGATTTTCAACAACAACGCAGTGGCCACTATTTCTGACAATAAAAATGATCTCATACTGACTGGTTCAGGTATTGGATTCCAGAAAAAAATTGGAGATGAAGTAGATGAACGCCGCATTGAAAAGCGCTACGTCTATGAGGGTGGCGAAAAAAACGCGATGTATCAGTTGTTTTTACGCACACCTGAAAAATACTTCAAGCTTTCTCAAACGATTATGGAAGAAGCTGTCAAACGATTAAACATATCCTTTCAGGATCAAACCATCGTAGCATTGACAGATCATATCTGTTTTGCGGTAGAACGTTATGAAACAGGTACAGAACTTCCCAATCTGGTACTAACAGAAATAAAAACCTTATACAAAGAGGAGTATAAAATTGGTTTATGGAGTATCCAATTGATTGAAAAAGAACTTGGTATCCATTTGCAGGAGGATGAAGCCGGATATATCGCCTTGCATATTATCAATGGATCCAGTGATACCAATTCCAATTCCACAATGGAAACACTTCAACTGATTGAGGGTTGTATACAGGTAATTTCTGATACACTGGATGTTCGCTTTGATGAAGAGAGTCTGGATTATATTCGTTTAACAACACATCTGAAATTTATGGCGCAACGCATCTTCAATGGTGAACATGAGGAAGAAAGCTTTGAAGATAAAGAAATGGCTGTGTTCTTAGCGAAAAAGAATAAAAAAATTCTGTCATGTGTACATGCAGTGCGTGATTTCATTTATGAAACCTTCGGCTATATGCTGACAGAAAAAGAGCTATTATATTTGATGATTCATATTTATAAGATTAACAACTGAATGGATTGTTACTGATTCGATCAGGCAAGACCTAAATTCAACAGATAAACAAAGCTTTTTGTTTTGTGACGGCTGTAGTTTTTAGGTCTTTTCTATTATAAGAGAGAGGACGATAGTATGAAAGAAAAATTTGTTGGAGCAATGCAGACATTCTCCAAAGCCATTGTGGCACCCGTACTTTATTTACCCGCTGTAGGATTGATTCTTGTTATTTGTAACTTTATGATCAACCCTAACATTGTATCCGCAGTACCATTTTTAGGAAATGAGGTTATCCAGATCATCTTTAAGGTCATGTATAATGGCTTGATGTCCGTATTTAATAACTTAGGACCAATTTTTGCGATTGGTGTTGCATTTGGTCTTGCGAAAAAGAAAAAGGAACATGCGGCGCTGGTTGCTTTCCTTTGTCTGTTTATCTTCTGTGCTGCACAGAATTCATTCTTATCCTTAACAGGTATGTTACATGAAGCAACTGGCAATGGTCAAAACATGATGCTAGGCTTCCAGATTGTGGATATGGGTGTATTCCTTGGGATTATCATTGGTGTAATCGTAGGATGCTTGCACAATAAATATTGTGATAAAGACTTAGGTGAAGTACTTTCTGTATATGGTGGAACACGTTTTGTATTCTTGATTTCTATTCCAGTGATGCTGATTATGGCAATTGCATTTGCTTATTTATGGCCACCTGTACAATCCTTGATCACTTCTGTTGCAACCTTTATTTCAACATCTGGTGGTATTGGATTCTTCACATTTGGTTTCTTAGAACGTTTATTGATTCCTACAGGTTTACATCACTTGATTGGTAGTGCATTATGGTATACCGATTTAGGTGGTGTTGCTACTGTTGCCGGTGAAACTTATTCTGGTGCTTGGGCGATCGCATTAGCACAGTTAGGTGACCCTGAAACTGCAAAATTATCATTAACTACCATTTTCAATAACGTTACATTAGTAAAAGTATTTGGTTTATCTGGTGCTGGTCTAGCAATGCTGCATTGTGCAAAACCTGCATTAAAAAACAAAGCCAGAGCAATTTATGTACCAGCAATCCTGACAAGCTGTCTTGCTGCGATTACAGAACCAATTGAATTTACATTCTTATTTGTTAGCCCTGTACTATTCCTGATTCACTCTGTATTAACAGGTATCTTCTTCTATCTGTTGTACTTCTTCCAGATCACATGCTGTACTGCTGGAGGTATTTTTGAAACATTGCTATACAATGTACCTGCGGGTGTCGCAAAAACCGGATGGCCTTGGTTCATTTTATTAGGACTTGTACAGATGGCTGTATACTACTTCGTATTTAAATGGTTCATCTTGAAATTTGATGTAAAAATCCCTGGTAGAGATGAAAGTGATGAAGATGTCAAACTGGTAACAAAGAAAGATTATGAAGCAGCAAAGAAAAATACCGCAACACCATCCTCTGCTGGTATGAACAATTCCCTGGGTGCCCAGATTTATGAAGCTGTTGGTGGTATTCAGAATATCAAAAATATAGACAATTGTTTCACACGTTTACGTATTGTTGTGGATTCTTTAGATCTTGTAGATGAAGAAAAACTAAAAGAAACAGGCTCTAAAGGACTTGTGAAAAGAGGCAATGAAATCCAGATTATCTATGGTGTGAATGTAAATAAATTTAGAAAGAGTTTAGAAGATTATTTAGAAGCTAATCATTTAGCAATAGAAGGAGAATAACATGGAACCAAAAATTATCACAATCGTTGGTGGAGGAAGTACTTATACACCAGGTGTCGTAAAGGCAATTTTATCAAAAAAGGATACCTTTCCTGTAAAGGAAATCCGTGCATATGATATCGATGAAGAACGTCAAAACGATGTCGCAATCATCGTAAAAGAAGTTGTAAAGGCGAATTGTCCAGAATGTAACTTCTTTACAACAACTGATCCGGAAACTGCATTTAAAGATTCAGATTTTATCTTCGCACAGATTCGTGTTGGTAAATATGCAATGCGTGAACAAGATGAAAAAATCGCATTAAAGCATGGTGCAGTTGGACAGGAAACATGTGGCTGTGGTGGTCTTGCTTATGGACTTAGAACGATTTATCCAATGGTGGAAATCTTGGATATGGTAGAAAAGTATGCCGCACCAAATCACTGGATTTTAAACTACTCCAACCCTGCCGCTATCGTTGCATTGGCATTAAAGAAATTAAGACCAAATGCACGTATCATTAATATTTGTGATATGCCAGTCGCAATCATTAACAGCTTTGCGGATATTCTGCATTGTGACCCTCATGATATCAAACCTGATTACTTTGGTTTAAATCACTTTGGCTGGTTCACTGATATCTGGGTAAATGGCGAAAGTCGTTTTGAAGAATTAAGACAACATGCCATTGCACATGGATATTTATGTGATGTACCAGATGAACAGCACTGGGAACCTTCTTGGGTACATACTTATGGCAATGTTAAACCAATGATGGAACGTTTCCCTGATTATCTTCCAAATACATATTTACAGTATTACTTATTAAGTCAGGATATCGTGAATGATGCCAACCCTGATTATACAAGAGCAAATGAAGTTATGGATGGCAGAGAAAAAACATTATTTGATGCAATCAGACGTTATAAGGAAACTGGAAAATATGATGATGGCATGTTTGTGGTAGGTGCACATGGTACATTTATCGTTGATCTTGCGGAATCTTTATGTAGAGAAAATGGTGGACGCTATCTGCTTATCGTGAAAAATGAAGGTGCCATCGCTGATTTACCAGATGACGCCATGGTGGAAATCCCATGTTATGTATCCCCTCGTGGAGTAGAAAAAATCTCAGTTGGACATATCCCAACATTCTATAAAGGCATGATTGAACAGCAATACGCTTGTGAAAAATGTCTGGTAGAAGGTGCTATTGAAAACTCTTATACAAAAGTTTTACAGGCATTCGCATTAAATAAAACTATCAAATCATCTACACAGGCCAAAGCAATCCTGGATGATATGATTATCGCAAATAAAGATTATTGGCCAGAATTAAAGTAAAGGAGTAAATGATTATGTGGAACCTATTCAAAAACAAAAAGAAACAGGCAATCGGATCACCAGTACAAGGCAGGTTGATTGACTTATCATCTGTAAAAGATGAAGCCTTTGCCAGTAAAGCCATGGGAGATGGCTTTGCGATAGAACCATCTTCTGATATCTTTGTATCACCCATTGATGGTACGATTGCGGCAGTTTTCCCTACTGGACATGCCTTTGGAATTACAAATGATGATATGGAAATCATTGTACATATTGGAATTGATACTGTTGAACTACAGGGAAATGGGTTTCACAGTTATGTAAATCAAGGCGATCAGGTAAAAAAAGGAGATCCTGTTGTGAAAGCTGATATCGCATCTATCAAAGCAAAAGGGTATGATGTTACCACAATGGTAATTTTCACAGATGGTAAACAACCAGTAGTAGAAAAATTAAACGAATTGGTAAAAGAAGGTGAAGATGTTGCAAGCATTGCATGAATTTAGAATCGTATCAGTAAAAGAAAAACTGCTCACGATACTTTCCTTGATCATCAGTTATTTGATGCCAATCATCGGCTTCATCATTATATACTGTCAAAAGAAAAAACAAAATTCTTCCCTTATAAAAAAGGCTTCATGGACAGGTATCATTCTTGCATTTACACTATTCTTCTTAGATTATTTAGCATTTATTCTTCGTTAATCATTGAGCATGGCATCGTTTATCGTGTCATGCTTTTTATTTTTTATAAACGTTCCTTAGAAAAAGTTGTATTTTTATGACTTTTTCAAACGAATAAGTTTAAATATATTGATTTTTTTCTAAGGAAAAATGCATAATATGGTTATATCATAAGACGAGGAGATGTGCATATGGAAAGAAAATTCATGAAACGGCTATTAGAATGGAAAGACTCTACGCAAAAGATGCCAATGCTTTTGTTTGGGGCCAGACAAGTGGGTAAAAGTTATTTAATCTTAGATTTTGCGAAGAAAAATTATAAGGACTATGTGTATTTAAATTTTGAAAAAGACCAAATACTATCTTCCTTTTTTGATATTAGTCTTGATCCAAAATCAATTATCGATCAATTAGATAAATACTTTCATCTTCAAATTACAAAAGAAACACTTTTAATATTTGATGAAATTCAAATTTGTCCACGTGCCATCACTTCATTAAAATATTTCTGTGAAGAAATGAATGAGCAACCTGTGATTGCGGCTAGTAGTTTATTAGGTGTTGCCATACATCGTGAGAACATTTCATTTCCTGTAGGAAAAGTACTGCTAGAACAACTATATCCATTAGATTTTGAAGAATTCTTAATGGCAAAAGATGAAGAATCATTAATCACAATGATCAAAACTTGTTATGAAGAGAAAAAGCCAATGCCAGATGTATGGCATTTAAAAGCAGTGCAATATTATAAAGAATATGTTTTATGCGGAGGAATGCCTGCTGTTGTATTATCATATCTTACACAAAGCCCTATTTCCTATGATATGATTCAACAAAATATCATAAATGCATACCTGGCAGATATGGCAAAATATGCAACACCTTCCGAAGCTATGAAAATACGTTCCTGTTTTCAGTCCATACCTGAACAATTAAGTAAAGACAATCATAAGTTCCAATATAAAATCATAGAAAAGGGTGCCACAAAATCAAAATATCAAGATGCGATTGAATGGTTGATGGATAGTGGGTTGATTATCAAGGTTTCTAAAATAAAAAATAATCTTTTGCCAATGAAATGCTATGCTGATTCAGATTTCTTTAAAATTTATATGAGTGATACAGGTTTATTATCTAATCTATATGGATTAGATATGTCTGTATGTATCAAAGATGAGTATGCAATATTTAAAGGTGGCTTAACCGAAAACTATGTTGCACAACAATTAAAAACAAAAGGGTATGATGCCTGTTACTATGAATCAAATGGTATTGCGGAAATTGATTTCATGATTACTAAATCTCATCAAGTGATTCCTATGGAAGTAAAAGCTTCTTTCAATACAAAATCTAAAAGCTTAAAAATGTATATGGATAAATATCAACCAGAATATGCAATCCGCTGTTCATTAAAGAACTTTGGAAATAAAGATGGTGTTTTATACCTTCCTCTATATGCCCTATTTTGTTTATAATCAGCATTGACAATCATGTACGTACATATTATAATGACGCTGTTAGAAAGAGGTATGGTATGACAGAAAAAGAAAAAGCGGCACAAGGCCTATTGTATGATGCAAATTATGATGAGCATTTAAAAAAAGAACGTTTGGAATCTATCGAAAAATGTTTTGACTACAACCATATACGCCCTAGCAAAAAAGAAGAACGCCGAGCACTTTTACACTCCCTTTTAGGACATGTAGGTGAGCATGTAACCATTGAACAGCCATTTCATTGTGATTATGGGTATAACATTGAGGTTGGTGACAATTTTTTCATGAATTATAATGGTGTCATTCTGGATTGCGCAAAAGTTACCTTTGGGGATAACGTATTTGTGGCACCTAACTGTGGTTTTTATTGTGCTGGACATCCTTTAGATGTTGAACAAAGAAACCAAGGATTAGAATATGCTTATCCTATCACAATTGGAAATAATGTATGGATTGGCGCAAATGTTGCAGTACTCGCTGGTGTTACCATTGGTGATGATACTGTGATTGGCGCTGGCAGTGTTGTAAATAAGGATATTCCATCTGGTGTGATTGCGGCTGGTAATCCTTGTAAAGTGATTCGTAAGATTACAGAAGAAGACAAGAAAAAATATTGGAAATAAAATACAGCAATACAAAAAATCACCTCATTTTGGGGTGATTTTTTTAACTATAATAAGTAAATACTGTCTATCAAAAAGATTTATATTATGTTATGCAAGGAAAATTTGATAATAACTAAATCTCTTTAATTTTTTTCACAATTGCTTTTGCGTCTAGTTCGTATTTTCCTAATAAAGCATCTGGTGTTCCACTTTCTCCAAAGCAGTCCTGCATACCGATCATGACCATCTTCACTGGTTCATTCTTCACCAATACTTCTGCAATCGCACTACCTAAGCCACCAATCACACTATGTTCTTCACAGCTGACGATGACTTCATGTTCTTTTGCCAGTTCTTTGATCAGTTCTTCATCGATTGGCTTGATACATGGCATATCTACCACTGTGACTTCTTTGCCTTCAGCTTTCAATGTTTCATATGCACTTAATGCTTCCTGTACCATCAAACCTGTGGCTACGATTGCGACTTTCTGGCCTTTTCTTAAGACATTGCCTTTGCCATATGTGAACGCTGTATCATCTTGATATACATCTTCCACATTGCCTCGTCCAAGTCTTACATAACATGGGCCTTCGATATCTGCGACTGCTTTGACGATCATCTCTGCCTGCTTAGCATCACATGGATTGAATACCTTCATGTTTGGCATTGCACGCATCAATGCGATATCTTCTACACT
This sequence comes from Absiella sp. AM29-15, assembly GCF_003434225.1. Classification (NCBI taxonomy): domain Bacteria; kingdom Bacillati; phylum Bacillota; class Erysipelotrichia; order Erysipelotrichales; family Erysipelotrichaceae; genus Amedibacterium; species Absiella sp. AM29-15. The sequence goes on from NZ_QVFL01000001.1 coordinate 116,363, forward strand.
TTGATGACTTGCGCCATCTTCACCTACCGTAATTCCTGCATGTGTGGCACATACTTTTACGTTTAACTTAGGATATGCAATACTGTTTCTTACCTGTTCATAAGCTCTTCCTGCCGCAAACATTGCAAAGCTGGATGCATAGACAACCTTGCCACTTGCGGCTAATCCTGCAGCGACACCCATCATATTGCCTTCTGCGATTCCCATATTGAAATGGTGTTCTGGTCTTGCTTTTTTCGCATCACATGTCTTGGTTGATTTGGTCAGGTCGGCATCTAGTACGATCACATCATCACGTTCTACGATCAGTTCAGCCAGTGCTTTTCCATATGCTGTTCTTGTCGCTACTTTACTCATTGCCTTCACCTTCCAATTCTTTTACTGCTTGTGCACACTGTTCTGCATTTGGTGCACTTCCATGCCATGCGGCGTTGTTTTCCATAAAGGATACACCTTTGCCTTTGATCGTATGTGCTAGGATCATCGTTGGTTTTTCCTTTTCTTTCTTCGCTTCATCGAATGCGAAACGAATATCTTCATAATCATGTCCTTTGATGTTAATGACATTCCATCCAAATGCTTTAAATTTTTCATCAATTGGTGTAGGGTTCATGACATCACGGATGTTACCATCAATCTGTAAAGAGTTGAAATCTACGATCGCACATAGATTATTCAAACGATAATGAGCAGCAGCCATAGCAGCTTCCCATACTTCGCCTTCTTCACATTCTCCATCACCTAATAAGGTATAGACTCTATGATCATTTCCATCTACTTTGTTTGCTAATGCCATACCAACAGCGGCAGAGATACCTTGACCAAGGGAACCTGTGGACATATCGACACCATCGACATAGTTCATATTAGGGTGTCCCTGTAGTTTACTGTTGATCTTTCTGAAAGTATTCAGATCTTCCTTTAATAAACCTTTTTCAAATAAAGTGGCATACAGTAAAGGTGACGCATGACCTTTTGATAATACAAAACGATCACGATCGATACCTTTGACATTGTCTTCATTGATATCCATGACTTCAAAATATAATACCGTTAATATATCAGCTGCGGATAAAGATCCACCTGGATGACCACTATTTGCGTTAGCGACCATACGGACGATATTCTCACGAATATGTGCAGCATGTTGCTTTAGTTCTTCTGTTTTCAAATGATATTCCTCCTGTCACTTAAACGTATATTTCGTTATACTATGGAATTCTTCATTCGCTTTTAATAACGTTTCCGGATTCGTTTGTGAATTAATCGCATCTGGCAGGAAAGAAGTTTCTAAACATACAGCACAATGTCCTTCATATGGCTTTTTATTTTTACCTATATGAGCTGGAGTATAACATGGTACATAAAAGTGAAATCCTGGTAAGTCTGTTTCTACAATCAGCTCATGTTTACTATTTTCATCTTTTAAATGAATTCTATGATCTCCATCCTTTGCGAAACGCATATAATGATCGTATCCATTAGCAAAACGGATTTGTTCAATTTCCATATGATCGATATCCGCTCCAATTGTTTTACCCTGACGGAAATCAAAAGGAGTGTTCTCTACTGATAATAATTTACCAGTAGCTAATCTGTTTTCATCATTTTCACCATAATATGTAGCATTACAAGTCAAGATTTGATGTTCCACATTGCCTTTTCCTTCTCCCTGTAATGCAAAATAGGAATGATTAGTAAAGTTTACAATGGTATCTTTATCACTTTTTGCATAATATATAAAGCTAAGTGTATCATCTTCTAATGCCACGTTTACTTTAAATTCTAAATTACCAGGATATCCTTCTTCCATATCCTTGCTTATATATGTAAAACATATGGTGTCATTGTTTATTTCTGCATCAAATATTTTAGAATGAAAACCTGAAGGACCTCCGTGTAATGCGTTATTACCATCATTTTTGGCTAATGCATACTGTTTATTATTTAAACAAAATTGTGCATCAGCGATACGATTTGCACATCGACCAATTGTCGCCCCAAAATAATTCTCAAAACGTTTATATTCATCTAATGTGTCATATCCCAAGACCACATCATCACCACTATCATTATAAACTACAGAAGTAATTGTAACTCCCAGATTTAATATTTTAACAGTAAGTGACTTAGATGTTAGTGTGTATTCTTTTACATGTTTATCGCCTTGATATTGTTCACAAGTTATCATTTTATTATTCCTTTCTGACTTTTATTCAAAAGAAACATAGTCTTTATAATCATTAAAAATCAGATATTTTGGTTCTACATCCTCTTCGACTTCAGGTATTCTTTCCTTTGCCTCATAGAAGCGATTATCTGAGCGATCATCATTTGTCGTGGATACTTCAAAAAGCATGATATCTCCTGTTCCAGGTACCCCCTGCCATTGATGATATTGTCCCTGTTTTAGCGTTACGCTTTGCCCAGGATGCAATACAATCTTATTACCTGCTTTAACAGTTACATATTTCCCATCTAAACTTACAGTTACATCACTATCATCAAAAGATCCATCCTCTTTAGAATTATAAAGGGTTATTTCTAAATCTCCACCACCACGGTTGATAATATCCTCCATTTTCTTCCAGTGAAAATGAAATGGAAGAATCTGACCATCTCGTACAAATAATAACTTCTCGCAATATGGTTTTGAATATGTATCTTGATCAAAAAAGTTTCCATTTCGGAAAGTAAAGATTGTTAAACCAATTCGATTAAAATCTCCACTTCCAAAATCAGTAATATCCCAGCCTAACATATTATCTACGATTTCGCGTTCATCCTGTTCTAGGTTTTTCCAATCTTCTATACTGTATGTTGCAAACGGTGGTAAAGGCAGCATATATTTTTTTGTTGCCTCAATTGTATAATCAATAATTTCATTCATTGTTGAGCGTTTCATAATAAATTTTCCTCCCTTAAATATGTCTTTATTTCTTCATTTCCATTTAATATAGAAACTTCTATTTCATATTCTATTTGTGTTTGTGCTTTCAATACTTTTAAACGGCCTTCATCTCTTTCGATGCTACGGCCATTTACACGGGCATTACATGGTTCTAGTCCTGCCACATAATTTCCTTCTCCAGTAAATTTCCATTGAGTAAAATGATCTAATGTATCCTTTTTATACTTTAAAGTGAATCCGATATTGCGTTTATGATTGATGATGGCAGCCTTACACCATCCATTTGTTTCCTGGATATTATGATAATAAACAGTATCAGGATAATGTGGTGTAGGTCCTAAATAAATGTTATAGGCATCCTCTCTGTTTTTTGCGATATCATCTCTGGGTTCTACGTTTAATGAATTAGCGTAAAATCGGGTATCGCGATCAAGTATAGGATAGCCGATATTAAAGTGATAAAGCATCATATGTTCCATATCTTCAAATCCATCATTTCGGATAATATCATGAATGGTAAATTTGTTTTCTCCAGCTTTTACAAGTATGTGGCGATCTAAAGTAAGATGATAAGATAATGCTTTTGTTTCTTTTACAATCCCATGTATATCAAAATATAAATCATCATCTCTCCACTTTTCACTAACGTGAAACTGTTGTGCAGGTATATTAGAAATTCGACCATGTAATGGTAGTATTTCACCTTTATCTTTTTGGGCAGACCCCATGGATGTTAAGCCGCCACACACTAATAAGCCACCACTAAATGAACGAAGCCAGCCATCTTCATACGCCTCATAATAGGATGGGTGTACATCTTGATTATATGAACGATAGGAAATTGGTAATTCTTTGAAATAGCAACAACCTATATCCATACCGCGACTTTCAATTACTTCAAAACGTAAGCCACTTCCAGAGTTAATTTCACAGATTTTTATTTGTTCCCCACGTCCATCACGTAATGTATAAGATTTGTATCCTGCTGCTACTTTATAATCACCAAAATGACGCATTAATTCTTTTCGAGTAAATTCTTCTCCCAGTATTTTTACCATTTGATCAATCCTCTTTATTCATTTCAGTATATAATGGACGTAGCATTGGATACATTTTTTTGAAATACCGATAGTGTTCTTCATAATTCTTTGCGGATTCTTTATCAGGATGTATAACGTCTTTCACATGTAAAAGTTTTGTACATGCTTCTTCTACATTTTTAAATTGTCCACATCCTACAGATGCCAATATAGCTGCACCATAGCCTGGCCCTTCTTCAATCTGTGGGACTTCAATATCAATATTCAGCACATTCGCCATAATTTGTTTCCAAAGTCTGCTTTTGGCACCTCCACCACATATTTTGGATGTTTTAATATGAATTCCTTGTGATTTTGCGATTTCAAAAGAGTCTTTAATCGCGAATGCAACACCCTCTAATACCGCTAATGTCATATCTTCTCTTTTGGTATCCATAGATATATTTAAAAATGTTCCACGCACAAATGCATCATTATGTGGAGAACGTTCTCCCATTAAATATGGAAGGAAATACACACGATTTGTTCCTGAAGATAATAAATTCATTTGTTCGTTTGTATAATCTGTCGTTTTTAAAATATCGTCCATCCACCATTTATTACAGGAAGCAGCAGATAGAATACAGCCCATTAGATGGTATCTTCCATTCGCATGAGCAAAGGAATGAAGAGCATTTTTTGCATCTACACAAAAGTTGTCGGAGGCAATAAAAATCGTACCACTTGTACCTAAGGATATATTACAAGAACCATTTTGAATGGTACCAGTGCCGATGGCGGCTGCCGCATTATCTCCAGCTCCTGCAATAATACATACATCTTCTGATAATCCTAATTCTTGTGCAAGTTTTGGTAAAATCTTACCCGTTACTTCATAACTTTCATAAATTTTTGGAAGCTGTTCTTCTTTGATTCCACAAATCTCTAACATTTCTTTTGACCAGCATTTATGTTCCACATCAAAGAATAATGTTCCACTTGCATCTGATACATCTGTTGAAAAGATACCTGAAAAGCGATATGCAATATAATCTTTTGGCAACATAATTTTCTTTATGCGAGCAAAATTATCTGGCTCATTTTTTTTCATCCAAAGCAGTTTAGGAGCTGTAAATCCAGCATAAGCAATATTTGCGCAATGGGATGATAATACATCTTTTCCTATGACCTCATTTAAATATTGGCACTCTTTTTCACTTCTTCCATCATTCCATAAAATAGCTGGACGTATTACCTGATCTTGATCATCTAATACAACAAGACCATGCATCTGTCCTCCAAAACTAATCCCTTTTATCTTTTCTCCATCTATTTGATTTATGATTTCTTTACAACCTTTGATAACACCTTCCCACCAATCCTGTGGTTCCTGCTGTGACCAGCCAGGTTGAGGAAAGCTGATAGGGTACTCTTGTGTATTTATGGATATAATATTTCCATTTTCATCTATACATACAATTTTTACACTTGAAGTACCCAGATCAATTCCCAGATAATACATTATTGAAATGGATTTTCACTAGGATACAACATTCCAGCAGGCTGATTGAATCCTATTTCATTCAATTCTACTCCAATATACTTAAAGATTTCAAATAATGCTTTGCCATAGTGTCCAAATGCTACTGCACCATGATGTGGATAATTCTTTTCAATCAATACGTGACGATAAAAGCGTCCCATTTCAGGAATAGCAAATACTCCAATAGATCCAAATGAACGTGTTGCGACAGGCAATACTTCACCCTGTGCGATATAAGCACGCAGTTTATTATCTGCAGTACTTTGCAAACGATAGAATGTGATATCTCCTGGCACAATGTCCCCTTCTAAGGTCCCTTGCGTTACTTCTATAGGCAATGCACGTGCCATAATCATCTGGTAATTCATATTACAAGAAACAAGTTTTTGTGAACATGTATTTCCACAATGAAATCCCATGAAGGTATCTTTGTGTGTATATGGGAATTTATCCTTAATACTTTCTTCATACATATCTGCAGGAACAGAGTTATTGATATCTAAAAGTGTAACAGCATCCTGGCTTACACATGTACCTATAAATTCACTTAGTGCTCCATAAATATCTACTTCACAACTTACTGGAATTCCTTTTCCTGTTAAACGTGAATTTACATAACATGGTACAAAACCAAATTGTGTTTGGAATGCAGGCCAGCATTTGCCAGCAATTGCTACATATTTGCGACTTCCTTTATGTTCTTCCACCCAGTCCAATAAGGTTAATTCATATTGTGCCAGTTTTGGCAAGATATCTTTTCGTGGACTATCCTTTCCTATTTCATTTTCCATATCTTCCATCACTTTTGGTATTCGTGGATCATTTTCATGCTTATGGAATGCTTCAAATAAATCTAGTTCTGAATTTTCTTCAATTTCTACACCAAGATTAAATAATTGTTTAATTGGTGCATTGCAAGCAAGAAAATTCAATGGACGCGGTCCAAAACTGATGATTTTTAATTGGGATAATCCAATAATTGCTCTGGCAATCGGTAAAAATTCATGAATCATATCTGCACATTCCTGTGCTGTTCCTACTGGATATTCTGGGATATATGCTTTCACATTACGTAATGCCAGATTATAACTAGCATTTAACATTCCACAATATGCATCGCCTCGTCCCCCTTTTAAATCATTCTGTGTTTCTTCTGCGGCAGCAATGAACATTTTAGGGCCGTCAAAATATTTTGCCAGCATAGTTTCTGAAATTTCAGGGCCAAAGTTTCCTAAATAAACTGCCAATGCATTACATCCTGCTTCTTTAATATCTGCCAATGCTTGTTCCATATGTATTTCACTTTCAACAATACAAATTGGGCATTCATAAACATCAGCATCATTGTATTTATTTTTATAAGCCTGTATTAATGCCTCTCGTCTTGTTACGGCAAGTGATTCTGGAAAACAATCACGGCTTACAGCAACAATTCCCACTTTTACTACTGGTATATTTTCCATAATAAATTTCCTCCTGATTTAAAGTTAAAATAAAAGGATAGAAACATAACGTTCTATCCTTTAGCGTCGATAATTGAAGTTCGTGGAGTGAACATCTTTTTTATTTGATGACCACGTTAACCCATATGCCTTGTATTCGATAAAGAATGAGTTATGTATTGTTTATATTTCCGACGAGCATCAAAATTAGTATAAGTCAGCTTTTCCTGATGAATTGAATAAACGCATCTTGTGACGTACAACTTTTTTCGCTTCTTCCATTGGTGTTGCGAACATTTTGAATGGTTCAAGAATCTCTGGATTATCATTCATAACTTTTCGTAATTCATTTGCAAATGCAAGTTTCATGTCACTTGAAATATTGATTTTTCCAATACCATGTTTTGTAGCTTCATGGATTTCATCGTCTGGATTACTTGAACCACCATGTAATACAAGAGGAATATTGGTTTTTGCTTTAATTTCTTTCAATAATTCAATTTTCAATTCTGGTTTAAAGTTTTTTGGATAGATTCCATGAGATGTTCCAATCGCGATTGCAAGTGAGTCTACACCTGTTTTTTCAATGAAATCTGCGGCTTGTTCAGGACTAGTATAAATAACTTCTGATACAGATCCTGCTTCAAAGCTTCCTTCTATTGCACCGATTGTTCCTAATTCTGCTTCAACTGATACTCCAGCATCATGAGCAACTGCAACTACTTCTTTTGTAACAGCGATATTTTCTTCGTATGGATAATGTGAGCCATCAATCATAACAGAAGTAAAGCCACATTTGATAGCACGCATTACCTGATGGATATCAGCACCGTGATCTAAGTGAATCACAACAGGCACTTTGGCATTTTTAGCCATTTCACGACAATATACTACGAAATCATCACCTAAGAATTCTAATTCATCTGGATGGATTTCCAAAATAACTGGAGATTTTTCTTCCTCTGCTGTTTCTAAAACCAAACGCAGGATTTCTCCACTTCCAATATTGAATGCACCGATTGAAAACTGATTTTCGTAAGCAACTGCCAATAATTCTTTCATTGTCATTAACATAAGTTTATTCCTCCTCTAACAGAACGCTGACACGATAACGTCCTGGTTCACTTGCATATGCGAATGCTTCATCAATTTTTGATAGTGGGAATGTGGTTTCCACTAATGCTTCTGTATTAACTAGACCATATTCTAATAAGCGTGCAGCTAAATAGAAATTATCAATATATGCTTCAAATGCACCAATTAATTTAAGTCTGCGATAATGAATATCATTACCATTTACATCTAGTACTGGTGCTGGATAACCTGCTGAGAAGAACATGATTTCGCCATCTTTTTCTTTTACAAGATCAAATGCCTGTTCAGCTGCAGCTTTTGCTCCTACGCCCAAAATAACAGTATCTACACGATCAACACCAAGGATTGCTTCAATCTGTGGTTTGATATCCCCTTTTGCAGGATTTACTACATCAAATCCTAAAGATTTCGCCTTTTCAATTTTATTATCCATTAGTTCAGAGATAATAACCTTTCCACCATGTAATCTAGCAACTTGTGCGTTTAAGATACCCATGGTACCTGCACCAATTACCAGAACAGTTTTACCAAGACGGTGTTCCACACGCTCATGTGCACTTATGACAGTAGCTAATGGTTCAATAAATGCAGCAGCACTTGGATTTAAATCTTTACCAGTTTTCACTAAGAATTTTGCCTGACGAATCGCATATGTTGCAAATCCAAAATCACCTTTTACACCTGGAATTACCTGGAATGTATTTCTTTCAACACATAAATCTGTACGTCCTGTTTTACAATATTGGCATTCGCCACAATATGCATAGCAATAGCTTACTCGATCTCCAACTTTAAATTCTTTTACATCATCAGCAACTGCTTCTACAATACCACTGCTTTCATGACCGCCTGCCATAGGATATCCCTGATGCTCACGAAGTCCCATCCATTGTTGATAATCTGTAGTACAAATGTTACATGCCTGTTGGCGTACTAATACTTCACCACTTTTTAATTCCCTTAATTCCATTTCTCTTACTTCTGCATGATGTGCTTTCGTAAGCAAACCATATTTTACAATTTTACTCATAACCCAATTTCCTTTCCTTTTCCTAGAATAAACCGATAAATGAACCGCCGATAGAGATAACTAAGATGATAATTGTAATAATCGCAAAGTTTTGATTTTTCTTACTTAACCACCAATAGATACCAAATACAGCTAATAATGGTAATAAGCCAGGAATAATATTATCTAAAACGTTCTGTAATACAAATGGCTCAGTTTCAGAACTAATCACGAATTGAAGTGGCGTTGTTAGTTTTACATATGATGATGACAATGCACCCATCATGAATAAACCAATTGTACTAGCAGCCATAATCAACTCATTGATTTTTCCAGATTTCAATATAGAACGAATAGATTCTTTACCAGCTTTATAACCAAATACTGATAATTTACATCCAACAATAATCTGAATCAAAGGCAATAACAATAGTACAAAGCATCCAATTGGACTACCACTTGCTGATAATGTTGCAGCTAAGCCAAAGATAATTGGTTTTAAAGTTGCCCAGTCAATGGAATCTCCAATACCAGCCATTGGTCCCATCAAACCAGTTTTCATACCAGTGATGACATCATCATTGATATCTTCACCATTTGCACGCTGTTGTTCCATTGCAATTGTAATACCATTAATGACACTACCATAAACAGCTTCTGTGTTGAAGAATACCAAATGTCTTGTAAGTGCTTCTGATAAATCTTCTTTGTCTGGATATAATTTCTTTAAAATTGGAATCATTGCTGTACAGAAACCTAATGCCTGTAGACGTTCATATGAGATTCCCATTTCCGCAATGATATAATATGTCAACCATTCTTTTCTGACGTCTTTTTCAGTAATGACAACTTCATTTTTTACATTTTCACTCATCTTAGGCACCTCCGTGTTCTTTAGATTTTGATGTATAGTAAGTGATCAACAATACTGCACAGATACCAAATACTGCCGCACCAAATACAGGGATTTTACCAAACTGTACCATAAAGTAACCAATAAAGAACCAAGGTAACAATTGCTTCTTACCAATGACGAAGATTGTCAAGGCAAATCCTAATGCCGGTAGAATACCGCCTGCAACAGCAAAGCCATTTGTTAACCATGCTGGAATCATAGCCATAAATTCTGTTACTGCATCTGCACCATAAGTAATTGCTAAGAATGGTATTGGGAAACGAATGAAGAAACTTAAAATTGTAGGATAAACAACTGCTGCCATTTTAATTTTTTTCACATCTCCCTGTTCTGCATATTTATCTGCCATATGTACAAATACAACGTTGATTGTTTTACGTAACTGGTCAACGAATGCTCCCATAATACCTACAGGTACAGCAATCGCGATTGCTAATTCTGTACTTAAACCTGTCTGTACTGCAATTGGAATCGCAATCAACCCAGCTAGACAGTCATCTGCTGGAAGGTTAGATCCAGCGGCAACAAGTCCGATGTATAATAACTGGATAGCAGCTCCAATTTGTATAGCTAATGAAACATTTCCCATCATAATTCCGATTGGTAAAGCAACGAATAGTGGTTGTCGGATAGCATGTGTAATAGCATATCCGATGTCTGTTTTCATAATCCACCAGTAAATACCAGCGAATATAGCAACTGATGTCATTTTTTATTCCTCCTATAAAAATTTATCAAAGCTTACTTTGTTTTCTTCAGGTGTTACCTGGAAATAAATATTGATGCCTTCTTTTGCGACTTCTTTTAAATCCTCTAGTTCAGCATCGCTGATTGTGATACCTGTAACGATCTGTTTACGACCTTTACCGCCACCAAGTCCACCAATTTGAACTTCTTGAAACTTAACTCCCTTTTTCATTAGATCTTTTAATGTTTGAACTTTTTTCAACAGTACTAGAATATTTCCTGTATCAAATGCTCCATTTGCATTTTTTTCAATAAATTGATCTACTGTATAAACATGAACATCTACTCCTGGAGGGCTGGCCATTGTATAGATATCAACCATAAAATCATCATTTACCAACGCATCATCCACGATAATAATGTCTGTCGCATGTACGATGTTATTCCATTTTGTAATGACTTGTCCATGAATAAGACGATAATCCATTCTCACAAGTTTTACAGCTTTCATATAGAATTTCTCCTTTTCTATTTCTTCTCAATTCTTTCATTAACGTTTACAATACTGTCTTTACCAATTTGTGTCAGGTATTCAACCACATGCTCCCAATCATCTCTAGCCCGATACATTTCAGCTTCTAATAATATTGGAAGATTCGTCCCAGTCATAACGTAGTATCCTTTTTTCGCAAACAGAGCACTAACATTAGAAGGTGTCCCACCAAATAAATCAGTTAAAATTAATGAATTACCTGGTATACCATCTAATTCTTTTGCAACAACGCCTGCTAATTCTTCTGGTGACTCTTCTGGAAGTAAAGAAATGGATTTTATATTTTTAATTTTTCCCATCAACATTTCTGCACTTTTTACCATCTCTTCACCTAAGTGCCCATGAGTAATCGTTATGATCCATGGTGTCTGATCTTGCATTTTTACTAACTCCTTTCTTTTCAAATTCTTTCGCCATGTCAACTGCCGTCGCAGTCATGGAACGTAAGATGCTGTCGAATACGACTGTAAATCTAAGTTATTAGGATCCAAATTCGGGGGCGATTTAATTCGTTCGTTTCCCGAACTAACTTATTACATCTCCTATTATACCCAGAAAAATACCATTGTCAATAGTATTTTTGTAAACGATTTCAATTTTCGTATAGAAAATTTATTTTTAGGAATTATTGTTATTTTATCGTGTTTTCTAGCATTCACATGAAATTGTGTTATAATAATTATGTTTTAATATAAAATGAACAATTAGTTTGTTCGATATTAGAACTAATTATTTGATTCAAAGGGGGCTTATATTATATGCCAGTAAATAATACATTTGTTCGGGAAATGAATGAACATACAATTTTAGAAATGATTATATTACACAATGAAATATCACGCGCTGATTTATCCAAGTTGAGCGGTCTTACAAAATCAACTGTAACTGAAATCACAAAGCGACTACTTGATAAAGCTTTAATTATAGAAACTAGAAGTGGTGACAGCTCTACCCTTGGAGGAAGAAAACCAATATACCTACGTTTAAATCCTTATCATGCGGCTGTATTAAGTCTTGATTTAGAATGTGATGGTATCAATGCCGTAGCTGCATTGCTTAATGGAAATATCGTAAAAAGCTATAATAAAAAAATCGAGATAAATAAAGCAAATGCAATGGTCGAAATCAATAACGCTGTAGAATCATTAACAAAACAGATACCCTTTACAGTAGAAGGTATCTGTTCTATGACAATTGCAATCCATGGTATAGTACGCACTGATTGCATTGAATTTACACCTAATTATGATATTGATGAATTTGATCTAATGAATCAGGTACAAAATGAATATGAATTCCCTGTTTTCTTTGCAAATGAGGCTAATTTAGCAGCATTAGCAGAATTCTCTACTTCTGAAAATTATGATCATAAAACATTAGCTAGTGTATCAATACACCGTGGTGTTGGCGCTGGCATTATACTTAACAATAGTATTTATGAAGGCTCTAATGGCTTTGGTGGAGAATTTGGACATAATATTTTATATCCTAATGGGTTGCCTTGTTCATGTGGAAATCATGGATGCGTAGAAAGATATTGTTCTGTGGATGCTTTAATCCACGCTTATGAAATAGAAACTGATAAACGGGGATTAACTTTACAGGATTTATCTAAGTCATATTATGCAGGAAATAAATCCGCTGTAAAAGTGATCACAAAGTATTGTAATGATCTTTCTATTGTCATTAATAATATATATACTTCTATTGATCCGGATATCATCATTTTGAATGGTCCAATTTTCTTTGAATTTCCTCATATCATTCACATTATCAAAAGTAACTTATGTGAACGTATTTCAAAAAACATTAATATTCAGATGTCGCAATTAAAAGAAAAGTCAATCTTATTAGGTGGCGCAGTAAATAGTATTATGAATTATTTAGATATTTCTAATTTTCATTTAATCGCAAAATAAGCCTAACAAAAAGTGCATCCAACATGAATGCACTTTTTCTTTATCCTTCTATTAAAATCAATTCATCTTTTACCTGTACCAGATTATCCTTTAAAACTTTGATATCCTGATAATCAGAACTGTTCGTGATAATCAACAAGATTGTAGGGTCATAATCGTTAGAAAGCATCATTTCACGATCAATTTCTAACATACGTTTTCCTACTGTAATCTTATCATCCTTATGTATATGACTGATAAAACCTGTTCCATTTAATAAATGTGTATTCACACCGATATGCAGAAGAATATTCTGCCCGCTGTCAGATACGATACTAATGGACTGACATGTTGGAAAAATACCTTTCACAACACCATTCACAGGTGCATAAATCGTATTTTCCAATGGTTCTATCGCCACTGTTTTCCCCATCTTTTCACTGCGAAATGCCTCGTCATCAACTTCTGACAAATCTTTCAATTTCCCTCTTACCGGACTATAGATAAAGCTCTTTTTATCCATCGGTTTTTTCAAAAAGTTAAACATATATTTCTCCTGCCTCAACCAAGAACGATTGCTTTCCCATTTCAATACCCTAATATTATACTCAGCCGGTATACGAAAAGCAATCACAATATGCAAAGAAAATAATTACATTTCAAACAGGCATTTGAAAGTTTTACAATTTCCTGTAAATTATGTCATAGAAAATTTCTATGATATTTTTACATATTCTGCCACATCTCTTGCGCATTGTGAAATTGAACCACAGCAAGAAAGGTTTTATGATCTTCAACAAATTTAAATATCTTTATTATAAATTGGTGCAATATGTTTTTTATTACGCACTACAATGTAAAAGATTGCGACCATAGACAGTATCGCAAAACATAAAGCAACATAGCGATACTCCACAAATTCTCCCAACACACCGGCAATAAGTTTCGTGAAAATCGTTACGATAGCGACGATGACAGAAAAGAAGGCATTCACTCTGGCTCGCATATGAGATGGAATATAATTTTGGGTACTGGATTCACGAATATTTAAAGAATTAATACCTAAAAAGCCGGCAATAAAGCGATTGATCAACATGAGTGGATAAGCAATAAACAACAGTATCATATCCAATCCTTCATATGTCACATAGACACTTACTGCGATTTTATAGCGTTTTTCATAGGGTATCTTTACAAAATAATGAAAGATGGAACCACAGAAACGTCCAATCATCTCCGCTGTGGATAAAAAGCCATACATCGTCGTTGATAGGCTCGCATTAGATTGAAACATTGCCATTGTCATTAAGGAAATTCCTTCTCCACTGCCATTTGTTAACGCCATATAAGAATAAATGTTTTTTATTCCCTTTTCTTTTTTTACATAGTCTAAACCTTCTTTGATTTCTTTGCCATAAGCAACAAATGAAAAGGATGAGGTTTTGGTACGTTGTTCTTCATAGCGAATGAAATGTTCTCCAAAAGAAGCACAAAGTAACAGCACACCTTCTAATAAACATATGCTGATAATACCATATTTCACATACATAAAGGATGCGACAGGTGCCATAATGGCAGTAATGGATGGATAAATAATGGAGGATATCGAATATCCCTTTTGCATAAAACCTTTGGTAATAAGTTCAGGATAAAGAGAGGTATACGCAAGATTGTAAACAGCACCAATGGAGCCAATCACCAGTGAAAATATCATATAAATGGAATAAGAAAAAGTGTGATGTAGCAAGTAATAGCTAAAGATTAAATAAAGCAAACCACTTACAGCGTCAAGTCGTACGATGATATGCTTTCGTATATGGGTATCTACATATGGTGCACACAATAACGGAATCAGCGTGGATGGTAAAAAGGACACTGCCGCAAAGATACCGGTTGCTAAGGTGGATGATGTTTGATCAAATACCACCAAGGATAAGGCAAAATTCATGGCCACTGAGCCAATAGCAGATATAATAGTTCCCAGTGTGATTATGGTAAAATCAAATGTCCATAAGGTATGTTTCATAAAACCACCTCCTTCTGTTATTTATTGTACAAAAGATATAAGCAAATAAAAACCCCTTATATTTGAGAAAATCTATACCAAATATAAGGGTTTAATCATATAAATCAGCATTTATCAGGAAAATCAAAACGAAATTTTACAGAGAGTGCCAATGCATCTTTATATCGTCGTCTTTTCATATAAGCCTCAAAAAGATACAGCGCATAAAACTTTTGAAAGCCATATGGAAAGCTTGTATCACTGCTGAGTTTTTCTAACAGCTTCAAATAATGTTCCTCTTGGATATTGTTACTGCAATAACAATGTACAAAATCATTCATATCGGAAAGTGAAGGTTCTTTATCGATCAATTGGTCTGCTTGTTCAAGATAATGCTTCATTTCCTTATGTTCGTTTAATTCAAAGCTTACAAGGGCAAGCTTTTGATAGGTTAGAATCTGATCAAAAATTTCATTATGAAGAGAAGCCAATAGATATGCCTTTGCTTTATCATATTGTTTCCATTGCAGATAGGTACTGCCAAGATTGTATTGTATAGTGTAATGGATATCCTGCTTTTTTAACGAGCGTGCGATTCGATCGGCAATACGGTAATAATGACACATCAGTTTTTCATTATAATTATTACAATAACAATTACCGATGATCAAGACAGCATCCATCATGACATGCACGTTGCCTTCTTCACAGGCTAGGCTATACGCTTGATTCATATATTCCAATGCTTCATCATGAAATCCTTTTTCATAGTAACGATAACCCAGCATATAGCGCTGTGGACTGCAGCTGATATAATTCCCTGCTTTTTTTAAATGCATCAAGCGGGTTTCAAAATCGGGATGAATGGAACACACATAATGATACAAAAAATGCTGTTCATCACTCATCATAGGTTCAAATACCGTAAGCTCCTGTTGTTCTTTCTCAATTGCGGTAGGATCAAAATGGTGGACAATAAACTTCATAAACGCACATGCCAATAAAGTTTCGACACATAAAGGAGAACATAACAATTCTTCTCTATGTTTTTGTATTTCATTAGCCTCTTGTATATTTTCTTCCTGCATAAAGTATTTTTCAAAATAATCATAAAGTGTTTGTTTGGCTTGCGCTAAAAAGTCAGCATCATCATGATATGTTAGCTTTAAAGCGTGGAAGAGCTGATGAATGATCTCATCACTGGCACATACAATTCCCTGTTCGATCTTTGAAAGATAGGATACGACACAAATGCCTTTGCATAAGCCTTCTTGTGAAATGTTTTGTTTAAGGCGATGATAGCGAATTAAAAAGCCTGTAATTGTAGAAGGTTTCATACAACAACTGCTTCTCCAATCAACGCTTTGTTTTTTGTTTTGAATACGTCACCTAAGAAATGAATATCACAATTCTCATACTTCAACATCTGTTTTATGGCTTTTTTCATCCTTTCACAATAGGCATCCATATATCTGACACTTTGTATTCGATTGCCTTCGTATAAAGCCTTAAGGATTGATGGATGTGTACCTTCACTGTAATCATTATAAAAACTATACTTCATATCATACCCTCCGTTTGTTATCACATTATAACGCATAAACTCAAAAAAATACAGCAGACGTTTTCTTTGGATATCTAAATTATCTAGGGATAAACGATACCTTCTATTTAACCACTGAACAAATTCAAATGATATTAAATTAAATAATTTCGCACCATTATTTCAATTTTACTTCTAAAGTCAGGGTATACAAAAAGCAATCATCATATACAATTACATTCAAACAGGCATTTGAAAGTTTTACAATTTCCTGTAAATTCTGTCATAGAAAATTTCTATGATATTTTTACATATTCTGCCACATCTCTTGCGCATTGTGAAATTGCACATTATAATGCAGGTGAAGAAGCCACAACAAGAAAGGTGGTGTGCTTTATGAAACGTTTATATATCATCACAGGCGCAAACGGTCATCTGGGAAATACAATCATATCATTATTACCAAATACCGCATGTGAAATCAGAGGTCTTATTTTACCACAAGAAACATGTATTGATCATGACAATGTCCATTATATCAAAGGAGATGTTTGTGATATGGACAGTCTTGAACCTTTATTTTCTAATATAGAAGATAAAGAAGTCTATGTGATACATACTGCTGGAATCATCAATATTCAACCACATGTATCTCCTAAATTGTATCAGGTTAATGTCAATGGCACAAAAAATATGCTAGAATTATCCAAACGATACCATGTGAAAAGGTTTTTATACACCAGTTCCGTACATGCAATACCTGAGAAAAATAATTTAACTTTAATTAAAGAAGTGAACCACTTTTCCCAGAGTTCCGTGGAAGGTGGTTATGCGAAAACCAAAGCTGAAGCAAGCCAGGCTGTATTAGAAGCTTCTAATAATGGTTTGTGTACAATGATCGTTCATCCTTCCGGTATCCTTGGTCCAAATGGAAATTCAAGTAATCATCTAGTACAGATGGTTGTGGATTATATTCAGGGAAAACTTCCAGCATGTGTAAATGGTGGATATGATTTTGTGGATGTTCGTGATGTTGCGAACGGATGTCTTTTGGCTCTTGAAAAGGGTAGTTGTGGCAACTGTTATATTTTGTCTAATCGTTATTATGAAATTAAAGATGTACTGGCGATGGCACATCAAATTACAGGCAGGCGTAAACTTCCTGTCTTGCCTCTATGGCTTGCGAAAGCTGCATCTCCAATCATGTGTAAATATGCGAAGATTCGTCATCAACGCCCTTTATATACGCCTTATACCTTATCTACTTTACAAAGCAATTCTCGTTTTTCACATGATAAAGCCACAAAGGAATTAGGCTATTATCCTCGTGATTTATATGATACAATCAAGGATACGATTGATTGGTATTATAATCATTTAAACAAACACTAAAAAAGGGTCTTTACTGATCATACAGTGAAGACTCTTTTCTTATATGATATTAATATGTAGTAAATCCACCATCACTGGCGACGATAGAACCTGTGATATGTTTTGCTTCATCACTTGCGAAATAAAGAATTGTTGCGGCTTGTTCTTCAGGGGTAGCATTGCGTTTCTGTAATGTTTCAGTTTTACCTGACATCATAGAATTCTTCAGCCATTCCATAGGATCTTTTCCCTGTGCAGCTAAAGCAGCCATGTGTTCTTGGATATCCGCTGAACTTCTTTCTGTAAGTGGTGTGTTAGTACCTGCAGGACATACTGCATTACAAGTAATTCCCTTTGTCGCATAATCTACGGCAACTGCTTTTGTAAGTCCGCTTACTCCATGTTTACTAGCAACATATGCTGCCGCAGATGGGAAGCCACGCATACCAGCAACACTTGATACATTTACAATAGCACCACCTGTTTCCTTCATCAGTTTTACTTCTTCACGACAACAATAGAAACAAGAATTCAAGTTTGCGTCAATAACATTTGACCAATCTTCATCTTCTAATTCTTCCACTGTTTTTGAAGCACCAACGATACCTGCATTATTAATGGCAACGTCCAGTCTTCCATAAGATTCTTTGATTTTTGCGAATAATTCTTTTACCTGTTCCTTATCACTGACATCACATTTCATGAATTCAGCTTTTCCATTTGCACTTGTGATTGCTTCAACGACACCATGACCTCTTTCTTCATTACGTCCTACGGCAATTACTGTTGCTCCCTCTGATGCTGCGCGCAGTGCTACTGCTTTTCCGATTCCTGAAGTTGCTCCAGTAACCAGCATGATTTTGTTTTCAAAACGATCCATATAGTTTTTATTCCTCCTATTATATAGTTTTATGATACCATGAAAAAAATATAAAGCAATGCTTGTAATTTTACCAATCTATGCTAGTACCATGATTTTGTGAAATCGCTAACAAAAATAACTTTATATGTATATTTTATATATAAATGCAAAAAAAAGCATGGATTTTATTTAGAGAGTTCCATGCTTAAAAACCTTTGTTTAGAATAATCCTACAATATGTCCTTCTTCATTGATATCCATATTGTTTGCGGCTGGTGTCTTAGGCAAGCCTGGCATTGTTAAAATCTTACCAGTTAATGCAACGATAAAACCAGCTCCTAAACTTGGACGTAATTCACGTACTGTGATTGTGAAATCTTTTGGTGCGCCATACAGCTTATCATTATCGGATAATGACATCTGTGTTTTTGCCATACAAATTGGCATTTTATTCCAACCAAGTTCGTTGTATAACTTGATCTGTTCTTTTGCTTCATCGCTAAATTCAACATTAGCTGCACCATAAACCTTTGTGGCGATTGCTGTAATCTTATCTTCGATAGTTTCATTGACATCATATAAAGGTGCGTAAGTATTTGGCTGATCACATAATTCTACCAACTGATTTGCTAAGTCAATTGCGCCTTCTCCACCTTTTGCCCATACCTGAGATAAGCTCATTGGATGTCCATGTTCTTTACACCAGTTCTGCAATGCTTCTACTTCTGCAGGTGTATCTGTTGCGAATTCATTGATAGCTACAATATAAGGCAAGCCAAACTGCTGAATTGTATCAATGTGTTTTGCTAAGTTTTCACATCCCGCAAGCATTGCTTCTACATTTTCTTCTTTTAAGTCTTCTAATGCTACATTACCATGCTGTTTCAATGCACGAATCGTTGCGACAATCACAACAGCACTTGGTTTTAATCCACCAAAACGGCATTTGATATCCAAGAATTTTTCAGCACCTAAATCAGCACCGAATCCTGCTTCTGTTACAGTATAATCTGCAAGTTTTAAACATGTTTTTGTTGCTAAAATAGAGTTACATCCATGCGCAATATTAGCGAATGGTCCACCGTGAATCAATACTGGATTGTGTTCTAATGTCTGTACCATATTAGGTTTGATGGCATCTTTCATAACCATCGCAAGTGCACCTTCAATACCTAAATCTTTCACATAAATTGGTTCATTTTTTGTATTATAGGCAATCAGCATATTGCCTAAACGTTCTTTCAAATCCATTAAAGAAGTTGATAAACACAATACTGCCATGACTTCACTTGCTACTGTGATATTGAAACCATCTTCACGTTCTACACCGTTTGCTTTTGGACCTTTTCCAATTTCAATACGACGAAGGGTACGATCATTCATATCCATACAACGTTTCCATGTTACATGATTGATATCGATATCCAACGCATTTCCTTGGTGAATGTGGTTATCTAAACATGCACTGATCAGATTGTTTGCTGTTGTGATGGCGTGCATATCGCCTGTAAAGTGAAGGTTGATATCTTCCATAGGAACAACCTGTGCATATCCACCACCTGCAGCACCACCTTTTAATCCAAATACAGGACCAAGGCTTGGCTCACGTAACGCAATCATTGTTTTCTTTCCAATACGATTTAATGCATCACCTAATCCAACCGTTGTTGTTGATTTTCCTTCACCGGCTTTTGTAGGATTGATAGCAGTCACAAGAATCAGTTTACCATCTTCTTTGTTTTCATTTCTATGTAATAAATCTAAAGAAACTTTTGCTTTATAGTTTCCATAATATTCTAAATCTTTTTCTTCAATACCAATCTTTGCAGCTACATCTTTGATGTGTTCCATTTTGCATTCTTGCGCAATCTCTAAGTCTGTCTTAAACATTTTCTTTTCCTCCTACATATCTTTCTTTCCGATATCGTGACGATAGAACAGTTTATCACATGTAATCTTTTCTACATCTGCATAAGCTTTATCATATGCTTCCTGTAGTGTATCTTCTTTTGAAACCACAATCAATACACGTCCACCTGCAGTTACCAGGTTTCCATCTTTTTCAGCTGTACCCATATGGAAGATCATAGAATCTACATCATCTAAGCCTTCAATAACAGCATCTTTGGTACTGGATGCAGGATAGCCATCACTTGCCATAACCACACCAAGTGTTACCTGATCATCCCATTCTAATTCAGTTTTAGAATGATTCATAATATTTTCAATGATATCACAGAAATCTGTTTTCAAACGTGGCAGGATAACTTCTGCTTCTGGATCTCCAAAACGGGCATTGAATTCAATTGTTTTAATACCATGTTCTGTTAACATCAAACCACCATACAGGAAGCCTGTAAATGGATGGCCTTCTTTTACCATTGCTTTTGCCATAGGTATCATAATGGAATGCATGGCTTCATCAATAATTTCTGGCGTAATTTTACGTACTGGAGAATATACACCCATACCACCTGTATTAGGTCCTTTATCTCCATCATAAGCACATTTATGATCCTGCGCAACCTGCATTGGCAATACGATATCATCACATACAAAGCAGATCAATGAGAACTCAAATCCAACCAGGCATTCTTCGATAACAACTTTATTTCCCGGGATATCAAAAGCAATATCTAAAGCATCTAATGCTTCTTTTAGTGTATGTGCAACAGTTACACCTTTTCCTGCTTTTAAGCCATCTTCCTTTATAACGATTGGTGCCCCTTCACTTTTTACATAATGAATGGCATCTTCTTTGTTGTCGAATGTCTGATAATTTGCTGTAGGAATACCATACTTGGCCATAATTGCTTTCGCAAAATCCTTACTGGATTCTACTTGTGCAGCATCCTTTGTTGGTCCAAATATTTTCAGACCTTCTTTCTGGAATGCATCTACCACACCTAAACTCAATGCACTTTCTGGTCCTACGATTGTTAAATCAATTGCATTTTCTTTTGCGAATGCTACCAATCCTTCCACATCACTGTCAGAAATATTAACACATTCTGCCAGATTCTTCATACCTGGATTTCCTGGAGCCGCATAAATTTTCTTAACTCTTGCACTTCTGCTTACTGCATGTACGAGGGCGTGTTCCCTTCCGCCTTTTCCAATTACCAATACTTTCATAGTCACGCTTCCTTTCTCAAATAAAAAACATGAAAAGCTAAGTAAACCTTTCATGTAGCTAAAAAGATTTACTTGTAGTCCGCTGATTTACGGTCAGCAGGTAGAAACGCAATCAGCCATATTCCTGATGCTATACAAGTTTTCATACCATATTTATTTTACTTTATTTTCCCTACTTTTACAATGTTATTTGACGTATTCCAAAACAATCGTATAATTTTTGTTTATCTATTAAATATGATGTGCAATCTTATGGATTTATAGTCCTATATAAAACAAATAATCCGTTTAATATGGTATCTTATCAAAATGCGAAAAGAGCCTCATTTTAGAGCTATGGTGATAAGTGAGCTGAAAAACAATCTAGGAAGCTTCTACGTATGCTATAAACTCATCAAGAGTAAAGCTACCATTTGAAAGCCCTTGTCTTTTCCTTAACTTTTCTCTTCATCTCATTTACGAAATTTCACATAATCTTTGTAAGCATTATTATCCTTTTTATGCTATCATTAGTTTAATTACGAAATGGAAAAAGGAGTGGTGCCTAGTACCTTGCTATTTGAACAATAAAAACAATAGAATACTCTCAATTACTAGATTAAGTGGTTGACTTTAGTATAAACTTTGTTTATACTAAAGGTGTAGTGGTGAGGTAGTGGAAAATAGTTGATTTTATAAAATGGTATAAGGATTATGTGGATTATTAAGGATTATGTTAGAGTATTTAATTAGGTCAAAAAAATTGTTAAGAGTAAAGGTGGACGTTAAAATGAAAGAAATATATGGAAAATATTCCAATATTTCACTTACTACAAAAGTAAAAAAATGGGGTAATGGTAATGGTATTTTATTGCCTAAGGCTCTTTTAGGATTATTATCTCTTAGTGAAAATGATGATCTTTCTATTGAAGTTGAAAATGGAAGTATCATTTTAAAACCGATGAAACCAAAACGGTTAACTTTGGCTGAGAGATTTAAGAATTATGAAGGAGAAACAAAGCAATCAGAATACTGGACAGATAATCCTGTTGGAAAGGAAATTATTTAGCTAGATGAATCAAAAAAGACAAACAGGCAAAAACAAAGTATTCCATCAAGGTGATATCATTATGATGAATTTTGATCCAGTAAAGGGTCATGAACAAGCTGGTCGTAGACCTGCAGTAATCATTAGTAATAACTTTTATAATGAAAAAATGGGTTTAGCAATCGTTTGTCCCATATCAAATCAAATGAAGTTATTTCCAACTCACATCTCATTAGATGACCGTTGTGTTACTACAGGAAAAGTTTTTTGTGAGCATTGCAGAACAGTAGATTTACAAGAACGAAAGGCAGCTTTTGTTGAGAAAATGCCTGATGACATTTTTGAAGAAATTGAATCTTGTGTAATCAGTTGTATCGAAAAGCATCTTTAAGATGCTTTTCTTTTGCTTGAATTGAAAGTAACAATAATAGCGAATTACAAGACAATTTTTTTAAGAGATACATCTATGTTATCTTAATCATGGTACTCAGCATCCAATAAAACACACACTTATACACATTCGTCATTAACATACACACGAATGCACATTACAATTTTATTGTGATAAAGAGAACACTACATGCCAATGACAGCCAAGCAAATGATAAGGCTGCTAAAGAATCATGGCTTTGTAGAAGTAAGGCAAGTAGACTCACATAAATAGTTTAAGAACTTCTCTACAAACCGTTCTGTTACAGTTCCTTATCATACTGGAAGATCCATCCTTAAGCAAGCAGACCTATTACATTAGTCCCTTGCTTAATTATAAGAGGAGGTAGCATATGAAATTATATTATCCTGCAGTTTTTTCAAAAGATGAATCTAGCTTTTCCATCACTTTTCCAGATACTCCAGAAGCAATTACGCAAGGTGATTCATTTGAAAATGCTATTTCCATGGCAAAAGAATGCTTGGGATTATGCTTAGATACCAGAATCAAAAACAAAGAGAAAATTCCTAATTAGTGAATCATCTAAAATCAAGTTAGAAAAAGATTAATTTTTTATCATGATTGAATATGATTCTTTAGAATTTGAAAAGAAATATAATTGCCACGCAATTAGAAAAAATATAACAATTTTAGCATGGTTAAATAAAATTGCAGAAGAAGAAAATATCAATTTCTCCAATGTTTTACAAAATGCACTCATTGAAAAACTAAAATTATAAACACTTCCCATTGGCATGTAAAAGCGAAGGTACCCACCTTCGCCTTTTATTTTTTATAATAAACATCTTTCCCTACGGTATAATCAAGTCCGACCACATTTCCATATAAACGAATACGCCCTACACCATAACGTGTAACTTCCTTGCCGTTTATATCAAGCGTGAACTTCAAACTAGATCCTATGAGTGTATACCCTTCTTTCATAGGCTCAAATGTTAGTGTTATACGATATTTACCTTTTGATAATTCTTTGTAAGTAATCTTATTTGCTTTAAAATCAGGATTGGTTAATTCAATTTTCTTAACTGTTCCTTCATCTAATTCAAAATCTAACAGAACTGTATATTTTTCATCACTTTCCTCAATATTACTAATTGTAATACCCGCTTCTTTTCTAAATTCATAATGATGTCTGCCAATATCTGCGGTTTTTGTTTTCCCATTTTCCTCATAAGACACTTTTGAAAATTCCACAACACTTCCATCTAACAGATTGATTATCATAGGGGTATTAAAATGTTTTTGTAATTTTGTATCATTTGATAAGGAATCATTGATCACATAAGCTGGATTAATTTGAAAATTTGCTTGATAATCTGCCAGTTCTTTTATTTGAATATCCTTAGTTCCTTGATATGTTGTATCGATATGCATTGTTGTACCTGCACGATCTCCACAAAATACAAGGTATTCACTTGCCTTATCAAATATAACACCTTTTTGATAATGTATACCATACCCTATTGCCATTACCACAAGAACAATTGATACCCCAATGATGATTTTCTTTTTCATATCTTGATACCTCCACTTCCTACAATAATCTTTTTCTTTATATGAACTGGATCTTTATTTTCACCTTTACAGAAATTATATATTTCTATTGTTTGTTCTATGGAATCGCAGCCTTTCATTAGATTGCCTTTGATAAATAAAGTGATTTTATCATCCTCTAAATCTTGAGCCGATATATTAGAAGATGCTCCATTTATTGCCAAATGGAAAATTTCATCATCCCCCATTTTCCGGTTTAATTTATATTCAAGGATATATCCAAATTTTTGTGCATTTGCGGCATAATAAACCGTCAAATCATCGTCAATTTTTTTAATTTGCAAGGAATATTGATCACCTTTTTTCTCTGGCTGTATATCTTTAAACATTGCATCTTTTTCTTCCTGTCGAATCATAGACAATGTGACATAATCAATTAAATGACATTCATCCTGATTCATTTTATATGTTGGTGTTGTCACTGCCACAATAATCATCAATACCAAACTTAAGACGAAGTAAACTTTCATGATTGCTCCTGGAGTTACTGCTTTTACTTTTTCGCCTAGCAATACTTTATTGATTTTCTTTTCATAATATTTTTTATAAATCCGATATAGTAAAAATCCAA
The DNA here is from genome assembly GCF_003434225.1 of Absiella sp. AM29-15. Lineage (NCBI taxonomy): Bacteria > Bacillati > Bacillota > Erysipelotrichia > Erysipelotrichales > Erysipelotrichaceae > Amedibacterium > Absiella sp. AM29-15. Next base: position 141,955 of record NZ_QVFL01000001.1, read on the forward strand.
AGATGATACATATCACACATATAAACACAACATTTTTTACTCTTTGTTCCATATCATTCACCTCCTAGAATCCCATTTCTTCTTTAAAATGATAATAATAGCTACGAGATACTTCTACTGTTTCCTGATTGCTTAAGACTAGTAAAAACTTCATATTCAAACTTGTTTTAATACGTCTGATATCTTTTTTGTTTACGATAAAGGCTTTGTGTATTCGCAAGAAGCCTTTTTCATATAAATTGGCTTCTAACTGATACATGGTTTCCTTTACCTGATAAATCCCATCTTTTGTATGTGCCAATACCTGTGCACCTTTTGCTTCAATATAAATGATATCTTTCACCGCAATGCGGAAATAGTCTTCCTTTTCTCTAACAAGTAGAAATTCATGTTCATGATGTAGTTCATATAATACAAAGGAAGCATCATCACTATATTGTATATCTTGTTCTTTGATGGCTTGTTTTATTTTATCTTTTACTTCTTTTGTGGCAACAAGTTTTAATTTCATTGCTGATCACCCCTCGTTCAATTATAGTTTATCTTAGACGATAGAAAATAGAAAGCAAATATCAATATCTTGCAATATAGAATAATAACTTTCATTTATTCGTCATTCAAGCACGCACTTTATTCATATTTTTAAATGATCTGCATATACTGAACCCATGAGTGAAAACGAAAAAATTCACTTATTTGAAACTTTTCAGAGGTTTCATCCGTTATATAAATGAAGGTGATCAAAATGAAAGAAATCAATAAACCAACCAAACGCTTTTGTATCGCATGGATTTTTTGCACACTCACATACTTGTGCATGGCGCTGTTTCGTAGTGAATTGTATACATCAATGATACAAAATGATCATATTGAAGAACAAATCATTCAACGAATCGATCTTTTGGATAAAACGATTGTTATGCTACGTTATGGGATTATCTTTTTAATCACAGGCATGATACTCTATCTTTTGCTACATTTACTACATGCGACCTTACAAAAAGATTGCCGTTTTATCCTTGTGGTATATGCACTTTGCTTTACCATTTCCTATGTTTGCGTTTTTTTATTCCACATCCCAAAAACGACAGCTTTTGCGCCATTTGCTTTTCTTCCAGAATTTCTGATGCTGGTTATCTTTTTAGCGTTCGTTAATAAGATGAAAAAACGTTACTTATCTATTCATATATCAAATTCATAAAATCTTCATCTTTGTATTATGGAAACTAAAAAACAAAAGAATTATAATAGTATTAAAGGAAAGGAAGTTTTTGTATGCTGATACAGATCATTTGTATTTCCATTCTTATGCTGCTGTTACAATTCTTTTTTTATAAGCAAAATTTTCATAAACTTGTTTTATATATTTTACCCGTTTTATCTCTTTGTTATATGGTTTATAGTATCTTTAAAATCGTTCGTGCCCAAGCACTTGTGAATACCAGTTTCCCTTTAGCAGTAAAAGTCATAGGAATGCTGCTTCCCATCATGATTTCCTTAATTGGCATAATTGTATGTATCGTAATAAAATATCGTCATGTGGAACGACCAGAGCTTAAAAAAGTTGTTTTACGACAGTTTTTAGGCTTTATTGTTGTCATGTTTGTGATACTTTCTGTGACAATTTATTCCGCTCAGGAATACGTTATCTTTTTCCCAAATGATAGTGAACAAGATCGTGAAACGCTTCAACAAAGTCATATATATAAACAGGTAACCATCTCACAGAAATATAAAGGCTGGTTAAAGGAAAATGATACTAGTGATACCATCATTGTATATTTTGGTGGAAATGCGCAGAATACTGCCAGCACGTTTCTACAGTTTGAATCCGATGGTATCTTTGATGTGATGAAGAACTATTCGTTCTTAAGTATTGATTATCCATCTTATGGAGAAAGTGAAGGTTCCTTATCACAGGATTCTTTATTTGAGATGGCAGATGATGTTATGGATTATGTAGAGAATCATTTCCCTGATAAAAAAATTGATTTGATAGGATATAGTATTGGCACAGGAATTGCCAGCTATGTGTCAGCGCATCATGCTTTACATAAGTTTGTATTGGTTGCTCCATATAATAATGGTAAAGATTTATTTAATACATATTTCTCTATTTTTTATGGCCCATTAACCAATCTGATTCAATACCCACTTGAAAGTGATCAATATGTAAAACAAGTCACTTGTGAATCTTTGGTTGTTATGTCAAAAGCTGATAGTATCGTGCCTATGAGGTTATCAAAAAAACTAATCAAAGCATTTGAAAAAGAGCCAAGCACTGTGGTATATGAAAAGGATACACATGCGGATTTAATTACTGAAATAAAACCATGGCAGGATATCATCAATTTCCTGGATAAGTAAAATAGTGTAAGACAAGTAGTCCTACACTATTTTTAATCGTTTTCTTGAAAACATTGGAATTGGTTTACGTTTATGTTCGCTTACCATTATTTTATGTTCTATCTTATCTTTGATTGTATCTTCTACAACTCCTGTTAATAGATATCGATCAATTTCTTCAATCTTGATACCCATTTCTTCTTCATCACTTTGACCTTCCCATAAATCTGCGGAAGGGGCTTTTTCAATAATGCGTGCAGGAACACCAATATGCTTGGCGATGATGCGTACTTCAGATTTTGTAAGTTCTCCCAAAGGGTTAAAATCACTTAATCCATCACCACGTTTTGTAAAATATCCCATCATTCTTTCAGTTAGATTTCCAGTGCCAATCATGACATAATTCATATATTGACCTAATGTTGATAAAATACTCATTCTGACAATAGGTCCTAAATTCGCATTTGCCATTGTGACATCGCCCTTGCATTTGTTTTGCAGCTGGGTATTTTTGATTTGTGTACAAGTGGTTTCTAATACACCACAGCATTCTTGAACAGGTACTTCTATCATTTGGAGATCAAATGTTTCTGCCAATAATTTTGCGTCATTCATTTGTCCATATTGCATACTGTTTCCTCTGGGCATCGTGACTAATTGTACAGGAATCCCTGAGCGTTTACATAAACCGGCTACAACACTACAATCTAATCCACCACTCATTCCAAGAATCACACCATCTGCGTGGGTCTTTTTGAATTCTTCCTTCATCCAAGTGATGATTGTTTGAATATGTTCTTCAACATGATCTTCAAATGTTTTTAAATATGTTCCATATGCATCCATTAGTTTTCTCCCATATGTTCTGCTTTTGCTAATAAGTCCATTTTTAACTGATATTGTTTCTTAGATTGATTAACATAGTGTACATGAGGGTTTTCAAAGCGCAATTCTTCAACCCATAATTCATGCTCCAATTGTTGTTTTACATAAGCACGGATTTCTTCAATCGTTGGTAATTCATATACCAGTTTTCCATTTTCGATGATTGTTTTCTGTAATTCTACTGCAGTAAAATCAGTTGTGAGTTTTTCTGACCATGGTTTTAATGGATCCACAAACCAATATTCTTTTGCTTCATTGATCACTTCATCACGTGTTGTTAGTACATCACAAATGCTGTTTCCTGTTGATTTACTGTATAATCTCCACAGCTTTTTAAATCCTGGGTTTGTGATTTTTTCTATATTTTCACTCTTTTTGATTTTTGGTATCAGCACTCCATCTTTTTCAATTGCTACTAACTTATAAACACCACCAAATACCGGTGTTGATTTTGATGTGATCAAACGTTCTCCTACACCAAAAGAATCAATAGGAGCACCCTGATCTAATAGTGATGTAATTAAATATTCATCCATACTATTAGAAATTACAATATTACAATCACTCATAAATGCTTCATCTAAAGCTTTTCTTACTTTTTTAGACAGATAAGCTAAATCACCTGAATCGATACGTACACTTTTTAGGCGGTGGCCATTTGGTTCTAAAACTTCTTTTGCGACACGAATTGCATTTTTAATACCGCTTTCCAATACATCATAGGTATCAATTAATAAATGACAATTATCAGGATATACCTGTGCAAAAGCTTCAAATGCTTCATATTCATTATCGAAGGCCTGAATAAAAGAATGTGCGATGGTTCCAGTGGCAGGTACCTTGTAATCCTGTTCTGCGGCAACAGTTGCAGTAGCATCTACGCCTCCAATATATGCAGCTCTTGCGCCAATAATTGCGGCATCATAACTGTGTGCACGTCTTGCGCCAAATTCCATAATGGTTCTGCCCTTCGCCGCACGTACGATTCTTGAAGCTTTTGTGGCAATCAGTGTTTGGTGATTGACAGTCAGTAACAACATTGTTTCAATAAGCTGTGCTTCAATGATATTTGCTTTTACAGTAACGATGGGTGTATTAGGATATACAATGGTACCTTCTTTTACAGCATAGATGGTTCCACGAAATGCAAAGTCTTTTAGATAATCCAGAAAATCTTCATCAAAATGATATTTATTACGAAAGAATGTGATATCATCTTCTGAAAAATGCATATTCAAGATATAATCAACCAACTGCTCCAGACCGGCTGCAATACAATATCCGCCTTTATCAGGATTCATGCGGTAGAAACAATCAAATACTGCTTCTTTATCTTTCATTCCTTTTTTAAAGTATGCATATGCCATGGTTAATTCATAAGAGTCCATCAGCATAGATAGATTTCTTTGATTATTGATCATAATTTTGTCCTCGTTTTCTTTTTTATATTTATATTAATTTAATTCATCTACTACGATAATTCCAGCTGCTTTCATTAAGTTATATGATACTTCATTCATTTGTTTGGCGTCATGTCCTGGTGCATTATAGGTTTCTATGGCGTTCTTTGGTACGATTACTTTTTTATCTATATTCTGTGCGTTCAGATATGTTTTCAATGTTAATGCAAACTGGAGAACACAGATATCACTACAGCATCCTGTGATAATATATGCATCTGTTTCGCTATCTTTCAAAGCTGGATGATCTTTCATCGCATGAAAAGCATTAGTAGAATTTTTCTCAATGATAGGTGTTTGGATATATGGTTTTAATTCATCAATGACTTCACTTTCTACTTCACCTTTTACACAGTGTTGAGGGAAAGCTGTGAATTCTATATCGTTAACTCCATGTGTATCTGCGATAAAATAGCGGTTTTCAGGTTTTATTTTTTCACAAAGCTCCTGAATTGGTTTTACAATGTGCATGATGCTTTGATCAGCCATAGCTCCTTCTTTACAAAAACCATTGACCATATCCACAACGAATAATATTGGGTTCATGTTATTTAAATTTGTTTTCATCTTATTTTCCTTTCTTCTTGTTGCTCCAACAAGGATTAAATCGATATAATTGTGATTTCTTATAATCATCCGCATATTGATCAGTTTCTATTACTTTTTTCTTGATTTCACGTCTGAAATTCGCTTTATCAATTTGTTTACCAAGTAAGATTTCATACACGTTTCTAGCTTCTGTAATGGTAAACAACTCTGGCAATAATGAGAAAGCAACATCGGTGTAATCTACTTTATTTTTCAATCGGTCAAGTCCCATTAACAGGATATCCAAATGATCAAATGCAAGTGCACTGCCATCTTTTAAACTATCTTTTTTGGTTGTTTTATCGTAACAGATCACATCTTTACCATCTTCTGATACAAGTTTTAAGTATTGTTCCCCATTTTGTACGATAAACCACTTGGCTTCTTTTGCATCATCTCCGGCTACCGGTTCAATATCTTCTTGCGATGTTAAGGCAAGATATGCCGTTGAGATCACACGCATTCTTGGATCTCTGCCAACATTTCCAAACGTATATAGCTGTTCCAGATATACATCTTCTACATTCGTTTCTTCTTTTAATTCACGATATGCGGCAGTTTCAAGATTTTCATCCATATTCACAAATCCACCCGGAATTGCCCAGCAATGCATGAAAGGATGATCTTTTCGTTTAATCAATAATACGCGAAGTTCTTTTTGCGATACCGTGCGCTTGGTTTCAGCCTTTTTATCAATTAATGAAAATATCAGAATATCGACAGTGACAGATGGGCGCTCATAATTGCCAGGTTTGTATGCTTCTAAAAACTCTTGTTCATTTTGACCTTTTGCATTTCTTAATTCTTTATCTCTCATAGCTCTCCTCCAATCATGATGTCATTTTGACTTCATATTTATTTGTTGTCTATATTATAGTGTCATTTTAACCTCATATCAACCTTTTATTTTATTTTTTTGTAGAATTTATAAAATGCCTATGCTATGATGTTAACGAAATTTTTATAGGAAGGATGATAGAATGAAATTAGATATTCGTAAGTTTCAAAAAGAAGATATAGAGGAAGCAATTGCTATATGGAATGATATTGTAATAGATGGTGTTGCTTTTCCTCAGATAGAGCCATTAGATATAAAGAGTGGTATTGACTTCTTTGCATCTCAATCATTTACTGGAATTGCATATGATGAAGATACAAAGCAAATCGTCGGTTTGTATATCCTGCATCCAAATAATGTTGGTCGATGTGGTCATATTTGTAATGCAAGCTATGCGGTAAAAAAAGATGTTCGCGGATATCATATCGGTGAAGCATTGGTATTACATTGTATGAAAACCGCAAAAGATTTACAGTACCGTATTTTACAATTCAATGCTGTTGTGAAAACAAACACGCCTGCATTACAGCTATATCGTAAACTTGGATTTACACAACTAGGCGTTATTCCAAATGGTTTTTTGATGAAGAATGGCTCTTATGAAGACATTATACCTCATTATATAACATTATAAAAATTATACTTCCTTTTATTCACATGTTACCTGCGCCACAAAAAAACAACGCTATGTAGATATTTCAGCGTTGTTTTTATATACAGAATATTGCATAAAGTGGTACTGTCTTTCACAATAGTTTGTCATAAGATATGGGATAAAATCGGTATAAGATGATAAACTACATAAATACTTTATCACACACTATTTTTCACCTTTTTTCACATCCTTTTCATATCGGCCTAAGCTCAGCACCCTCCCTTCTCATAAGATACCATGAGCATAAAGCTCAAAGAAAAGAGGGATATTGTGAATAATTATGATATGAATACATGTAGAAATGACAATCATACATGTAATCAAAATTCACCAAGATTCACAGTCGGTATGACCTATGTTCCTATGCAAGAGTGGACAAACCCTATGCGTATAGAAGATGGTTTTATGAAAGGTACAATTTTTTATGACCTGGATAAACCATTTTGTCCACAGGGAAGGTGATGTATATGAACAGAGTGGAACAGTTACGAAGATTACAAATGATTGATTTTGCGTTACAGGAGGCTGCTTTATTTTTAAATTCACATCCAGATGATGAGAATGCTTTACAGTATTACAAAAAATTCCAACAGTTTAGAACACAGGCGGCATGTGATTATCAAGAGTGCTTTGGACCATTAACAAACAGGGATAATAACGCAAATACCTGGCAATATATTGATGGGCCATGGCCTTGGGAAAGTGAGGCTTAAGATATGTGGACGTATGAAAAGAAATTACAGTTTCCTGTGAATATTAAAAACCCTGATCCTAGTTTTGCGAAAATCGTAATATCACAGGTAGGTGGTCCTGATGGTGAATTAAGTGCATCTATGCGTTATTTAAATCAACGTTATGCAATGCCTTATGATCGTGTTCGTGCCATGTTGACGGATATTGGCACGGAAGAACTTGCACACCTTGAGATGGTTGCGGCTATCGTTTATCAATTAACAAGAAATCTATCCATGGAAGAAATTAAAGCCAGTGGTTTTGATGTTTACTACGTTGATCATACGACTGGTGTATGGCCACAAGCTGCAAGCGGTGCACCATTTACGTCATCTTATTTTCAATCAAAAGGCGATCCAATCGCAGATTTAGTAGAAGATATGGCTGCAGAACAGAAAGCCAGAGTCACGTATGATAATCTATTACGTGCAACAAATGATCCTGATATCATTCAGCCTTTAACCTTTCTAAGAGAACGAGAAATTGTCCATTTCCAGCGATTTGGAGAGGCTTTGGATTATGTTCAAAGTCAATTGGATAGTTGTAACTATTATCAATATAATCCTGCTTTTGATAAGTAGAAAAAATGACAGTAAGCATCTTTTGTTTACTGTCATTTTCTTTTTTGAACACTTAATTAAAGTATACTTATCAAAACTCGACTACTTTCTATAAGTATACTTATCATTTTTCCATAACATTTCCATAGTATACTTTATAAAAAGCATCTTTTACAAAATCCTGCCATCATTACTTATCACAACAACTTCCAACGGAATCTGTTTCCCACTGTTTTTGATTGCTGTTTCTACAGCATATTCCATACCGCCACAACAAGGCACTTCCATACGTACAACTGTGATGCTGCGAATATCATTGTATGTAAAAATCTCTGTGAATTTATCCGCATATTGTACTTGATCTAATTTCGTACATCCAATCAACGTCACTTTATTTTTCATAAACTTTTGATGGAAATTTCCATAAGCATAAGCTGTACAATCTGCCGCAATTAAAATATCTGCTTGATGAAAGAAAGGTGCATTCACTGGTACCAGCTTAATTTGTACTGGCCATTGGCGCAGTTGTGATTCCACATTTGCCACAACACCAATACCCGGCTGCATGGTTTTCATCTGTGATCCAGGACAACCGCTTCCTGTTTTTGCTTTTTGTGCTGCCATAACTGCCGCATGATCATATGCGGGTGCTTCTCTTACCTCAAAAGATATCGCATTGACAGGACATGATGGTAAACAATCACCTAATCCATCACAATAATGTTCATGCATCAATGTCGCTTTTCCATTAACCAAAGCAATTGCACCTTCATGACATGCATCTACACACAAACCACAACCATTACATTTTTCCTGATCTATTTTAATAATTTTTCTTTCCATTGTATCATCCTCCAATTTACATGATGATTATATGAAATTCTTTTGGGCATGTATGTTGTAAAAACAACGAATGAAGTCTAAACTAAAACTATATGGAGGAATGATGATGAATGATCAATTACGAAAAAGTTGTCGATTATTTCAAGGGATAGATACATCTATTTTTACGCAGCTATTAAATGATGCACAGGCTTTTGAAAAAACGTACAAAGAAGGCAGTTATCTTTATACTTATGGGGATGAATTAAATCATATTGGTATCGTTCTTGATGGTGTTGTGCAAATTATCAAGCATGATTACCTGGGAAATATCACAATATTGGGACATTTCTCTACATATGATTTATTTGGAGAATCCTTTGCTTTTAGTAGTCAAAAACTTCAAGTTGATATTTATGCAGAACAAGATTGTCATATCTTATGGCTGCCTATTAAACAGCTGTTGGCACTACCTCAAAAATCTGATGAATATCAAATCATTTTAAAAAATCTCATGATGATTTTATCAAATAAAAACCTTTATCTAACGAGGCGAATTGATGTCATATCACAAAGAAGTACAAAAGAAAAATTATTAACTTATTTATACCAGCAAAAACAGCTTCAACAGCAAAACATCATCACGATTCCACTGAATCGTCAACAACTTGCGGATTATTTATGTGTAGACCGCAGTGCATTATCTTATGTGCTCAGCCAAATGAAAAAAGAAGGAATATTAGATTACCAAAAGAATCAATTTCATCTTTTACAATACTAAGTTTCCTTCTATAACAATCATCAGAAATACTACTGGCTATTTTAAAGCTTCTTTTTCATACCCGTTTCTTGCATTAGAATCGTTCACTTGTATAGGGACTTGATAATGTGTCCATGAAAGTATTCCATTACCGAATTTTCCAGACAGTGTTTAGAAAATATTTGGATATAATTTATAAAGAAAGGAGAGCTTTCGCTCTATATCATTTTATTACCCTATATTTCATTTTTAAAAACGTTTTTTAGAAATTTTTACAATCGTATAAAAAGGGTATAACATACGATACCCTTCTTCATATTTATTTAATTTTTATTGCTTTCTTTTCCGCCTCTATTGCTTTTTTATCTTTTTCCAAACTTTCATCTAATCCGAAAATATAAGCACATACTGCTGATATTACAAATGAAATCAATAATCCGATAAGCATAATCGGAATTGATCCTGTATAAGCTGGTAAAGAAATGATTGCGGGCATTGCATATGTAATTGCTTTTGCATTCATCATCGCTACAAATGCGCCTGATACTCCACCACCGATAATACAAGCAAGTAAAGGTTTTTTAAATCTAAATGCTACACCGTATAATGCTGGTTCTGTAATTCCAATAAATGCTGAAATGAATGCAGAGAATGTAGAAGATTTATTTTCAGCTTTTCTTGCTTTTAAGAATACGCCAAAACACATACCCGCAGCAGCCATTGTCGCTACACAATCTACTGGAGATAACATATCGTAACCAAGTGTACTGAAATTACTTAACTTAATTGGTGTCATTGCCATATGCATACCTGTTAAAATAACAAATGGTCTAGTTGCTCCATCAATTAATCCACCAAGCCATGGTGCAACACCAAACAGCCATTTAAAGCATTCCCCTACACCTATACCTGCATAGTATCCTAATGGGCCAAACAACATAATACTTAATGGTGCCATAATTACTAATGTGATAATTGGAACTACCACAACTCTTAAGTAAGATACTGTATGTTTATAGATAAAACTATATACATAACTCATAATCCATACAGATAACAAAATTGGTATAACCGTTGAAGAATATTTTATTAATGTAACATCAATTCCTAAAATTTTAATAGTTGTACCTGCAGCACCTAAAATTGATGGATACATATACATACCAGCTAATACTACAGCTAAAGTTGTATCCGTTTTGAATTTCTTTGCAGCTGTCACTGCTAACAAAAATGGTAAGAAGTAGAATGTTGCATCACTTGCAGCATTTAGTAAAAGATATAATCCTGACTCATTGCTCATAAAGCCATAAGTTGTGAAAAGTGTTAATAATCCTTTCATAACACCGGCACCAGCAAAGGCTGGAATTAAAGGATTAAAGCAACTAGATAAAACATCAAAGACTGCATTCATTGAAAACCGCTTTTTCTTTGGTTCTTCATCTAAATTTTCATCAATTGCTTCACTTTTTTCTAAATCTGCAAGTTTGCAAATTTCATCATATACTTCAGTTACTGTCTGCCCAATAATTACTTGTAACTGTCCACTGTTTATATTAACTCCCCAAACTCCGTCTAATTGCTGAATATTATCTTTATTCGCTTTATCAAAATCTTTCAAATTAAAACGAAGTCTTGTAGCACAATGCAAGAAATTGGCGATATTTTCTTTCCCTCCGACTTCTTTTAAAATCTGTTCTGCTAATTGTTTATGAGTATTCATACTTTCTCCTCCAATAGATTACTCTAGATCTTTTCCATTAGATTCTATACATTTTTTATACCATGCAAAAGAATCTTTTTTATAACGTGCTAAAGTTCCATTACCAAAATCATCTTGATCTACATAAATCACACCATAACGTTTACTCATTTCATGTGTACCTGATGAAATTATATCAATAATTCCCCATATATAATATCCCTTAATTCCTACACCATCTTTTACCGCTTCTCTCATTTGCTCAATATGAGATTTTAAATAATCAATACGATATGTATCTTTAATTGTGTTATCTTCTTCCAAAGTATCTACAGCACCTAAGCCATTTTCAAGAATAAAAATTGGTTTATGATAACGATCCCACATTTGGTTTAATGAATAGCGTAATCCAATTGGATCCTTTTGCCATCCCCATTCACTAGCTTCTAAATATGGATTTTTACCTGCAATAATCAAATTAGAATTTGTTTTCTCTAATTCATCTGTATTTGCACTTGTAACCAAAGACATATAATAACTGTATGCAACCCAATCACAAGTATTTTCTCTTAAAATTTGTTTTTCTTCTTCTGTAATCTTAATATCTAAGTTGTTTTCTTCATAGAAACGATCCATATATGCAGGAATTTCTCCTAACATAAGCGTATCTGTATAGTAATAGTTTTCATAATTTTCATCTAATACTACCTGCATAACATCTTCTGGTTTACATGTAGCTGGATACGTAGTAAATCTAGCAATCATACAACCAATTTCAGCACTTGGGTCAATCTCTTTTGCACATTTTTTAGCAATGGCATTCGCTACTAATTGATAATGCACACATTGATAACAACTTTGTTTGAAATTTTCTTTTTCTACATCTGGTAACAATCCTGCTCCCATATAAGGAATAAAGATTGTGGCATTAATTTCATTAAATGGCAGCCAATATTTTACACGACCTTTATATCTGGTTAATATTGTACGCACATAACGTTCCCAATATTTTAATATTTCAGGTGTTTTCCAGCCATCTTTATTTTCAATTAGATATAATGGTGTATCATAATGATTCATCGTCACCATTGGTTCTATTCCATATTTTTCTAATTCTGTAAATACATCATCATAGAATTTTAAGCCTTCTTCGTTTGGTTCTTCTTCAATACCAGTTGGATAAATTCTAGGCCATGAAATTGACATTCTGAAACTTTTTAATCCAAGTTCTGCAAATAATTTAATATCTTCTTTATATCTGTGATAAAAGTCAATACCATATCTTTTTGGATATAATCCTGTACCTTTTTCTGCATGAGCTTCTTTCAGCATATCTAAGCTTACAGTTCTTTGTTCATGTAAATCTGTACGTTTTAAATGTGGACGATATGGTTTCATATCACCTAGTGATAAACCTTTTCCTCCTTCTTTCCATGCACCTTCACATTGGCATGCAGCTGTAGCACCGCCCCATAAAAAATCTTGTGGAAAATCTCTCATATTTCATACCTCCTAATGGTTTTTATTTCCTGATTACAGTATAAATGGTATAATAAAAACAGTCCATTCAATGAATTTCCGCTTATTTAGGCATAAAAGTTAATACTTAAAAATTCTAAAATAGAGGTACCCTTATGCAAATGAACAATCGTCAAAGAAAATTAATACAATTATTGTTAAATCATTACTCCCCTATGCATGGTAATGAAATAGCAAGTTATTTGGGATCAACTACAAGAACATTACGCCAGGATATTTTTTATATCAATGATATATTAAAAAAACAAAGCGTAAAAATCAATTCCAGTTCCAGTAAAGGATACTGGATTAATGAATCTGATAAGCATACGATTTCATCTTATATACATATGCAAAAAGATGACTTAATTCCAGCCAATCAAAGTCAAAGAGAAATTGCTACTTGCTTTTATCTTTTAGAGCATGATGAAGATTATGTTAGTATGGGGTTATTAGCGGATTTATTTTATGTTTCAAAAACAACAATCTCAAACACAATAAAAAACATTGAAGATATCATTTCTGCATCAAAAGGTTTAACTTTAAATATTTCATTAAAAAAAGGTTTGTTGCTTACTGGTTCAGAATTTTATAAAAGAAATTTATTTTCTTCTATAATCCTTTTATTTTATGAATTGGAAGGTTCTTTTATCAATCGATATATTCAACAAAAATATGATATCTATCACTGCTTAAATACGCTTTATGAAACTTTGAAGGAATATTATTCCCGCCAAAAAATAATGCTTACAAATAAAAGTTTAATGATTACCATTTATGAATTAATTATTGTTTCACATAGAATACAAGAAAAAAAGTATCTTCATTCTTTAGAACATATTCATACTGGCCCTGATATGTTTCCATTTCATGAAATAGAAATTCAATTAAATATGTCTTTATCAGAAAATGATCGTATGTATTTAAATCAATTATTAAGCAAGAAAAGAACGTATTCTCTCGATGATAAACTAAATACATCAAATGATAAACCTGATATGGTCACACAAGAATTTTATGCAGAAGTATTAAAGAAATTTCATTTAGATTTAAATCCTCAGAAAAAGCTAACAGAGCATATCAATACAATGATTTATTATCATCAAACAACACATGCTGAAAATTTCAATAATAATGATATTAAAGTAAGTCATCCTTATGCTTATGAAATTGCCTGTCTTATGAATCCCATTATAGAAAAATATACACAGCTTCCTTTATCATTAAGTGAATTAAATTCATTAACAGCTCGTATTTCTGTTATTTTAGACAATAATATTGAAAAATTCAATGTTATCATTCTTACAAATCAAAGCACAAGTATGACTGAACTATTAGAATCTAAACTTCAATTATATTTCAGCCAGCTTTTAAACATTATTGGCATTTATCCGCTCTATCAAATATCCACATTAAATATCAATTCCACAATAGATTTTATTTTATCAACATCCCGAGAATACACTTCTGATTGTTGTGATATCATATATATCAGCTCTGTACTAAGTACAGAAGATCTTACACAAATCGTAAAACACATTAATCATCATCTGCCTTCTGTATGTGGATGAAAAAACGGTATGATTCTATTTTCTAAATCATACCGTTTTAATTTATTTTTTATATAATATCATAGCTTCATAAGCCCTTAACTGCTTACCATCCATCGCCTCATAATTATGTAATAACACCTGCATTCCTTCTATATCCATATCTGGAAATGCACAAGGTTTCTCAAAGAAATTCGCAATCACCACGAGCTTTTGATTATTCCAGTTTCGCTCATATGCAAAGATTTGATCACTAGTATCCAATAAATGATAATCTCCCTGTGAAAATATTTCCATTTCTTTACGCATCTGGATTAATTTTTGATATGTATAAAATATAGAATGCTTATCCTTTAATGCCTGATCTACATTTATTTCATGGAAATTTGGATTCACACACAACCATGGTTCATGTTTAGAAAAGCCAGCATATTCACAATCACTCCATTGCATTGGGGTTCTTGCATTATCTCTACCCATTAAATGAATAGAGTGTATGATTTCCTCTTGTGTATATCCTTCTTCTAAACGCTCTTTATACATATTCAATGTTTCAATATCACGATAATCCTTAATATCCGATAACGCAATATTGGTCATACCGATTTCTTCACCCTGATAAATATATGGAGTGCCTTTCATCCCATGCAATACCATTGCCAGCATTTTTGCGCTTTCTACACGATATTTTCCATCATTTCCCCAGCGTGATACAATTCTTGGTAAATCATGATTATTCCAGAATAATGAATTCCATCCAGTTCCTTCTAGCCCATACTGCCACTTGCTAAGTACCTCTTTTAATTCTTGAAAACGTAAACCCGTTACATCCCATTTTGGTGTCTTTGGCTGCTTATCTAATTTCATATGTTCAAATTGAAATACCATACTCAATTCACTGCCATCAGGATTGCTGTACTGTTGTGCTTTTTCTATATCTGCACGCCAAGCTTCTCCCACCGTTAACAGATTTGCTTTCCCAAAGGTTGCCGCATTCATTTCTTTGATATAAGTATGTAATTTAGGCCCGTTTTCACGAATCATCTGCATTGGCTCTTTTCCAATTAATTCAATCATATCCATGCGGAAACCACTGATTCCTTTATCAATCCAGTTGTTCATCATCGCATAGATTTCCTTTCGCATCTTTGGATTTTTCCAGTTTAAATCCGGCTGTTTCTTACTAAAGAAATGTAGATAATATTGCCCACATGCTGGCACATATTCCCATGCGCTTCCTCCAAAATCACTCTTTAAATCATTAGGCAGTACGCCTTCCTCGCCATCTACCCAGATATAATAATCGTGATATGGATTATCTTTGGACTTCTTTGCTTCTTTGAACCATATATGTTCATCACTGGTATGATTTACGACCAGATCCATAATGATTTTGATATCCATTGCATTTGCCTTTTCTAATAATTCATCCATATCCTGCATGGTACCAAATTCTTTCATGATATCGCAATAATCTGATATATCATATCCATTATCATCGTTAGGTGATGCATAGACCGGGCACAGCCAGATAACATCAGTGCCTAACTTTTTAATATAAGGTAAGCGTGAAATAATCCCTTGAATATCCCCAATGCCATCATCATTACTATCTTGGAAACTGCGTGGATAAATCTGATAGACAACTGCTTTTTTCCACCAGTCTTTTTCTAATTTATTTGTTTTCATCTTCATACTTTCTGGCAAATGCTGTTTTTGATAATATACATGTTACGATAAACACAACAATTACATCTACAATCATCAGAATACCAAAATATAACATACTGGTTGGCTGCATAGAAAGGATTGCAGGCAAGCCACCAACTCCAACACCGTTTGCCAATACACCTAAACTCATGGCGATTAAACCAGTAATACCTGAGCCAATAATGGCACCTACAAATGGATAGAAGTATTTTAAATTAACCCCAAACATTGCTGGTTCTGTGACTCCCAGATAACCAGAAATATATGCAGGCACTGCGATTTCTTGTACGGCTTTGTTTTTCTTATGGATATATGCGAATGCAAATACGGCAGTTGCCTGTGCAATATTACATAAAGCAACGATTGGGAATGTGAATAATCCCTGACCACTTGCGGCAATCTGAATATCAATAGGAAGCATTGCGTGATGCATACCTGTAATAACTAATAATGGATACAACATTCCATAAATACCGCCAAATAACCATCCAAATGAACTATTGAAACCAGCCATAATGACATCACACATAAAGTTACCAATTGCCCAGCCAACTGGTCCTAATACTACATGCGCTATTAATACAGTTGGTACGACTGAACAGAACGGTACGATAATCATAGAAATTGCATCTGGTGCATGTTTCTTAAAGAATCGATAGATATACACAAACGCAAATCCTATTAAAATTGCAGGGATAACTTGTGACTGGTATCCCACCATTCGTACAGTTGTAAATCCAAAATCCCAATAAGGTACATCTTCTGCGGCAGTAGACATCAATGCCCCTGCGCTTAATAATTGTGGTGATACAATCGTGATACCAACAATGATTCCAAGCATTTGATCAACGTGCATTTTTTTACAGATAGACCATACGATACCAACTGGAAGAAAGTTAAAGATGGCATCCCCAATCAGCCATAAAAATGAATCCACACCATTCCAGAATTGTGATATTTCTACTAATGTTTTTGTGCCTTCTTCAAAGAACTTAATAGAATCAATAATGTTACGGAAACCTAAGATCAAACCTCCACAAATAATGGCAGGAATGATTGGCGCAAAGATTTCCGCAAGGTTTGCTAATGCTCTTTGTAGAAGATTCATGTTATTTTTTGCCTGCGCTTTTACTTCTTCTTTTGTGGCTTCACTTAAATGTGTATAGGCAATGAACTCTTCATAGAAGATGGATACTTTGTTGCCGATAATAACCTGAAACTGTCCACCTTGTGTAAAGCTTCCTTTGACAGAAGCAAGTGCTTCAATCTTTTTGACATCAGCTTTTGACTGATCTTTTAACGCAAATCTCATACGAGTTGCACAATGTGTTACGGAAACGATATTTTCTTTTCCTCCGACGTATTCTGTTAAGGATGCGACATCCTTTGTAAATTCTGACATATCTTTTACCTCTCTCTTTTCTACTTGTACGTACATGTTATCTTAAGCGATTACATTATATCTTGTACGTACATGTTTGTCAACACCAATTCTAATTTTTATTTTTTTATGATTTTTCACATAATATTCGCAATATTTTCATTTTACGTATGATAAAAGCACGCTGTTCTCTTGCGTGCTTTTTTATGATAAAACCAATCTATATTATGCAATTTAGCTTTTCCAGTATCTCTTTATAATAATCTACCCAATCCATTCGCCCATTACTTTCAAATATAGATATAAAGTATTGTATCCGACTCATCAATTCATCTTTTGTGATTGACACACGATAATTATCATTTTCAAAGAAATCATCCTCCAGCCAGTTATAAAGTTTATATGGTACCTGATTTTTATCCAAGCCCCATTCATAAACCTCTAATGGGCCAAATGACTTCGCTGATATCAAAACTGTATCGCCATTATTTGAAGGAATGAAATCTGCTTTTGTGATATTCCAGCGATCAATAAATATGTAATCTTTGTTCATAACTAACGTCTTTTTGCGATATCCATATATTCAAATTCTTCTGGATGATGATGTGATTCATTATACTGAAATAATCGCCCATCTTGTAGATATCCATAACTTGTCAAAACGATAACCGTATTATAATCATCTAAATCCAGCATTTCATAATCCCGTGCATCTGCCTTGGCGGCACTTAATTTACGTGATGCGAAACCAATGCTCAAATTTAGTTTTTGTTCAATATAATCATAGACGGAACGCTGTGCATCTTCTTTTGTTAAATCAGGAATTAATGAAATGGGGAAATAATCTTCATCTAAAATCATACGTTTTCCATTGATACTACGCACTCTGATTAAATGATAGATTTCTTCATCCGGGTGTATTTGTAGACATTCCGCAATATCATTGCCTGCTTGGATTTTCTCTAACAGCTTGATATCTGTTTGACTGTCTTTTTCATGTTGTTCTTTAAAAGAATCTAGTGTCATCACTGGAAATTCAAAATCTTTATTGCGCAAAACAGTAGTAGCTTTACCCTGTGCCCTTATGATGAAACCATCTTCACTTAAATGCTGCAGTGCTTTTCTAACTGTATCTCTTGAAACATCATAAATCGCCATTAGTTCTTTTTCAGAAGGCAGTTTATCATCAGGCCATGCTCGATCCTGAATCTTTTTTAATATTTTTTCATATAATATCTGATGCTTTGGCTTCATAATATCTCCTTCCATCTTAAACAAATAAATTCATCGTTTGCTTTTTCATTATACCATAATTCTATATGTATTTCTGAGTTTTTATTTCATCATTATTCTATGCTAACAATGCAACTTACCCCCTGTTTTATACCACTTGCATATTGCACAACCCCACTTAGCAGCTGCCATCTTGTAGCTGCTTTTTTCATGTTGTAAAGTAAGGTCACATAAAGGAGGAAGAAATAATGAACGTTATGGAAGTGAATCATTTAAAGAAAGATTATGGGAAAATACATGCAGTACAGGATATAAGTTTTCATGTGGAAGAGGGTGAATTATTTGGTTTTTTAGGTGTCAACGGAGCTGGTAAATCAACCACGATCCAGATGTTATGTACTCTGTTTACACCAAGTGGTGGAAGTGCGAATATCTGTGGATATTCTCTAGGAAAACATAATCAGGAAATCAGAAAAAGGATTGGCATAGTATCACAACAGAATTGTCTGGACGATGCTTTAACAATTAAGGAAAACCTGATGATTCGTGGATCTCTTTATGAACAAGATTCAAATAAACTAAAGGTACGCCTCCAGGAAGTAAGTGATCTTTTGAAGCTCGATGAAATTCTATATCGACCATTTCAAAAGTTGTCAGGTGGACAGAAAAGAAGATGTGAAATCGCAAGAGCGCTCATGCATTCTCCAAAGATTTTATTTTTGGATGAACCAACCACCGGTCTTGATCCTGCGACCAGACAATCCGTTTGGCACTGTATTGATACCTTGCGCAAACATACCAACATGACTGTTTTTCTTACCACACATTATATGGAAGAAGCCGCACAGGCAGATCATATCGCCTTGATTGATCATGGCTTGTTGATGGAGTATGGCACTCCTTATGAGTTGAAGGAAACCTATGCAAAAGACAGACTTGTTTTGCATTCACATCAAATCAAACAACTGGAAACCATCCTTTCCACACTACCATATCCAAGTCAAAAAGATATCCAGCATATCACGATCTCACTTCCTCATACAAAGGATGCCATAGAAATTCTGGATAAAGTAAAACCATATATCAACGGCTTTGAGGTACTACAAGGAACCATGGATGATGTGTTTCTGCATGTTACAGGGAAAACATTAAAGGAAGAAGGTGAAACAAATGTTTGCATTTAAACAATTAATAAAACGTAATTTATACTTATATTTTCGTGATCGTTCTGCCGTACTTTTCTCTTTGTTATCCGTCTTTATCGTAATTCTTTTAATGCTTGTATTTTTAGGTGACATGAACAAGAACGAACTGGTACAATTGATTAATCATCTACATGGTACCATAAGTGATGCTGATGCTAATCATATTATCGTGATGTGGACGATCGCAGGTATCCTAAGTGTGAATGCTTTTACCATACCTGTCACTATGATTGGTATGTATGTGAAAGATAAAGAAGATCATAAACTGGAAAGCCTGTATACAGCACCAATATCCCGAAGTATGATTACCAGCTCTTACCTTGTATCTTCCATCATATGCAGTATGTTAATGAGCCTGTTAATCCTGCTGTTATCTTACCTTTATGTATCCTTCAGCGGTTACTCCTTTCTTACCATATCTTCTTTGTTCACTGTATTATTCTATTTAATAATTGATATCATGGTATCTAGTGCATTGGTACTATTAATTGCCCAATGGGTAAAAAGTGATCGTGCCTGGGGAGCTTTCTCAACTCTTGCAGGTACTTTGATTGGCTTTGTGGGTGGGATATATCTGCCAATGGGCTTACTTCCACAATTTGTACAAAATATTTTAAAAGCGATGCCATTTATTCATGAATCTGCGCTATTGCGAGATGTCTTTACCACTTCTTCGCTTCAACAAGCCTTCCATGGTTTACCAGATGCAGCACTTCAAGGCTATCAAGAGGCCATGGGTATCATCATTTACATTCAGAACCATCAAGTTTCCAATACCATAACAATCTTTGGCTTATGCCTTTGTGGTATAATAGCATTAATCATATCCACATATTTACTACAGAAACGTAGTCGCTTTGATTGTTAGGAGGAGCATATGAAAATCATCATTGAGGAGAAAGCATCAAAAGATGAAGAAGATACAATTATTATTCGCTGCGATACATTAGATGATTCGATTATGAAACTGATCCATCAACTAAAATCAAAAGACGAATTATTAATTGGCACAGCAAATGAAAAGATTGCCCGCATACGACCACAGGATGTTTATTATTTTGAATCCGTGGATCATAAAGTATTTCTATATACAGAAAAAGATGTGTATGAAATTAAACAAAAACTGTATGAAATAGAAGATACTTATCAGGGAATGGATTACTTTCGTGTATCAAAGTCTGTGATATTGAATCTTAGTAAAATTCAGCATTTATCCCCTGTTTTAGGAAGCCGGCTGGAGGCAACCTTATTAAATGGGGAAAGAATTATGATATCCAGACAATATGTTGCGGCATTAAAAGTGCTGTTGGGAATATAGGAGGTCATCATGGAAAAAATCAAAGAGATATTATTTACCTTTGCCTGTGTCACAACCATGGTTTTAATTGGTTCTGCGACATATATTACAATATTTTGGAAGGATGCCGTTCTTGATTCTAATATCTTATGGCAGTTGATCTTTACTGATATTTTATGCAGTGTTGGCAATGTACTTTATCCTAAAGAATGCAAGAGTAAAAAACAATTGTATATATTAATAGGCATTCATTATCTTTATATCAATGTGATTGTATTAGGTGCAGGTTTCTTTTTTGAATGGTTTTCACCAGACAATCTTTATATGATATGCAGCTTGTTATTTATGATTGCGGTAATCTTCCTTACCGTTAGCCTTTTATTGCAGTATTATTATAAGAAAAAAGCAGAGGTCATGAATGAGCGGCTTCAGGAATATATAAAAAAGAAAAACAAATGAAAAAGCAGGTGCCTTTTGAGGTTTTCATATCAAGGTACCTGCTTGGTTTTATATTGTTGAATAACTCCTAAAAAAGCCTTTCCATATCGTTGATATTTCACTTCCCCAACGCCGCTGACCATCAACATTTCTTCCTTGTTTACGGGCTGTTTCACACTCATATCATGAAGCGTTTTATCAGAGAAAATGATATATGGTGGCACATGTGCTTTCTTTGCTAATTCCATTCGACATTCCCGCAAGCTTTCAAATAAAGTCTGATCCACAATTGTTTCTTGTTTCTTAGTAATGCTGTGTTTTTGTTCCTTCATAATTTTCATCAAATATGGTCTATCTTGATGTAGTATAGAATCATCCCCCACACTTATGATTGCATATCCATCCTGACTTTGTTTCAGAACCCCCTGATATAATAAATCATCCATCATTTGATAAATATAAGCTTTGGAATGTTTTTTCAATGATCTATAGCTTTCATTATGATCCAGATGATAGCTTTTTATTTTCGCATTTGCACTGCCTCTTAATATATCAGTGATCATAGTTCTCCCAAAACGTTCTCCACTGCTTTTGATACACGCCACAACCTGTAGTGCATCCTGTTTGATATCCTGTTCCTCATACTGACTCAAACAATTGGAACAATTCCCACAATACCCTTCGCTTTGTTCACCAAAATACTTCAACATATAGTGGCGTAAACATCCAGAAATCGTACAATAAAACGTCATAGATTTTAATCGCTCTTTTTCCTTTGCCTGAAGTTTCGCACGCATATCTTCATCCATATCTTCCTGCATATGACTTTGTTCAATTAAAAACAAATTGGTATGCACATCCTTTGCGCCATAAAGTAAGATACAATCTGCACGTTCTCCATCACGTCCTGCACGACCTGCCTCCTGATAATAGCTTTCCATGTTTTTCGGCATATGATAATGCATAACGTAACGAACATTTGATTTATCGATACCCATACCAAAAGCATTGGTCGCCACCATTATGGTTTTACGATCATATTGAAAATCATCCTGATTCTTGGAACGTTCTGATTCACTTAATCCCGCATGATATCGTGTTGCCTGAAAGCCATCCTTGTTTAAACGTTCGCAAACTTCTTCTACACTTTTTCTTGTTAGACAATAAACAATTCCACTTTGATTTTTATTCTCTTTGACATAAGACAACAATGCCTGATACTTATCTTTTGGCTTTTCTACCGCAAAGTAAAGATTTTTTCGATCAAATCCTGTTGTAATTTCAAATGGCTGTTTCATATCCAATAACCGAATGATATCTGCTTTTACCTCTGATGTGGCTGTGGCAGTAAAGGCGGATACAATTGGGCGTTTTGGCAGTTGTTTTAAAAAGCTTTGTATCTGAAGATAATGTGGGCGGAAATCCTGTCCCCACTGACTGACACAATGTGCTTCATCTACACATACCATGGCGATATTCATCTGTTTTGCGAATGCTAAAAATTCATCATTTAGTAATCGCTCTGGTGCCACATAAATGATTTTATAGGTATATTGCTTTGCCAGTTGTAACGCTTTCTGATATTGAGCAAATGTTAACGAGCTATTGAAAAAAGCTGCACGTATGCCGTTTTCATTTAATGTCCCAACCTGATCTTTCATTAAGGAGATCAATGGTGATATCACCAAAGTAATACCTTCCATCATTGCCGCAGGTACCTGATAACAGATAGATTTACCTGCACCTGTTGGCATAATTCCCAATACATCTTTTCCCTGCAGAATGTTTGTGATCAACTCTTTTTGTCCTTCTCGAAAGGCGTCATATCCAAAATATTTCTTTAACGTTTCTATTTCATTCATTTGACACATTCCTGTTTGATGAACCCTAACGCAATCAGTGCTTTTTCCACACCATCTTCTAATGCCTCACAGCTGGTGTACATCACATGTTTTGATAACTCTGGATTCTCTCCACCAATCAACACACTGTTAGAAATATATTCAAACATTGGCATATCATTATTACTATCGCCAAATACGAAACAATCTTCTTTATCTACACCAAGCTTTTCACAAACAAATTGAATACCTGTCGCTTTGGAATAACCTTTTGGCACAAACTCACAGCGATCAATTCCTCGATTGATATACGTAAAATAAGCACCCATTTCATCTACAAATGCCTCTTTTTGAGATATATCTGGCATACAAACGAATAATTTACTAAACGATTTATGCTCTGTAGTATCCGGTAATATAGTTATCCCGTTTTCTTTATATCTTGTTATCATGTTTATCAAATCTTTATGTTGAATATGATCACTTATGTATAGGCAGTCTTTACCTTCATAAAATGCTTCACTATGATATTTATTCATAATATTTTGTATTGTTTCATGGTCTTTCTCATCCACAGCTTCATCTAACCAGATTTCATCATGATAGGTAATATAGGTTCCACAACCTAAAATCATGCCATCAAAAGGCCAGTCATAGATTTCTGGATCCACAATACCTTTTGTACGTCCGGTATTCACAAATAATATATGTCCTTGTTTTTTTAATTCCTGTAATGCACGCATGGCACTTTCAGGAATTTGTTTTGTTGTATTATGTACCAATGTCCCATCATAATCAAAAAAGAAAATTTTTTTCTGCATATCCTTTTCCTCCCGTTTTCCGCTTTATTATATCTGATATTGAAGCCAAAAGAAAGGACTAAGAAAAACTTAGCCCTGTAGCATATCCAAACGATTATTTACTTCATCGAATTTACGATAAACATCCACAAATTCATCACAAAGTATTTTAAATGCCTCTGCACTCATCAACTGGTCTTGTGCATGTGTAAGTAAAAGATTTAACTCTACACGTTCTCCACCTGCTTCTGTTTGTACCATTAACTGGTGAATACGATGCCCCTTCGCATACATTTCATTTCCTTTTTTTAACAGCTCGTTGCAGGCTTCATAATTCCCGCTTTTTGCTTCCTGAATTGCTTCAATATAATAATTTCTTGCCTGCCCAACACTTGAAATGATTTCCAAAATATCCAGCTCTGATTGACTCATACAAATGCATCTCCTTCACATGAAATAATTGTAACATATATGAAGCATTAAGGCACCCAGGATTTCAAAAACTTTTTTACTTTTTGTGTTTACTTATAAAATCCGTACACTTAGTAGGTATCATTATTTTCTTAATAGAAGATATAAATTATCCCCAACTCTTCTAGAAAAAAAGTTAGAATTCAGATATTTCATACCATTATTCTAACTCATTTATTAATTAAGAACTAAAAACTTTTTTTACTTATTAAGTCTTTACACCTCATATGCACCATTTTTTCTCAGTAGTAGAACTTTATAGTATAGTTATAAGCATAAATAGCTTAAGTTATATTCCCTTGATAGTTAATACAAATCATTTTTTTATAGTTTTGATTCAATAATTTTTTTAGCCTTTTCTGGCTGATCAATCCAACATATATAATTCTTTCCATCATTTGTAAATATTGATAATGACGGATTCAATCCTTCAGATTTAATATTAATCTCCTTAATATCATTAAATGATAAGGTGAAATCTACAATGCCTCGTTTTACTAACATTCCTTTACCCATTAAATTTTCATCATTAATTTTTAAATACCAAGTTTTTCTCTTATTTATAAAGCTAAATAGTATTGCCGCAAACAATATAGCTATGAAACCAATTCCAAATAATATCATTTTTTGACTACTACTTATTCCACTCGGCCCACTAACATACAGACTACTTCCAATTGCTGTACTAGTAAATCCCTGTCTTGTCTTTACCATTAATGCAATCCCTATACAAACGATACCTAAAATCAATAATACTAAACTTAATAATAAATAAACCATTCTCATTTTCTTTGGTGCACCCTTATGCTGAAATAAAACATCTTTCATACTTATAATCTCCTTTTCCCTGAATACATTCGTATATTTAAGCTTTATGATCACAAACTATATGCAACCATATGGTAGCTTTTTCAATATGATTATACTTCCAAATGGTAGCATTAGTCAAGAGGTGATTTTATTGTATTTTAAAAGAATAGAAGATTTAAGAATTGATAATGACCTAACACAACAAGATATTGCAGATATGTTACAAATCCAGCGTGAAGTTTATCGAAGATATGAAAAAGGTTATCGAACGATTCCTATAGATTATTTAATGAAATTAGCTGATTTTTATCATACTAGCATAGACTATCTCGTTGGGCGAATTAACAAAAAATGATATAGTTATTTTTTAATTATATCTATTCTTGCTACTATTTTCATAAATTTTTATTGCGATTTATAATCATGTTTATAATGAAGATTCTGAAAATGTTATCAAATTATAGAAAAAAAGCTAAAATTATCCTAAATCTTAGCTTTTTTATGATACTATTCATTATTCCTTTATCTCTTGCACCTCCGCATGCGTATTGGAATTATACGAATTAAATGATATCATACCAACCACCATCAAAATTAAATTTACTACAAGAAATCCAATCAATATTCCAATAATGATTTTCAATATCAATTTAGACCTTCTATTTTTTATCGCAAATTGTTCATTGATACGAATCAACTGCTCTGTTATTTCATTTTTATCTTTTTCATCATACATCCTTTGCCCTAATAATTCACCAATGGATACTTCCAAAACTTCTGCTATTTTCACTAGCATATCTGAATCAGGCACGGATAAACCTTTCTCCCATTTTGACACTGTTTGTCTTACAACATGTAATCGTATTGCTAATTCTTCTTGTGAAAGACCTCTTTGTTTTCTTATTGCTTTTATATTTTCATTTAACATCATTATTATCTCCTCTTTCTCGAATTTATTATATATATCTTTCTTAAATGTCACAAGCAACAAAAATTAACATATGTGAAACAACTCTCGCAACATGAAGTGTACTTCATATTTTTGTTGACAAAAATGATTTTCAGAAGTAATATAGAAGCAGTTCAACATGAAGCTAGCTTCACATCAAAAGAAAGGGGATAGATATGAAAACAAAAATCAAAGAAATGCGAATCAACGCTAAAATGACACAAAAACAATTAGCCGATCTCGTTAATGTTTCATCGAGAACAATCATTTCTATTGAAAAAGAGCAATACAGCCCTTCACTTATGCTTGCTTATCGATTAGCACAAGTTTTCAATACAAGTGTTGAGGAATTATGTTGTTTAGAAGAAAATAAAAGAATAGAAGATCGAGAGATTATGTATAATCAGGAGGATATCATATGAAAATTAGAAATCAAAAACATTTTGTAACTGCTATTATTATGGAAATAATTGCGATAGTTTGTCTTATCACTTTTTTATACAACCAAGAAACTCGTTATATCTTAGCATTTCTATTAACTTTTATATATGGAATAATTAGCTTTTATAATTCATCAAATAGAAAAGGAAGCATAGAAGTGGCTTCAAGAAACATGGATGAGCGAGATATTTTACTTGTGATGAAAACTGATAAAACCACTTTGCGAATTTTAAATTATATACTACTTGCCGGAAGCTTAATATCCATTGTACTTTATAGTTTATATCATTCAATTATTTATATTACTTTGATTATTACTTTTACTGCCATTATGTTTATACAGTTAGCAATTTTATTTTTTGTAAATATCTATTATGAGAAACACGCATAACAGTTTTGATTTTCAATTAATATAAAAGATAAAGAGGTGATATCCATGTTAAAAGAAAATGATAAAATTGGTATCGTCGCATGCTCTAATGCATTACCAATACAAGCAAAAAGCAGCATTCATGAATTAGAAAAAATACTGAAACGCCATCAGCTAGAACCAGTATTTTCTCAATATATTTACCAAACAAAAGATTTATACAGTGGCACTGGTCAACAAAAGGCGATGGCACTTATGGACTTCTATATGGATCAGGATATAAAAGCAATTTTTGATATATCAGGCGGGGATATGGCAAATGAAGTATTAAGCTACCTTGATTTTGATATAATCAAAGAAAATCCTAAACCTTTTTTTGGATACAGCGATTTAACTACGATAATCAATGCTATATATACAAAGACGAATCAGTCTGCTTATTTGTATCAATTAAAAAATTTGATAAAAGAAAACAAGATTAATCAACAGAAAGATTTCTTTTCTACCATGCTAGAAGAAACTGACAATCTAATGGATATCCCCTGGACATTCCATCAAGGAAGTGAAATTAATGGAATTGTTGTTGGTGGCAATATACGATGCTTCTTAAAACTTGCCGGTACGCCATATTTTCCTGATCTGCAAGATAAGGTTTTGTTTCTAGAAAGCTTTGGTGGTGAAGCACCTCAGATGATTACTTATTTCCATCAGCTGAAACAGATGGGAGCATTTGATAAAATATCTGGTCTATTACTTGGTACTTTCACAAAGTTTGAGGAAAATAATCATTCTGATATCGTAAAACTGATTCAGCCGATTATTCATAATTCCAACTTACCGATTGCGAAAACAAATCTTGTAGGGCATCATAGTGACTCTAAATGTTTGATTATAGGCAAAGAAATTCATATAAAAAACTGAATGATTATTATATAAAAGAATTAAGAGAACATAAATCGCCTTTTTACTTGAAAGATAAAAGAGGAAGCATGCCTGATTTACATATCAAATCATCAAGCATGCTTCCTTTTTCTACTATTTTTTCAACATGTACATTCTATTCCTATTAGCACCTATTGTTATAACGATATCCTCGTTTACCATTTCCTTCAATAACTGCCGAGCCCGCGCATCTTTAACATTTAGCAGTTCTGCAATATCTTTACTTTTCACTTTATCATGAGCCAACATATAATCATAAATCTTAGCTATATATGGATTTTCAATCATTTCTTTTTCTGTTTTCTTCAAAACTGGTAATATTTCCAATTCTAAAGTTGTTCTATCATGATTGAATTCTTGAATTATTTTTGGTTCTGGCCATCCATTCTCTTTCCAAACTGCATAAATTTGTGGTATACCACTTCCCGCACGTTCACTATACCCTATTAAAGAAAACATTTTCATGATAGCTTTATTTCGTGCGTCTGAGTATCCACCTTTAATTACTTTTTCAACTGGAACGCGTAATACACCAGAATTTGTAAAAATGATCTTTTTAGGATATCTTCTAATCACTACACCATATGCATCATAAAAGTTTGCGTTACATATGCAATTGATTAGACCTTCTCTTACTGCTATACTTGCTTTTGATTCAGATATTCGTTCGCCATACTTATCCAATTCAAATTTTACAGGAAATGCTTCGTTTATCAAAGGTATAATCCGAAAGAAGAAATCATAAATATTTCCACTCCAAGTCATATCATCACTTTTTATTCTATTAGTCCATCTGATAGAGTCATCTAAGATTTCTTCATAATCTAAAATATAATCTGCGAATTTTTTAACAATTTCATATTCATATCCAAACATTAATAATCCAGCTTCTGTCAATCTTAAATCACCATTTTTATCTCGATCCATACCATTTATTCTATATAAAAATTCTTCATCATCTAATTCTGACCAAGTATGATTTTTCATTCTTTTATCAAATCTTGCGCGATAAGAAGCAAGAGATTCTTTATCAATTTGTCTTATCGAACTATTTTCTACAATTTTAAAATCTTGTGTTCTATCGCTTTGGTCACGCAACATATTGCTAATTTCAAGCTTGCTACAATGATAATCTCCATCACCATCTCTACGATAAGTACCTGATAATAAATTATTATTTATATAAACTGGCTTATATTGTCGTGGAGCCATTGGTACATGTATCACTATAATATCTTTATCATTATATTTTTGTATAATGACATCTTCATCTGTTAATAAATTCATACTAATCTTTTGTACATTATTAATTATACTCCAAAAATCTTTTATTATTGATTGAACATTATCAACACCTGTAGGTATCAACTGTCCATTTTCATTCTCTTCAACACCTAAAATAATATAGCCTCCAAGCGTATTACAGAAAGCAGAATATGTTTCCCAAATAGATTTTGGTAATGTATTAGAGGCTTTTTTCCCCTCAATATTGACTGATTCTCTAAGATTTTCTAAATCCAACATAAAATCACCTCCATTGTTATTATATCACTTAAATTCAAATTATAAAGCATTTTATCGCTGATTTATCGCTATTTATCGCTGATTTATCGTCGTTTATCGCTGATTTATCACTACTTATCGCTGATTTATCGTCATTTATCGCTGATTTTAATTGAATTATCGCTGATATTCTAAAGATAAAAAGCAATTAAAAACCAAAAACAACATGATATAATGCTACCTATAGAAAAAAATTAAAAATATTTCGTCTTTTTTCAAACACAAACGTTAAATGTATGAAGGGAGGATTGTATGAAAGAGAAAGAAATCATAAGAAAACTTCAAGCCGGCGATGAAAATGAAGTAGAACACATTGTGAAAGAAAACTACCCTTTCGTCTATTCCTACCTTTATCGACGCTGTGGCAATCAGGATATCGCAAAAGAACTAACACAAGAAACCTTTTATAAATTTTTTCAAAATATTCATAGCTATGAACCAAAAGGAAAATTGCTGAATTATCTATACCGCATAGCGTTACATCTATTTTATGATGAAACAAGAAAAAGAAAGTTTTATACAGATGAAGAAATTGACTTTAATCAATTAAAAGATGAAAAAGAAAGTGTACAGGAAACCATCAATCGCAAACAAAAGATCAAGGATGTAAGAGAAATATTGAAAAAGTTACCAAGTCAGCATCAGGATATCTTAATTTTCCGATTTTATCAGGAATTGAAATTTAAAGATATATCAACGATTACAGGGCTTCCTGTATCAACTTTGAAAAGTCGTTATCAAGCAGCCTTAAAACTTGTGGAACAATATTGGAAGGAAGGTGAAGGATCATGAAAACAAAAGATATATTAGATGATTATATGATGGTTGATATTCCAAAAGATGATATCAATGAAACCATTTTACAAAGTAAAAAAATATTAAGACAGGCTCCAATACAAAAGCATGAAACTAATACCATTCGTCAAATGAAATTAATCATGCATTATCATTTCCCAAAACTATTTATCTTACAGGCTATATTAACAGTTATCATACTAAGCATGAGTCTTTCGGTATTATCTGAGGATTATGGAAAACTATATTTCATTCTAATCATTGGAAGTGTACTATTCTCCATGATATCTGCCGTGGAAATCATACGAAATCGTATGAACGATATGTGGGAAACAGAGCGTGTATGTACGATACGTATAGAAAAAATTATTGCCTATAAATTATTTGTTTTATCTATCACTACCTTTATTTCTATTTGTTTAATTGCGATGATTTTATCGTTGACACACCAAAATATATCCATATTCAAAATCTTTGCGACATCACTTCTTCCCTACATGATCATCACGACTTGTATCATACAATTAAAAGATCATTTAGAAACCATACAAGGCATCTTGATTGTTTATGTGGGAATGACCATGTTCTTTGTGTTAATTTATTTAAATCAATATTTTATATTCTATCAATCACAGTCAATTTTCATCTTTAGTTTTATCATCTGTATGTTGTTAAATATATGGAAACTAAAGCCAAAGGAAAGCTGAGGTATACTATGTGGAAACTTATGTTATATGAACTTAAAAAAATGTTTTACTCGCCTATTCAAAAAATTTTACTTATCTTGTTAATTTTATTCCCATTATTATACGCAACCTTTTATACGAAAGATATTAGTCCAAAATTACAAAGCTATTTCACTTCAATGAAAGGTGAAGTAGATCAAGAATGGTATGATAACATCGTATCGAAACTAGAATTAAATGAATATGGAGAACTTGTACATCCGGATGATGAAGATTCAAAATGCCTGTTTTTACTTTTGAATACAAAACAAATGATTTTAGATCAGGAATGGAATCAAATATCTGATCCTAATTATACTTTTATGCAGAAAGATATGAACAGCACGACTTTTACATTTGATAATTACAATGCCTGGAATACCCTGCGTAATTGTATAAACATGTTCTCTATGATTTATATCATCTATATCGTGTTCATGATTACACCCATATTTTCACATGAATATCAGGAACAAACATCAGATATCCTTCAAGCAAGTACACTTGGAAAATATAAGGTAGGATTGAGTAAAGTTTTATGCTCCTTCCTATTAATCATATCTTTACCAATGATTGCATATACCATTTATTTTATTTGGATATCCATTACCAAAGGCCTAAGCGAATATCCAATATCACTTGCGTTTCTTCAACACATGACACCATTTACTTTTCAAGAAGAATTTCAATATGGTCTTGGAATGCTCATCGTTGGTGGCTTAGGCTGTGGATGTTTTTCGATGTTTATATCTAACATATTTAAAAACAATTATATATCCATCACCATTGGCTTCTGCTTATTATTCTTACCACTATTTTTTCAGACAGAATTCTTCGGTTTTAGTATCATGCATTTATCGCCTATGATTTCCAGTATGCCTGCACAACTATTTGAAACAGGACCATTCATTCTCATAGGTGATCACATGATGTATTTCTATCAATTTGCATGTTACTTATGGATTCCCATTTCTATTATTTGTACAATTGCCAGTATAATCAAGAGTCGAGCACGAGAAGCTTAAAGGAGAACATTATGGAACTAACAATACAAAAACTAACAAAAACATATCATCAAAAGATTGCGGTAGATCATGTTTCTGTCAATTTACAACCTGGTATCATTGGTTTATTAGGGGCCAATGGTAGTGGAAAAACAACATTAATGCGCATGCTTGTGGATGTTTTAAAACCAACACAAGGTGATATTTTATGGAATAACCACCCCATCCATACTAATATTGAAGAATATCTTTCATGTGTGGGATATCTTCCCCAGCATGTTGGTGCCTATCCTTCTTTTAAGGTATATGAATTTTTAGAATATATGGGTGCCTTAAAAGGATTAAAACCTGCTTATACCAAACAACGGATTGATCATCTGTTGAAAGAATTGCATTTAACTGATCAGAAAAACAAAAAAATCAAAACCTTGTCTGGTGGTATGAAACAACGATTAGGTATAGCTCAAGCTATGTTAAATGATCCAGATATTTTAATCCTTGATGAACCAACAGTGGGTCTTGACCCAAAAGAACGTAATCAGTTTTCTATGCTGTTATCGAATATCTGTGAAAATAAAATCATATTACTCTCTACGCACATTGTTTCTGATATCGAAAATATTGCGCATAAAGTATTGATTATGAAAGAAGGAAGCTTCATTGATTATGATACCCCTGAAAACCTGTTACTACAGCTAGAAGGTAAAGTTTATGAGAAAAAAGTCACCATAAAGGAATTAAGCGAACTTTCTAAAACATGCGTTATCTGTAACCAAAAACAAGTAGGAAAAGAAAGTTATATTCGTTTTATTAGTGAAACTTTTGATGCTGATGCCACAAAGGTACAGCCTACCTTAAATGATGTATATCTATATCATTTTCAGGAGGAAGCCTTATGTTAACATTAATATGGTATGAATTTAAAAAATTGTTTCTTAAAAAATCTACCCTTGTATTAATCATTCTTATAACAGGATTAGGCTATATAGCTACTTCAGATAATATATCCTATATGAATGATGGTGTACAAGATACAATCGCATATACCGATGATATGCGCAAAATCACATCCAGTGAGTTAAAAGCTTATTGTAAATCTATACAAAAAGAATATGCAGGCTATATGGATGATGCCTGGAAACAAAAGATTGAAAAAGATTATCAAAGCGAAAAGATAAAAAGTTATCTTATAAATGTTGATGAAGCTATGATGATACAGACATATGGTAAGGATTGGAAAGTACAATTTGAAAAACAACCAGAAGTATTTGAAAATATAAAATATAAAGATGAATTAGATGGCAGAGCAACAGATACTGGAAAAAAGCCATTCTATGTGCTCGATTATACAACAACTGCCCGTTATTTGGTTTTATCTGATATCATCAGAAATGATATTGTCTTAATGGATCATCCTTGGAATCAAAACCTAAGTGAAGATATGATGGATGCACAGGGCAATTACAAACAGATGAGTTTCTTTATACCTGATGGTATTCTAAAATCAGAAACAAAAACTACCTACTTCAAAGAAAAGATGGATACAATATCAAATTTCTATTATGATGATACAACAGGATGGAATATATTATTAAATACGATGGCATCTACTCGCTTTGGATTAGCTCTTGCGATTATATTTATAGCCAGTCGAAGTATTAATTCTGATCAGGATGTTATAGATATCATAAAAAGCAGCCAATTGGGAAAAAAGAAAGCTGTGATTGCGAAATTAATTGCACTCCTATTATCCTGTGTTTGCTTTGTGGCTGCCTATGCCAGCATCTTTACACTTTATGTTTATATAACAACTGGATTAGGAAGTTGGCAGGCAAGCACCTATTTCTTAAACAATTATCCATCCCCTTATACCATCAAAGATACCTTTATCGGTGGCACCATGTTATTGTTGTGTGGTAGTATTACAGCTGGATTTGTATCAGCATTCCTATCCACATATTTCAAAAAAGGCTTTGTGTCTTTCGCATTAAGTTTATTAATTTTTGTTGCCCCTATTGTTTTACCAAGTAGTATAGAATGTCTATTTCCTGTAGAATACATGGATTTTAGTAGTATATATTTATCCACAAATATCATTGAAGTTTTTCATCAATGCTATTTAACACCTATTTTTATTCATATAATTACTGCCATCGTGTTTGTGATTTGTTGTGGTTTCATCATACCACGCTATCGTTCTTATAAAATATGTGAGTAGCATAATGAAAAAGATTTATGGGGTATACGCCTACATAAATCTTTTTTACTTCATTTTCATATCAAAACATCCCATTAATTCCATATCATAAACATCTTTTCCCAGAATATAAACAGGCAGATATACATAATTTAAACGCATGGGATATGATAAATCATTTCCTGCAATAGAGCCATAACAAATCCCTTTGATATCCGTATTCATATTATAAAGTGTTGCGGTAATAAGTTGTGGAATGATGTAATTTGTCTTAAACTTTGCGCCATCATTATCCAATGCCTTGATAGAACAAGCATATTTTAAAGGCATCGTATATAAAAAATCAATGACTTCCTTTCTGGTACGTTTATGATGCAAGATATATTCATAATCAATGGACATATCAAATAATGGAAAATCTTTCTTACATTTGCATTCACATAAACAAACGTTCTTTTTTTGTCCAAGCTCTGCATAAACACAATCCATACTAGAAGCAAGATATAAACAAGGAATGCCTGACAAGCTATAACGTTGATTGCCTATCAAATAGCGTTGGTTAAACGGGATATGGTAAAAAGATTTCACATCTGTGAGTGGTTTTTCACTGATTCTTCCTCGATATAATATAGCTGGCTGAGATCCAGGATTTTGAAAATAATCCATATAAATATCATCATGGATACGGTATTGTAGAAGATTTTGCATTTGGGAGGATGCCGTATTCACCCTTCCATATAAATAATTGATCCATATGTCATTGATCTTATTACGAATACGTTTTAAGGTGTTCATTTCTGATTCTTTTAGCACGCCGCTTTCTTCTATGATATGTAAGAAGGTACGTGTTTTTTTCATATAGGCTTTTCTGGTATCCACATCATATTCCTCACTGCTGCACATGGGCACCTGTGTCTGGAGTTCTTTTAAAAGCTCTGTAAGTTTCATGAAATCCCCTCCTCTTTTTCTTTAAGTTTATCATAAACATATGCTTCAATAAACAAAAGAATAAAAAAAGTAACTTTATTTTTTCAAGATACTTTACAAATTATATTTACAGTGTTATAGTATGGGTGTCATAAGCAAGGAGGCTTAACAATATGAAAAAATATGATGCAATCATGATTGGTTTTGGAAAAGGTAGTAAAACGCTGGCCGCTGAAATGGCAAAGCATGGAAAACATGTGGCAATGATAGAAAAAAGCAACCAGATGTATGGTGGTACTTGCATCAATGAGGGTTGTATCCCTTCCAAATCATTGATTATACAAGCAGATAAAAACGGATATACAAAAGCAGTAGAAAATAAAGAAGTACTGGTCACAAAACTGAGAAAGAAAAACTTCGATAAATTAGATCAGTTGGAAAATGTTGATGTTTATACGGCTACAGCACAATTTGTAAGTGATCATGAAGTACATATTAAAAATGAAGAACTGGATGAAGTTTTATATGGTGAAATGATTTTTATCAACACAGGATCAGAACCAAATATTCCTAATATTAAAGGTATTCATGATACAAAACACGTATATACAAGCGCAGAATTGATGAAGCTGACAGAGCTGCCAAAACGCCTTGCGATCATCGGCGGTGGATATATTGGTTTAGAATTCTCCAGTATGTACGCAAGATATGGCAGTAAAGTTACTGTGTTTGAACATGGGGAACGATTGGTAAAACGTGAGGATAAAGATATCGCTGATGTGATTCAAAAAGTTTTAGAATCTCAGGGTGTTGCTTTTGAATTCTTAAGCAGTGTAGAAGCATTTGAAAATGATGGCGAACAGGTTGTTGTTTCCTATAAAGATGCATCAGGAAATAATCATCGCTTAACTGTAGATGGTGTCTTACTAGCTGCTGGTAGACATGCAAATACAAAAGCTTTGGCTTTAGATCAGGCTGGTGTTAAAGTAGATGCACGTGGCAATGTAATCGTGAATGAACATCTACAGACAAATGTTCCTCATATCTATGCGATGGGCGATGTCAAAGGTGGTCTACAGTTTACCTATATTTCATTAGATGATTATCGTATTGTAAAAGATCATTTATTTGGTGAAGGAAAACGTACAACAGAAAATCGTGGAAACATTGCTTATTCTGTATTTATTTCCCCAACATTCTCCCGTGTAGGATTAAGTGAACAAGAAGCTTTAAAGGCTGCTCATAACATCAAAATCGCAAAGATGCCTGCTGCCGCAATTCCTCGTGCTAATGTCATCTCACAACCAAACGGTTTATTAAAAGCTGTGATTGACGCAGACACTGAACAAGTGTTAGGATGTGTATTGTTCTGTGCGGAATCAGAAGAAATGATCAACTTTGTGGCTCTTGCCATGGATCAAAAACTTCCATATCAGGCAATACGTGATCACATCTTCACACATCCAACCATGAGTGAAGCATTAAACGATTTATTTTCAAATGTATAATAAGTAAAGGAGGCATATATTATGTCAAATGTATTACATCCAAATGAAGTTGAATTTAATGAAATTATAAAAAAGAATGAAGTTGTATTTATCGATTTCTATGCATCATGGTGCGGCCCTTGTAAGATGCTGGCACCTGAAATTGAAAAGCTGGCAGAAGCATATGCTGGAAAAGTGGCAGTTTTGAAAGTTGATGTAGATAAAGAACCAAACCTTGCAGCACGTTTTGGGGTACAATCCATCCCAAATCTGTTTCTTATCAAAAAAGGAATTCTTGTAAATTCAGTTTTAGGATACCAGCCATATCCTAAATTAGTGAACTTTATAGAAGGTAAGTAATGGTTAATCCTAACGACATACTAAGCAATATTAGCTTACTTCTTATATTTACAGAAGGATTATTATCCTTCTTTTCGCCTTGTGTACTACCACTGTTACCTGTGTATATGGGTTATCTGGCTGGACATAGCAGTGGAAGTGAACCACATCCCCAAAGAAAAGTATTACTGTTTACCATCTGTTTTATATTCGGTATCTTCATAGCTATTTTCTTGATGAATATTGGAATCAGTGTCTTTAGCAGTTTCTTTTCTTCACATATGCTACTATTCGCAAGAATTGGTGGTATCTTAATTATTCTTTTAGGTATCCATCAATTAGGCATCATTAAATTTAAGACGCTAGAAAAAACGTTTAAAATAGGTATGAAGCCAAAGAAAACGATGAATATCTTTGTGGCATTTGCCATGGGATTTACGTTTAGTTTCGCATGGACACCTTGTATTGGTCCTGCCTTATCCAGCATTTTAATTCTGGCAGGTAGTTCTCAAAACTTCCTGATCAGTAATGGTTTAATGTTGATTTATGCTTTAGGTTTAACGATTCCATTTCTGATTCTTGGTATCTTTACCAATAAGGCATTATCATGGCTTTCCTCTCATAAAAAGATTATGAACTATACAGTAAAAATTGGCGCAGTCATTTTGATATTGATGGGAATCATGATGTTTACAGGTAAAATGAATACCATCACCAGCTATCTATCTCCATCCACAACACAAAAAGAAACTGTGAGAACGGATAAACAGACAGATACAGAAGAGAAAAAAGAACCAGAGAAAAAAGATGAAGAGCCTGGTAATACAGAAGTACCACCTCTTGATTATGTATTAAAGGATCAAAATGGCAACCAGATATCATTCAAGGATTATCGTGGCAAAGTGATTTTCCTGAATTTTTGGGCAACCTGGTGTCCACCATGTCAGGCAGAAATGCCACACATTCAGGCTTTATATGAAAAGTATAAAGATAGTAAAGATGTTGTAGTATTGACCATTGTTTATCCACCTGGTGAGAAAAATGGTGAACAAAGTGTATATGATTTCTTAAAAGAAAATAATTATACAATGCCTGTATTATTTGACTCTGATGGTGCTATAAGCAGTGCATTTGGCATTAGTTCCTATCCTACTACCATCATGGTGAAAAGAGATGGTATCCCATATGGTATCGCAAAAGGACAATTAACAAGTGATATTATGCAACAGATTATAGATAAAACCTTGGCAATTAAATAAATATATGTTTAAATAAAACAAAACATTAGGGAATAATGAACGAAAAGGGATGATAACATGAAAAAACAGTATGATTTACCTTGTAATATTGCGCAGAGTTTAAATCTGATTGGTGATAAGTGGACACTATTAATTTTACATTCCGTGAAATGTGGCCATCACACATATAAAGAACTGCAGGATGCTTTAGAAGGTATCCCCACAAATCTATTAAGTAAACGATTAAAAGATCTATGTGAAGATGATTTATTGAAATGTTCTTTATATTCACAACACCCCCCACGCTATCAGTATGATTTAACTGAAAAAAGTGAAGATTTAGATGATGTATTTAATGCCATCTTGATATGGGGTGACAAGCATTTAGATAAAAGCTATAAATGCTTAAAGTATAAAGAAGCAAATGTAAAAATCGCCTATGTAAATGAAGCTACTGGTGAATTGATTGATCCGAAAGATTTATGTGTAGAAGAAAAGTGAGGATGTTGTGTCCTCACTTTTTGTTTGTTTGAATATAAGCGATTAATGGTTTTAAATAGCACTCATCTGTCCAATCATGTTGTTTTCCTAATGCGGATATCAGTGCTTCTTCCCAAGGTTCATAGGTGGCAGGATCCTTTTTCGCTACTACCTTTTTTAACATTTTACACAAGGTACGATCTTTAAAGCTCATCTTATCCTCATCCCATGCACCTCTGCCATAAAATAATGGAAGATCGCTGTATTCCCCTTTTAAATTATGATTCTTTATTTGTAGGATTGCTTTTTCATCATATGGAGAAGCCCCTACACAAAAGATTGCCACAATTTTATCTTCCATATCAGAATAATTTTTCTGAAGCACCTGTAATCCAGATATTCCACTCGCATAGACTGCGCCTGCTAATACAATTACATCATAATGCTGTATCATAGATGTACGAAAATCGCTCACTTTCACCATATCAAAATCATATAATTCTGCCAACATTTTGGCATATTTTTCTGTCGCACCATATTTTGATTTGTATATTACTAATTGATTGCTCATATTATTCTCCTTTAACAAGCGCCTGTTCGATCGCTTTCATGATACATTTACTACTCACTGTTGCTCCAGATATGGTATCTACATCAAGAGATTGCGTTTTTATAATATCCTTTACAACTTTTTCTGCCTTGCCTCCAAGACCATTTTCATGTTTTACAATCGCAATATCTACCATCTTATGATTTTGAACAGATACCTGAACCACCACTGAAACTGGCACAATACCATATTCCCCTTCATAAATTCCATCATCAATCTTTTCTAAATCAGGTGTTTTCATGCTAAGCCTATCCGCCTGATCTACAATATGGTTCATGGCAAATACACCACCTATGATCAGCAATAAACAAATACATCCAACTATAATAATTCCTTTATGCTTCATCTTTACTAACTGCACTTTCCAAATGTTCAATACCATCATACAGCTTCATCATCAAATGAAATAACATCTCCATTTCCTCATCTGTGTAGACTTCAAACAGAAACTTTAATTCCTTTTGATATTGATGGAAAGTATTTTCAAAAAAGTCCTGTACCTTAGCAGTAGGACAAATACATTGTGCCCTTGAATCTTCTGAACTTGTTTGAATTTTTACATAACCTTTTTTCTCTAACACACTGGCGATTTTTTTTATATTCTGTCTTGAGCATCCCAATAGCTCCCCCAATTGTGTAAATGTCATTTGTTTATCCGCATGACGTATTGTGGATAACAACATAAATTGTTTTAAAGATATATCTGGTATATGCTGATCAAATATCGTTTGAAGCTTATTCCCAGCGATAAAAATGGTGTTGAATACTGCCTTTTGCTGGTTTTCTTTTGTGTCAGAAAACTTCTCAATCAAATCTTTTAATTCCATATAGGCCTCCTTTAGGTAACTTATTACTCATATTATAGCAACAAGTTACCTATTTGTCAAATTCATTTTTATCAATCCATAGGCGGAAACATCTTTTTTTTAAATTGTTTAGTATTAACATATCTAATTAGTCGAAATAATTAGTATTTTTAGCCATTCTATCACTATTGACAAACAACCTTTATATGGTATTATTATATTAGAAAACGTTTACAAAAAATAGTTTAAAATGACTTCTAAAATTGTCATCATTCTTCATAATACTTTTAGTAATCATTATTTATAAAATAAAGCTTAAATTCAAAGCTATGCATTCAATTACAATTAAATTTATAACTCTCATTACTTCATTTTTGCTTAATTTATTAAGCAAACTGGAATAATTTAATATATATTTTCAATCATTCACTAGCTTCTTCATTAAAGACACAAATTCTCATCTTACGACTAATCAATTAAAGACTTACTCGATGAGCATAAAGTTCATTAAGTCTATAAATAGAGGCTCTATGATAAAACAAAAAGGAGGGTTTTTATTATGAAGAAGCTAAAAAAGACAACTATTTTTGTACTAATTCCTTGTTTTATGGCATTGTTAAGTGGATGTCAGAATGCCAAAACAGAGGAAACACAATCCCCTGTTACATTCCTTGAACTAAACGGTGGAATTGATGGACATGGAGCAATCGTTCTTGAATGGGGTGAAGCTATTCCAGATACCGAAATGTATCATACTTTCAGAAGTGATGTAAAAAAAGAAGATTGCAAGATTAACTACACCTATGATGAAAATAACGTTGGAAGAATTATTGATTTAAATGTTTCTGTTGAGTATAAAAATAAAAAGTATGAACACAATTATACGCTATTGATCGATGATACAAAAGCTCCTATTATCAATTATAAAGGTGAAGATAAAATCAAAGTGGAAGCTGGTAAGACTTATGATATCACAAAAGATCTTGATATTTATGATATGAAAAGTAAAGAAAAAATTCCACTTGTTCAAAATAAAGAGTTCAATCGTTTTTATCCTGGATATATTGTGACCTTCTCAAATACTGATTTAGAACGTGATTACAAAAAGGCATATGAAAGAACTGATAATCAAGAAATTAACACAAAGAATCTTGGTAATCATAAAATCATCATTAAAGCCAGTGATGGCCATGGAAATGTAACATACAAAGAAATTGATATGGAAGTTGTAAAAGGACCTATTCTAAACGATTAATTATTGATAAACATAATGAATTCAAAGAATACAACAAAAATTACTACCCCACGGGTTTGCCATGGGGTAGTTTATTTTCTTACATCACTTGCGAGTATCGCATACATACATGCATCCACGATACCTTGATTGCTGATATCCGCTTGACGATGGATTCCTTCTTTTTTCATTCCACAATGTGCCATGACTCGACCAGAATTCGGGTTATTTGGATCATGTTGTGATTCAATACGATTGACTTGCACATCCTCAAAAAAGAATGTAATCAACCGTTCTAACGCTTCACTTGTATACCCCTGATGCCACCATGTTCTGCCAATACAATAGCCAATATGTACCATACCAACTTCTTCATTTTTACTTACAACACTTATGCTTCCAATGATTTGATGACTTTCTCTTAATTCAATTGCCCATTGATAATAATCAGGTTCATGATAATGAGAAGTCCATTGTGATAATACCTTTTGAGATATTGTTACATCTTGATGTGCAGGCCAGCGAAGATATTTTACAACTTCCTCATCACTTGCCCAATTTTCATACATTGCATATGCATCTTCCATTCGGAAAGGGCGCAACAACAATCGTTTTGTTAATAGTTCCACACTGCCTTTATGATTCATAACATTACAACTCCTTTATCATTTTTAAAAGTTCATCCATTTCCACAACTTTCGCAAAGCAATCCTTCCAGATATCATTTCTCATAAAATGCTGTAATCTGGCAGCTGTTAAATCTTTCTGATCAAAAGTGGATGTGCAATCTTTTCCAACTTACCTTTCTATAGAACCAGATGTTCTACTGGATAATAAACCTTTTTTTCTTCTTTTAAATCAGCATTCGTCAATGCTTTAACAATATCACTGGCCTTTGATAATTCCACAACAGAACCATCTTTTTCTAATACCCAGATGTTATGTCCATTTTCATTTCTGGCATATGGTGAGTAAGGTGTTTGTGATACTGCATCATGAAATACATAATATTCAGGATCATATCCCAGTTTTTCTACTTCAGAAATAATATCCTTATCATCTTCTGAGTTTCTTATCGTTTTGTATTCAAACAGTTTTCGATTTAAAATACGATATGATAAATCTTTAGCAATATCATCTTTCCATTTGATCAAGCAGGATAAGCCATACAAAGCAGCTGCTTCATCCAGTTCATATAACGCTTCAATACTGGCAGCTTCTCCTGATAAAAACGGCGCAAACATAGGGACTGCTTCACAAATAGATGTATCTATTCGATACAAATCCTTTAAACGTTTAAACAATACCGTTAATAATGCCTCATAGCTTCTTGCGACAGGATGTAGATACACCTGCCAGTACATATGATAACGAGCCATGATATAATCTTCCACACTATGAATACCACTTTCTTTTACAACGATTCTTCCATCTACCATACGAATGGTACGAAGAATTCTCTCTAGATCAAAATTTCCATAACTGGTACCTGTAAAATAAGCATCACGCAACAGATAATCCATACGATCGGCATCCAACTGTCCACTCACTAACTGATTCATGCATTCTTTAGGGTGCTGATAGGTAATGATACTGGCAACATCCTTCGGTAAATTAGGATCAACTGCTTCAAGTATATGATGAATTTCACTATTTTCCAAAATGATTTTAACTGTATATTCTTCATGTTTCAGTGCAGAGATACCTTCAAAAGCATGAGAGAAAGGCCCATGTCCTATATCATGTAGCAAGCCCGCCAGCATTGCGGTTACTTTTTCATATTCATTCAGACTTTCCTTTAAATGTGGAATTTCACCAACCATTCGTCTAACGATTTCATACACCCCAAGTGAGTGAGAAAACCGGGTATGCTCTGCGGT
This sequence comes from Absiella sp. AM29-15, assembly GCF_003434225.1. Lineage (NCBI taxonomy): Bacteria > Bacillati > Bacillota > Erysipelotrichia > Erysipelotrichales > Erysipelotrichaceae > Amedibacterium > Absiella sp. AM29-15. The sequence goes on from NZ_QVFL01000001.1 coordinate 185,541, forward strand.
ATGATATACCTGAAAATCTCCGCCTAATTGATGAATTCTTCGTAATCTTTGAAACTCTTTCGCATTGATACAATCCCAGATCACCTGTTCATCTACATGAATATATCCATGAATGGGATCACGCATAACCTTTACTTCATCTGTTTTCTGCATATGCTTCACCTGCCTTATTTATTACTGAATGATTCACTTACATAGCCCGTTTTTTCTACTAATTCTTGTCCCTGATCCGAAACGATCCATTCTAATATTTGTTTTACTTTTTCATTTGTATTGCTTTTTAATGTTATCGCATAAAAACTACTGGATGGATAAGTGCCATTTTGGATATTCTCCTTTGTTGGTGCGACTCCATCAATTTCTAATAACCTTATTTTATCATTTGAAGCCATCTCACTGGCATAAAAACGGAAAGAATATCCTATTGCATTTTCACGGTTTTGATAATCTGCGGTTTGTGATATGATACCACCCATTCCTTCTGGCACATCTTCTGTAATAGGTTCTTTTAATGGCGTATTTCCCATAAAGCGAAGCATGGCACTTTGTGAGCCACTGCCTTCAGGGCGCTGAAATGCCCGTATTTCAGAATCCTTTCCACCAACTTCTTTCCAATTCGTGATTTTTCCACTATAGATATCTTTTATCTGCTGGGATGTTAATGAAGTTACAGGATTATCCTTATTCACAAAGAATACAAAGCCTTCTTTTCCAATTGGTGTATAAACCAATTCTTCCCCCGCATCAGAAAACATCTTTTTCTGTTTCTCACTAGGACCACCAACAAAAATGATATCAGAAGTTTTATTCAATAGATTTTCATAAGCATAAGGGGTAGTTGCACAAATGACTTTTGAATCATATGGTGAATAAGTATCTTGCGGATATATCGCCTGAGCAAAAGCTGAATAAATCGGATATAAAGCAGTTGCGCCATCTAATACAGGAAGCGGTGCTTTGATCTGTAAAGATGAAGTTTCATCTAGTTTTGCGATTCGATCAGATGCAAATGGTTTATATTCTTCTAAATCTACTTCTGTGGATATTGTTTCAAAGCGATGTTCCCATGCATGATATAACTGAAAAGATACCACAGTCCCACCACATAGTAGAATACATACCATATAGATCAGCTGCTTTTTCCATACAAGCAGCTTTTGAAAATGAATAAAATGTATGATATTACGCCATATCCAGATATAACAGATCATGATAGTAGCAAACAACACCCAAGATAGCCATTGTTGTGTAGTAGACCATGTAAACATCAAAAGCTTTATGAACATATATGGGATTGAGATTAATGTTAATACGACCCCGATGATAAAGATAAGAATTGCTTTTTTATTTTTCATGTGATTTCCCTTTTTACGCATTGTAGAATTGCTTCATCTGCGGCCTCAAATGTGTAAGAATCTAACTCATTAGCACTGACCCAGGCCATTTCATGATGTACATGCAAAACAGGCGTTCCTTTCCTTATATTACATAAATATGCACTGACATGAATACAGATATCTTCTCGTTTATCCAATACATCCACAAGAAATCTTTCTACCTCCACATCAATATCCAGTTCTTCCTTTAATTCTCTGATGATTGCCTCTTCTTTTGTTTCTTCAGGCTCTACCTTGCCACCTGGAAACTCCCACATGTTTTCATGTACACCACTGCCTCTTTTGGCAATGAAAACTTGATGATCTTTTTTCATTACCCCACAAACAACTTCCATTATTTTCATATGCGTAACCTCTCTTACCTACATTATACAAAACAAGTGAAGAAACACAATCAAAATTTACCATAAGCAGGAAAATATTAAGATATGTTAGAAAAAGTTAAGAATCAAACAATCGTGAAATGTTTCTCGAAAATCCTTTTTGAGGGAGGATTTCTATGATATATTAAAGGAAAGAAACCTGAAAGAAGGAGGATCATCAAATGAAAGTTGGAACAATTGGTACTGGATTTATTGTGGATTGGTTTTTAAATGCAGTAAAACAAAATGAAGGAGTAGAAGCAGTTGGCATGTATTCCAGAAAAGAAGAGAGTGCACGCCCATTAAGTGAGAAATACGGTATAAAAAATATTTATACAGATTATAAGGAAATGCTTGCGAATAACGATATTGATACAGTGTATATCGCATCCCCTAACAGTTTGCATTATAGCTATGCGAAAGAAGCTTTATTGGCAGGAAAACATGTCATCTGTGAAAAGCCGTTTACATCTACAGTAAAAGAATTTATGGAATTAAAACAGCTGGCTAAGGAAAAACAGTTATTTCTGTTTGAAGCGATCGTAACAATTCATATGCCAAATTATCTGGCAGTGAAAGAAAATTTATCACGCCTTGGGAAAATCCGCATGGTACAGTGCAACTTCTCCCAATACTCTTCCCGTTATGATAAATTCTTAGCTGGAGAAACGCCAAATGTATTTAATCCAGCATTTAGTGGAGGTGCGTTATCCGATATCAATATTTATAATCTGCACTTTGTGATGGGATTATTTGGCAGACCTGCACAGATTCATTATTATCCTAATTTACATGAAAATGGTATTGATACCAGTGGTGTTGCGATTTTAGAATATGATGGCTTTAAAGCTGTGTGTGTTGGCTGTAAAGATACAAAGAGTCATTGTATTGCGCAAATTCAAGGTGAAAAAGGATATATCACGGTTGATTCAGAAACAAGCCGCTGTGCAAATGCAATGTTGAATGTAGGAAATGAAAATCAATCTCTTGCGATTAGTCAGAATGAAGATGCGTTATATTATGAATTGAAAGATTTTGTGAAAATCGTTCATGAAAAAGACTATGATACATGTTGGAAATTGTTAGATTATTCTCAAATGGTCATGGAAGTTTATGAAACAGCAAGAAAAGATGGCGGTATTGTATTTGACGCAGACCGTAACTAGGCAGTAACGTAGATGTTACTGCTTTTTTATATATTCTTGTCATAATGTAAGAATTTTTCATTTTGACAGGAAAAGAATATGATGTGAATCACATAAATATATCACGATTGAAAAACAAATGATTTTGATTGTTGAACAAATTTAGCACTTTTATTATTAGAAAATACATTTTGTTATATTTATGTTAAAATGTAACACATTTCATAAAATTATCACAAATTATTTACATTTTGTCTGTAAAATTGTGAAAAAAGTATTGCAAATTTGTGAAAAGCACTTATAATGATAAATATGAAAATGTTCAATGGAGAACAGCTAACAATTATATACTGTAGACCCTTGAACATTTTTATTATCAATCAAAAAGAGGAGGAATTGGTATGAAAAAATTAGTGTCAGTCTTAGCATGTGCGCTAATGGTTTTCTCACTTGCAGGTTGTGGTTCATCAAAAGATTCAACCTCAGGTAAAACCGTAACGATTGCAAAAGAGAATGACCTTATTTCAATGGATTCTACTTATGCTACAGATGGTATGTCCCTTGAAATGATCGCAGCAACCGTTGAAGGTCTTGAAACAGTAGACAAAGATGGAAATGTCATTCCCGCACTAGCAGAATCTTATGAAATGAGTAAAGATGGTTTAACTTATACTTTCAAATTAAGAGATGCAAAATGGGATAACGATAAGCCAGTCACAGCTGCAGATTTCGTTTATGCGTGGAAACGTGCAGTTAGTAGTTCAGATGCAGAATATGCATATTTATTTACAGAGGATGGAGCTTGTATCAAAGGGGCAGCTGATATCGTAGCAGCTGGAACTGATGAAGAAAAAGCAAAATTAAAAGATCAATTAGGCGTTAAAGCTGTTGATGATAAAACATTAGAAGTAACACTTTCAAAGAAATGTGAATATTTCTTAAGCTTGATGGCATTCCCTGTATTCTTCCCAGTAAATGAAGAATTCGCAGAAGCTCAAGGTGATCAATATGCAATTACACCTGATAACATGCTTGCAAATGGTCCATTCAAAATGACAAAGCATGATTTAAAGAGTAAAGTTGAATTTAAGAAAAATGAAAAATATTGGGATGCTGCAAATGTTAAAGTAGATAACTTTGTTGTTAACATCGTACCACAGGTTTCTACAAGTGCTGCAGACTTCGAAAGTGGCAACTGTGATTATACAAAATTGAATTCAGCTTTAGTTGACAAATATAAAAATGATAAAGACAAATATAAGAACATTCTGGAAGGCTACTTATGGTACTTACAGTATAACATTGGTGATGGAGTAGATACTGGAAATAAATATCTTGCAAACAAAAACATCCGTTTAGCTCTGTCTTATGCATTTGACCGTCAGGAATTAGCAAATACTGTATTAAAAGATGGCTCTATCGCAGCTGAAGGTTTCATTCCAAAAGAATTGTCTACAGGTCCTGATGGAAAAGATTATCGTGAAACAGCACCTGCTTATTACACAGAAAACGCTGCTGATTCAGTAAAGAAAGCTCAAGAATATTGGGAAAAAGGTCTTCAGGAATTAGGTGTTAAAGAAATCACTTTAAAATTATTATTTGAACCAAGTGATCCAGCTAAACCAGCTGCTGAATACTTACAATCTCAGTTACAGAAAAATCTTCCTGGTTTAACAATTGAAATGGTTCAACAGGAAAAGAACAATCGTATTGAAATGCAGAAAAAACGTGAAACAGATATTACATTAACACGTTGGGGACCTGACTATGCAGATCCAACTACTTACTTGAACTTAATGTTAAAAGGCAACTCTTATAACTATGGTGACTATGTAAGTGAAGCTTATAACGCTAAAATGCAGGATGCTGCTAATGCAGCTGATGCAAAAGCTCGTTGGACAGCATTACAGGAAGCAGAAAAAATCCTTCTGGACGATGCAGCAGTATCACCTGTATTCCAGACAGGTGGCGCATCATTGATCAATCCAAAAGTAACTGGTATTGAAAATCACACAGTTGGTGTACCATTTATCTATAAAAACTTAGATAAAGCAGAATAGGTTAAGAATATACATGAGGGGCTGTACTAGAATGACTAACCTTAGACATTCTCTATAACAGCCTCTTTCATTTTCATAAGGAGGAAAAATATGGATAAGTCAACATTGAAGTATATCGGCAAGCGACTACTGATTTCAATCGTGACCTTATTCATCATCGTATTGGTACTGTTTTTAATGATTCGTTTCATGCCTGGTACTCCATTCAATGATGAAAAGCTAACAGAAACGCAAAAAGCCATGATTTATCATAAGTACGGGTTTGATAAGCCGATGTGGCAACAATTCTTTATATATTTACAAAACATGGTAAAAGGTGACTTCGGAGTTTCCTTTGGTATCGCAAGAAACATGAACGTTGTAGACCTTGTAAAACCTGCAATTCCAATTTCCTTTGGGCTAGGTATTGGCGCCGTAATCATTGGTGCTGTAGTTGGTATTGCTTTAGGTATATTGGCAGCTCTAAAGAGAAACACTTTCTGGGACAGTTTTGCGACAGTGCTCTCTGTTATAGGTGTCAGTATTCCATCATTCGTTTTCTTATTTTTCTTATTAATTATATTCGGTGTGGAAATTCCTATTTTCCCTATCGTCTTTAATTCCAGTGATCCTATCAAAACCGGATTCTTGCCGATGGTTGCCCTATCTATGGGCGTTATCGCAAACGTGGCACGTTTTACACGTACGGAAATGATTGAAGTACTGGGTAGTGATTATATGTTGCTTGCACAAGCAAAAGGCTTGGATAAAAGAACGCTTATTTTCAGACATGCACTACGTAACTCATTGATACCTGTGATTACAGTTCTTGGACCATTAATTGTCGGTTTAATGACTGGTAGTATGGTTGTAGAAAGTGTTTGTGCTGTGCCTGGTCTTGGTTCTTTACTTGTTAAAGCAATAGAAGTACGTGATTATAATGTTATCATGGCAGTATCTTTCTTATATAGTGTTATGTATATCGTAATCATGCTTGTGATTGATGTTCTATATGGTATTATCGATCCTCGTATTCGTTTAGGAAAGGGGGATAATTAATCATGGCAATCATGGAAAATAAAGAATTAGAAAATATCGTTTTTGAGCCAAATGATTTTGAATTTATTGGTGATATTGAAAAAATCAGTAGTGAAGCCGTAACACCCGCAACATCTTTTCTAAGAGATGTATGGACACGCTTTAAAGCGAATAAAGGCTCCATTATTGGTGGTATTATCGTTTTGATTATCATTATCTGTGCAATTATTTTCCCAATGTTATCCCAATATACGTATGATGGTGTAGATGCCCCACGTCAGTTCTTAGGGCCTCGTATCCCATTTATCGAAAATATTGGTATCTTCAATGGAAAATCTGGTGTTAACACCTATGAAGGTATTTATGCCAATGCCTACCACTTTTTCGGTACTGATCACTTAGGACGTGACTTATGGGTACGTGTATGGAGTGGCTGCCGTATTTCATTGTTCGTTGCTGCTGCCGCAGTATTAATCAATGTATTCATTGGTATGATTTATGGTATGGTATCCGGCTATTTTGGTGGAAAAGTTGATAATCTGATGCAGCGTTTCCAAGAAATCGTAAACTCTATTCCTACACTTGTTATTTTGACATTATTATTGTTATTGATGAAGCCCAGCCTTTATACAATTATTATCGCCCTTGCATTAACTGAATGGGTTGGTATGGCACGTATTACACGTGCACAGGTTCTGAAAATAAAGGAACAAGAATTTATTCTTGCTTCAAAAACACTGGGTGCCAGCAGCTTTTTCATTATATTCAAAGAAGTACTGCCAAATATCTTCGGACAGATTATTATTATGGCAATGATGTCTATTCCAAATGCTATCTTCTATGAAGCAACACTGGCAATGATTGGTTTAGGTATTCCAGGCCCTCAGGCTTCTTTGGGTACATTAATTAATGATGGATTCAAATCATTCCTTGTTACACCATTCCTATTGGTTATTCCTGTTGTCGTACTGGCAATCTTAATGCTGTCTTTCAACCTGATGGCCGATGGACTTCGTGATGCATTTGATCCAAAGATGAAAGAAATGTAGGTGAATCATATGAATGAAAAAAGAGAAAGAATATTAAGAATCCGTGATTTATCTATATCATTTAAAACCGAAAGTGGCCATGTAAATGCAATTCGTGGTGTAAACATGGACTTATATAAAGGTGAAACACTTGCTATTGTTGGTGAAAGTGGTTCAGGTAAATCTGTCACAACAAAAGCGATTATGGGTATCCTTGCGAATAATGGTACCATCGAAAGTGGTTCTATTGAATATACATGGTATGATGAATTCACAGGTGAAAAACATACAGAGGATATTGTAAAAATGTCCGAAAAAATGAAACAAAAAGAGATTCGTGGACGTAAAATCGCAATGGTATTCCAGGATCCAATGACTTCTTTAAACCCAACCATGACCATTGGTAAACAAATTATGGAGCCAATGATTTATCATTATCACAAATCTAAAGAAGAAGCTTATAAAGAAGCTGTTGAATTATTGAATCTGGTAGGAATTACCGATGCAGAAAAACGTATGAAAAACTATCCACACCAATTATCTGGTGGTATGCGTCAACGTGTTGTTATCGCAATTGCACTATCTTGTGATCCTTATATTTTAATTTGTGATGAACCAACAACGGCATTGGATGTTACCATTCAGGCAAAGATTCTAGAGCTTATACAGGATATTCAGAAAAAGAAAAACCTGTCTGTAATCTATATTACACATGATTTAGGGGTTGTAGCGAAAGTTGCGGACTTTGTGAATGTCATGTATGCTGGAAAAATTGTAGAAGTCGGCAGTGTGAATGAAATATTCTATGATCCTCGTCATCCTTATACATGGGGATTATTAAGCGCTATGCCTGATTTGGATACTGATGATACTGAATTGTATACTATCCCTGGTACGCCGCCTAACCTGACAGTGGAGGTCAAAGGAGATGCCTTTGCGCCACGTAATCAATATGCATTGAATATTGATTTACGCTTAGATCCGCCAATGTTTTATTTAGGAGGTACACATCGATGTGCCAGCTGGCTGTGTCATGAAAAAGCACCAAAAGTGGAAATGCCAGAACAATTGAAAAAACGTATTTTGAAAATGAAAAAGGAGGCTGAAGAAAGTGGAAACTAATGCAGAACCAATCCTGGTTGTTGATAATCTGAAACAACACTTTAAAGTCAGCCGTAAATATACTGTTAAAGCAGTAGATGGCATTTCTTTTAAAATTTATCCTGGGGAAACATATGGTCTTGTAGGTGAATCTGGTAGTGGTAAATCCACCACGGGTAGAAGTATTATACGATTATATACACCTACAGATGGAAAAGTAATTTTTCAGGGAAAAGATATTTCTGGGAAAATGAGCAATGCTGATTTAAAATTACTACGTACAAAAATGCAGATGATTTTCCAGGATCCTATGGCTTGTTTAAATCCTAGAGAAAAAGTTTTAGATATCATTGCACAAGGGCTTGATATTCATCATGAATATAAGACTAAAGAAGAACGTAACCAGAAAGTTTATGATATGTTAGAGCTTGTAGGCCTTTCTAAGGAGCATGCCAACCGTTATCCACATCAATTCTCTGGTGGACAGCGTCAACGTATCGGCATTGCCCGTGCATTGATTATGAATCCTGATTTAATCATCGCAGATGAAGCAATCTCTGCTTTGGATGTTTCTATTCAGGCACAGGTTGTCAATTTAATGAAAAAAATCCAGCAAAAAACTGGTACAAGTATCTTATTTATAGCCCATGACTTAAGTATGGTCAAATATATTTCTGATCGTATCGGTGTTTTACATCTAGGTCATCTTGTGGAAACAGGTACTACAGAAGAAATCTTTACAAATCCTATTCATCCGTATACAAAAAGCTTATTAAGTGCTATTCCATCCCCAAATCCAGTTTTGGAAAAGAAACGTAAATCCTTTACTTACGATTATAAAGAAGCAGGCGTGGATTACCATGCCGGCAGTGAACATCTGGTGGATGGTACACACTATGTTCTAGCAACAGATAAAGAATTTGATGAATGGATGAAATCTACTAAAAATTAATGAATTGCCAGGGCTGACAATGCCCTGGTTTTCTCATTGAAAGGAGCGTGCATTATGACAGAAATCCAATTAGCATATCAGGATGATGGTATCTTAGAACTATTAGAAGATTATACCAATATGCTGATTCAGCAAGACGAAACAGCAGCACAATACCTGCTTCAACAAAATTATGATTATGAACGTGAGCATTTAGAAGAAATATATGGCTTGCCACTTGGTCGCTTCCTTGTGGTCAAAGTGGATAATGAAATCGTTGGCTGTGTTGGCTTAAAACATATGGAAGGTGGCCACTGTGAATTAAAACGTTTATATGTAAAAGAAGCTTATCGTGGACAGCATCTCTCTGATCGCTTAATGGAAGCCATTCTGAAGGAAGCAAAGTCCATCGGCTATCATACAATGTATTTGGATACACTTCCTTACCTGAAAGAAGCAATTCATTTATATCGTAAATATGGTTTCTTTGAATGTGAACCTTATAATGACAGCCCAATGGCCTCTTCGATCTATATGCGCTTAGATTTAATAGATTAACAACAAGAGATTTCAAAATGATGAATACACCGTCATTTATGAAATCTCTTATTTTTCGTTATGCATTGCCTTCATATTTCCATAGTTACCAAAAGGTGCCTTATACTCTTTTTACCATATTCGTATTATAATAGATAAGAAAGAAGGTCGAATATATGTTAAAAAATGATGGAGAAAAACAACTTAAACAATTTCATGATGAAATGTTTCAGAAAGAAACTTATAAAATCAATGATCGTATCACTTATTATTGTGGCTATGGACACAGTAACTGCGTTGTCATCGAAGGGGATAAGTCTACGGTACTGATTGATGCATTAGATAGTAATGCCCGTGGAGAACGCTTAAAAAGCGTTTTATCAGAAAACACAGATAAACCGATAAAAACAATCATATTCACACACAGTCATCCAGATCATCGTGGAGGAAGTGGTGCATTTAAAGACAGTGTAGAAGAAACAATCATGTTTGCTTCCGCAACGCCTGCTTTACAGGGATATAATGAAATAAACGATGTTTTAATGAAACGTACTGCCAGACAATTCGGGCGTGGATTAACCAATGATGAGTGTATCTGTCAGGGTCTTGGTATGCGCGAAGGTGTATATGTAAATGATGGCAGCTATGATTTTATGCCAATCACTACCTTATATACAGAAGATACCACACGCACAATCGATGGTATAAAAATGGAGCTTGTCCGTGTACCTGGTGAAACCGATGATCAAATGCTCATCTGGCTGCCAGATGATGGTGTATTATGTTGTGGAGATAACTTTTATGCCTGCTTCCCTAATCTTTATGCATTAAGAGGAAGCCAGTATCGTGATATTGCGCAATGGATACATTCTTTAGAAGTTCTGATGTCTTATCCTGCAGAAGTCCTGTTGCCTGGACATATGAAACCAATCTTTACACATAAAAACATACAGGAAACACTTTCCCAATATAAAGAAGCACTCTCTTATATCCTGCATGAAACCCTGCATTGTATGAATTTGGGTATGTCTGTTTCTGAAACAGTATCACATGTTACATTACCTGAACATTTATCTTCACTGCCTTATCTTCAAGAATTTTATGGCAGTCTGGAATGGGCTGTAAAAGGTATTTATAGTGGATACGTTGGATGGTTTGATGGAAATCCTGTCAACCTGCACCCATTAAGTGATCAAGAATGGGCTTCTAAATTAATGAATCTGATATCTGAGGATACATTAAGAAATGAAATACCACGTGCTATTTCCCAACAAGAATACCAATATGCGCTACAGTTATGTGCATTATTTGATAATACCAAGACAATAGATGATACCATCATTTCCTGGGAAATCGACTGTCTGTTGGCCTTATCTAAACAAGAAACCAGTGCTTGTGGCAGAAATTATTATATCGCCTGCGCAAATGATTTAAAGAATCAGTCAAAATAATTGCAATTTAACACAAAAAACCATATCATGATACACAGGTGATGAAAATGAAAAAGGTAGAAATCATAGGATATCCAAAATGCAGTACTTGTCGCAATGCGGTAAAATACGTTAAAAATCATGGTATAGAAGTAACTTTTCGTGATATTGTCACAGAAACACCAAGTGTGGAAGAATTAACAATGTTATGGAAAAAAAGTGGACTGCCCTTAAAGAAATTTTTTAACACAAGTGGTAATCTATATAAAGAAATGCAGCTAAAAGATAAACTATCATCAATGAGTGAAGAGGAACAACTTGTTCTCTTAAGTCATCATGGTATGTTAATCAAACGCCCCATTTTAATTGATGGTGATATCGTTCTAGTAGGTTTTCAGGAAAAGAATTATGATAACTTATGGGCAGAAGCCTAAATTTATGCTATAGTAAACGTATACAAATTTGAGGTGATCAATGTGTTATTAGGTGAATCTTTAGAAGATTATTTAGAAACATTGCTGATTTTAGAAGGTACCGGTAAAATTCGATGTGTGGATGTCGCTAATCGTATGAGTGTCAGTAAACCCTCTGTAAATAAAGCAATGAATGTATTAAAAGAAAAAAGGTATGTCTTACAGGAAAGTTATGGGGATATCCATTTGACAGACGCTGGTAGAGAACTCGCTAAAAGTGTTTATCATCGTCATCAGACAATTTCCAATTTCTTACAGGATGTGCTAGGTGTCAGCGCAGAAAATGCAGATGAGGATGCTTGTCATATCGAACATGTCATCAGTGATGAAACTTTTGAGAAAATGGAAAATTATCGTAGATAATCATAAAGGAAAGCATAAGAGTGCTTTCTTTTCTTTTGGTTATTTGCTATGATTAGAAAAGATTGCGAGGGATAGATATGGCATATCAAGAACTAATAAAAAACTTTGAGAAAATCAGAACATATATGATTGATTTTTATGTATATGGTTTTAAAAGTAGACAGGATTTTGATCAGAAAAGTTTGCGCTCTTATGATAACGAACGAAGAAGAATTGAAAGTTATCTAAAAGATTATATGCAATTTACTCAGAGTGAAGAAGGAAAAAATGTATTCTTATCCATAGACAGCCGTCATACTACACAAAATCCTTTGTATCAGGCATTTCTTGCCAAATCATTTACAGATATTGATATCACGCTGCATTTTTATTTATTAGATATCCTTTATGATCCAGAGCAATGCTATACATTAAATGAAATCATAGATCAAATCGATCAGGACCACCTCTCCTGCTTTGTGGATCCTTTGATGATTGATAAAGCTACAGTACGAAAAAAGTTAAAGGAGTATACACAGCTTGGATTGATTGTCAGTGAAAAAACAGGTAAACAATTATCCTACCACAGAGCCGATACGCTAGATCTTTCTTCCTGTCATGATGCTATTTGCTTCTTTGCACAGATGGGAATGGTGGGTGTTATTGGTAATTATCTGATGCATCAATTATCTGTTCAAGATTCCATTTTTACTTTTAAACATTACTATATCGCACACGCATTAGACAGTGAAATTTTATATCAACTCTTGTGCGCAATCCAGGAGAAACGTGAAGTGCGTATTCATCATAAGCAGCATCAAAAAAATATCTTGTGGGATTTGATTCCCTTAAAAATCTTTGTGAGTACACAAAATGGTCGACAATACTTATTCGCATATCATAAACATTATCATCGTATTTCTTCTTATCGTATGGATTATATGGATCATGTGACCTTATTAGAACCTTCCTCACAATTTGATAAAAAACGTGAACTTTTATCTTCTCTACAGAAACATATGTGGGGTGTTCGCTGCAGCAGTCATAATATTCATCTCGAGCATGTAGAATTTCAGATTTACTTTTCTGATTATGAAGAATTTATCTATCAGCGCTTAGTTCGTGAAAAGCGGATTGGTGAAGTGGAACGATTAGATAAAAATACCGCAGTTTTCCGTGCTGATGTTTTTGATACAAACGAAATGATTCCCTGGATTCGTACCTTTATCTGTCGTATAAAACAATTGGATTTTTCAAACCGTACTGTTGAAAATCAGTTTCGCGCTGACTTAAAAGCAATGTATGAATTATATGATATTGGAGGTGATGCATAATGTTATTTCATGAGATATATGGATGCTACTATGAAAGTGTTGCTCGCATCATTGATCAAGCCATAAAAGGAACCCTGAATGAGAAAATCATGCATTCCATCATTCAGGAAACAGCCTTCTCTGAAAGCTTTTTAACGATAGAGCCTGCGCTAAAGAATCATCAATGGCCGCTTTTATGTGATGATATGCATACACCTGTAAAACACCCTTCTACTATGCCGCTTACACTCATAGAAAAACGCTGGTTAAAAGCTATTTTGCTTGATCCTCGTATTCAATTATTTGATGTGTCTATTAAAGGCTTGGATGATATTATGCCACTTTATCAAATGGATGACATTGTCTATTTTGATCAGTACCATGATCATGATGATTACTTTGATCCCGCTTATATTAAAAACTTTAAGACAATTCGCAAAGCCTTGCATGATCAATCCTCTGTATCCGTCTATTTTGTGACAGGAAAAGGCAAACGTGCTAACATTCATGGCATGCCACTTCAATTAGAATATTCACAAAAAGATGATAAGTTCCGTTTGATTATCGCATATCATCATAAAAAATATACAATTAATATTTCTCGTATATTAGAGGTAGAAATCAAAGAAGCATTCCATTATCCAAAAGATGTGCGTACAGAAGAAAAGAAATACTTTGTGATGGAATTAGTAGATGAGCGTAATGCGTTAGAGCGTGTGATGTTACACTTTGCGCATTTTGAAAAAGAAGCGAAACGGTTAGATGAAAACCATTATCAAGTCAAAGTGTTTTATGATGGAGAAGATGAATCTGAACTATTGATTCGCGTTTTATCTTTTGGTCCATTTGTGAAAGTCATAGAACCAAATCATTTTATTAATCAGATTAAAAGGCGTTTATTGTCACAAAAAGCATTATCTATAAAATAATGAATCACTATGTATAAGCCTTGGTTAGTTCCAAGGTTTTTTATGTGTAAATAATGTTTTAAAGTATCTGTATATAGAAATCATGTGTGACCCTTTTTGTCAATAGCTTGAGTCTAATCTGTAATTTTCGAGGATAATCTGTATTCTGTTTATATATATTTCAATCAAGTATTTCCTTCTATGTCAATAGAAAAGGGATAACTGGTTAGCTTTTGAGGTTAATTGGTAAACAGGAATATGAATTTATTCATTCACTATTTTATATCTTTGTCAATAGGCTGGTTCTAAACGGGCTTTCTATGGTTGTCAACGGTATTTTTTCATTTGAGTTTTTCATAATCAAAGCTATTTGTCAATGCCTTGAGTCTAATCTGTCGTTTTCGAGTATAATCGGTAAAAAATTTCATATATTTATCGTTCGCAACTTTTTTTTCACGATTTATTTCCTGATATTTCCTATAATAACCTTGCGGTCAAGGAAGTGGTTCTCATCCCACAACGATGCACTAGTAACTTTACTTGTGTGTATTTCGGAAACTATCCGCTTATTAAAAAAATGGTTTAACATGGCGTTACGCAGGTTCGACTCCTGCAATTAGTTTGGGACTAATTATTAAGTAAAAGATGATTGGATGCTTTCACAGATCTCATTTGTTTCAGCCTTGCCAAAGTTAGGATATCGATTATGCATCTATTCTGCCAGTTTTTACTCGCAGGATACATTCATAATCTTAATGATTTTGCCGCTGAAACGAATGCATATCATCAAATAAAAGGAGAAAAATATGAAAATTAAAATTAATGAAAATCAAATAGGTTTATTATATCGGAAAAGTAAATTTGTTAAGTTATTATATGCAGGAACATATCACTGTTTCGCAAATGATAAAGTAGAATTATTATCTATCAACCAGCCAATTTCATCCATGTATTGTTCCTTGGAGAAACTTATTCAGTTTCCTGAAATCAAGAAGAACGCTACCATTATAGATGTTGGTGATGAACAATATGCATTACACTATATCGATGGTAAATTTTCACAATGTCTGCCTACTGGTTTGTATGCTTACTGGAACATAGAAAACAATCATAAAGTACAATATATAGATGTAAAAGAACCAATGGTAGAGGATGATATTCCACGCTATATCTTTGCGAACATTCCACGTTCTTATTATCAACAAGTAAACATTGCGCAATATGAAAAAGGTCGCTTGTTTTATGATCAGAAGTTCATAACTGTTTTAGATGCTGGTATTTATTATTTCTGGAATACAAAAACAATGGTTGATGTGGATATTGTAGATATGCGATTGAAACAGTTAGATGTCATAGGACAGGAAGTATTGACAAAAGATAAAGTCACATTACGTATCAATATGGTTGCTCATTATCGTGTTACTGATTGTGTCGCAATTCTTACTGAAATTGATGATTATTTAACACAATTATATGTCATGGCACAGTTGGTATTACGTGAATATATTGGCAACTATAAGATGGAGGAACTGTTAGAAAACAAGGAAGAAATCGGTACGTATGTTTTTGAACAATTAAAACAGCGGGCTGCTTCTCTTTACATTGATATCACAGATGCTGGTATCAAAGATATCATTTTACCAGGTGATATGCGTGAGATTATGAATACGGTTTTAATCGCAGAAAAACGCGCACAGGCCAATGTCATTACACGAAGGGAAGAAGTTGCGTCAACACGTTCTTTATTGAATACCGCTAAATTATTAGATGAGAACAAAACTTTATATCGCTTAAAAGAATTAGAATATTTAGAAAGAATCTGCGAAAATGTAGGAAATATCACCTTAAATGGGAATAGTGATATCCTTACACAATTAGCAGCATTTATACAGAAACAGGAGGTATTATCATGATAGAAATTAAAGGAACATATACCAATGCCATTGTATACACAGATGTTGTGGAAGATACTGCGTTGGAGCAAATAAAAACCCTTTGTGATCAAAGCTTTGTGGAAGATTGTAAAATCAGAATCATGCCAGATGTACATGCAGGTGCTGGCTGTGTCATTGGTTTTACTGCCGATTTAAATCAACGTGTTATCCCTAATATTGTTGGTGTGGATATTGGTTGTGGTATGTTATGTGTCAATCTGGGAAAATCCCCTATTGACTTTGTGAAGCTGGATGAAGTTATTCGTAAATATGTCCCTAATGGCTTTGATGTACATCCAGGAAGAATTACACGTTTCCCAGCAATTCAAGAACTTCGCTGTTATCGTTCATTAAAAGATACACGACGTTTTGAACGTAGTATTGGGACACTTGGTGGTGGAAATCACTTTATCGAAATTGATATAGATGATGATGAAAATCACTATCTTGTGATTCATACAGGAAGCCGTAATTTAGGTAAACAAATCGCAGATTACTACCAGAATCTTGCTTATGATCTTATGCGTGGGAAAGATAAATTATTTGAACAGCGTGAACAGATTATCAAAGAATATAAAGAAGCTGGTCGTAAATCAGAAATACAAGCTGCCCTTGTTGCACTGGCAAACAGCTTTGAAGCAAAGGAAATCAAAACACCAAAAGAGCTTTGTTACTTGGAAGGAAGTTATCGTGATGATTACTTACATGATATGAATATTGCCCAGGAATTTGCGAAATTAAATCGTCGAATGATTGCGGAAACCATAATCCAGCATATGTTTGATATGAAACTGGATGATTTTGATCACTTTGAAACAATACACAATTATATTGATCATGAAAATAATATGATACGAAAAGGTGCAGTTTCCGCAAAAGAAGGTGAAATCTTATTGATTCCTATCAATATGCGTGATGGCTCTTTGATATGTGTTGGTAAAGGCAATGATGAATGGAATTGTTCTGCGCCTCATGGTGCCGGACGTTTATATAGCCGTGGTAAAGCAAAAGAATTGTTTACGGTAGATGAATTTGCGAATACAATGGATGGAATATTCTCTACATCTATTAATTCTGATACGCTGGATGAATGCCCTATGGCTTATAAATCCATGGAAGATATCACAAAAAATATCGCAGATACCGTAGATATTATAAAAACGATCCATCCTTTGTATAATTTCAAAGCATCATCTTAACAGGTGTATTCCACCTGTTTTTTCTTCCATAAATCACTAGTCAAATCTGTACAATTCGCCTTGTTTTTACAACCCATTTCCATATTTCACAGGAACTTTTAAAATATACGTGTTTTCATTTCTAATTTCTAGTATAATCCTACATATAGAAATCATGATGGGAGGAATTTTATGAAAGTCATCATTAATGAAAATCAGAAAGGTTTTTTATTCAAAAACAATAAATTTACAAGACTGCTGGAAAGTGGCAATCATCATATCTTTGGCAATAACGATATTGAAGTCGTATCTTTAGACCAGCCAATTCACTCAGAAAACTGTTCTTTGGATATCTTATTGAAGGATCCAGAACTGCAAGCACAGGCATCCGTTGTGGAAGTAAAGGATGAACAGTTGGCACTACATTTTATCAATGGTGCATTTAAAGAATGTTTAACAACTGGAAAATACGCATATTGGAACTGCATTGATTTCCATGAATTTACGATTGTGGATACCTCAACACCAATGGTCGCAAATGATATCCCACGCTATATCTTTGATCAAATGGATCAAAAGTTTTTTCACAAAGGTGACATCCACCAGGATGAAAAAGGGTTGTTGTTTTATGACCATGTCTTAACGGATATTTTAGATGCCGGCACCTATTATTTCTGGAAATCGAAAGTCAATATTGATTTAGAAATTCTATCCATGAAACTACAAGTTGAATCCATCAACTGTCCATTAGAACTGCTTGTGAAAAATGAGAAACTTGCGCCTTATATATCAATGGTGGAAGTCAAGGATGAACAACTTGCATTACATTTCGTGGATGGTGTTTTTAGAGAATGTCTGACGACAGGGAAATATGCATTCTGGAATACGCTTGATCATCATGAATTTACACTGGTGGATACCTCAAATCCTATGGCAACAAATGATATTCCACGCTATATCTTTGATTTGCTGGATCCATCACTTTATCAAAAAGAAGAAATCTCACAGGATGAAAAAGCCTTCTTATTTTACGATAACGTATTTGAGGCATTATTGGATACAGGTACTTATTATTTCTGGAAATCAAAGACACGTGTAGATTTAGAGGTACAATGGATGAAACGTCCAGTGTTTTCTGCCCATTGCCCAATGGAATTATTGATAAAAAACGAAAAAGTGATGCCATTTATCACAATTATGGAAGTGAAAGATGAAGAATTGGCCTTGCATTACATTGATGGAATTTTCAAAGACTGTCTGTCTACAGGAAAACATGCATTTTGGAATGTCTTGGAAAAACATACCTTTACCATTATCGATATATCACATCCACTTGTAAGTGATGATGTACCACGCTATATCTTCCATACAATTCCTGATACGCTGTATCAGAAAATAGAAGTGTCTCAATTTGAAAAAGCACGCTTATTCTATGATAATAAACTTATCTGTATTCTAGATGCAGGTACCTATTATTTTTGGAATACCAAGACAAAAGTACATGTCGATATTTTTGATATACGTTTAAAACAGCTGCGTATCAATGATGAAGAAGTTTTGACCAAAGACAAAGTTACCATTTCTTTAGATATCGTGTGTCGTTATCGTCTAACCGACTATATTCAAGTTTATACAGAAATTGACAATTATGTACATCAGTTATACTCATTGATTCAATTAAATCTGCGTGAACTCATTGGAAACTATCGTATTGAAGAATTCATAGATGAGAAAGAAAATATTAACCATTTATTTGCGAAACGTTTAAAAGAAAAAGGAGCTTCTTTATTTATTGAGATCAGTGATGCTGGAATTACAAATATCACATTGCCAAATGAAATACGTGATATCATGAATACTGTTTTGATAGCGGAGAAAAAAGCAGAAGCATCTATCATTTCCCAGAAAGCAGATGTTGCGTCCACAAAAACATTGATGGATACTGCCAAAATGATGGAAGATAGTAAAGCACTATCCCATTTAAAAGAATTAGAGTATTTAGAAAAGATTTCAGAAAATGTCGAAAGTATCACATTGAATGGAAATGAAGATATCTTAACTCAGTTATCCAAAATCGTAACAAAAGAGCTTCCTGATAAAGATAAAGAATAAGCTTTATCATATCTAAAAAAGTTACAAATATACTCTGTAACTTTTTTTATGTATGTATAGCTTTAAACTACTTCTTATGGTACGATATAAGTGAAGATAACAGGCATGATATTTCAGCCATAAAAGAGGTGCTGGATATGAAAATCAAAGTAGCATTTGCACGTCTAAAAGCATTCATTTATAAAAACTGTATCGCAATAGCAGAAAATCTTGGCTTTTTGTTTACTTCTTGCAAGTAAATCTTTTCATTCAAAAAACAGATGATCTATGAAAATCATCTGTTTTTTTTAACCTTATCTCTTTGAATGAAACAGCTCCTGATAATTTCGTTTCATCTGTTCACTTAAATCTTTTTCATCCATGCCCAACAATTCGCAAACCTTTTCAAAAGTATATTGTACATACATTGGTTCATTCTGTTTCCCACGGTGTGGATGTGGTGTTAAATATGGACAATCTGTTTCCACAAATATTTTGTGTACATCGCATACTGCAGGAACCTCTAATAAACCATTGGCATTTTTGAAAGTAATCGGTCCTGCGAAAGAAATATAGCCACCCATACGCATAATGATTTTTGCGGTTTCTTTACTGCCACTAAAACAATGCATTAAAAATGGTGTTTTCGCATACTCCTGTAAAATTTCAAGTGTATCTTGTGTCGCATCACGCATATGTATAAGAATTGGCTTTTTATATTTATTAGCGAGTTCAATTTGGCGAATAAAACCTTTCTTTTGATCTTCTTTTTTCACTGTATCCCAATGATAATCTAATCCAATTTCACCTAATGCTACAACTTCATCATTTGCGAGCACCTGTTCCAAACGTTCATAATCATGTTCAGTAAAATCATATAAGTCACTTGGATGAAACCCCATTGCGATATCAAAAATATCTTCTCTTTGTTTTAATTCTTTTGCTCGTTCAAAACTTTTCCAATCAATGCAGACAATCAACATTCGTTCCACATGATGATATTTTGCATTCATTAAAACTTCATAAATATGACTATATAATTCATCACATGTAATATGACAATGTGTATCTATTAATGAATAATTCATAGGATATCCCTTCTTTCTTTTATTTAGAATGTATCTTTTCGCCTTCATTATACCATTGCAAGGATACAACATCAATTTGAATACCAACATTTTAGAAATGTTTAAATAACAGTTATTCTATCACTACTTTGTACATGAAGTTAATGTATAAAAAAGGAATGGAGCCTCACCACCATTCCCATTCTTATATCTTTCGATATTCTTTTGCACAACCATAATACTCTTGATTAGAAGTATCAATATTGATATCTAAAATAACTATTTACCCAAACAAAAGTTTGAGAATAACGTATCTAATAAATCTTCTCGATGCACTTCTCCTAATATCTCTTTTAAAGACGTATATGCATCCTGTATATCAATTTCCACCATATCCAATTCCATACCTGCATTTAATGCTTCTATTGCCTGTGCCATACTTTGTTTTGCACGTAACATTAAGGATATCTGGCGCTCATTGGCAAGTGTTGGTACTTCCATCGCAATCTGATGTTTATCAAATAAACGATGAATTTCTTTCACAAGCGGTTCTATATCTTTTTTCTCTGCGCTGATCGCTATATGATTTTCTACTTGTTTTAAATCCGTCTTATTATAAACGATAATTCTAGTTTTATCTTTTGTCATTGATAAAAGTTCTTGATCCTGTTCATCCAATTCTCTTGATGCATCCAATACAAGAATTACCAGTTGTGCCTGTTCAATTGCCTGAATACTACGCTCGATACCAATCTTCTCCACAACATCCTCGGTTTCCCTTATACCTGCTGTATCAATCAAATTCAAGGTAAGTCCTTCTAGATGAATATGACCTTCCACAATATCCCGGGTAGTCCCTGCGACATCTGTCACAATCGCCTTATCTTCTTCCAATAAAGCGTTTAACAGGCTGCTTTTCCCAACATTAGGTTTTCCAACAATTGCTGTTTTAATACCTTCCTTCATGATCTGCCCACTTTGTGCACGATCAAGTATCTCATCAATTTTCCCCATCCATGCGGCTGCTTTTGGTAAAACAACTTCATTGGTTAACTGCTCTACATCATCATATTCAGGATAATCAATATTTACCTCAATATTCGCAATAATATCTAAGATGTTTTCAATTAATGGATCCAACAGTTTCTTGACACTGCCTTTGATTCCACGTATTGCAAGTCTGCTGTTTTCATTGGTTGTGGCTTGTATCATATCATTCACGGCTTCTGCCTGGGTTAAATCAATTCTGCCATGCAGGAATGCACGTCTTGTAAATTCCCCTGGTTCAGCAAGGCGAGCCCCCTGCATCAAACATAACTGTAAAATTTTCTTTGTGATAAAACGACCGCCATGACAATTGATCTCTACAATATCCTCCATTGTATACGTCTTTGGTGCTTTGAATACAGAAACTAATACTTCATCAACTGCTTCCTTTGTGAAAGGATCTATGATAAATGCATACGATATTGTATGACTTTCTTTCTTTGTTAAATCAATACTACATAAGATATTTGCGATTCTGATGGCATCATCTCCACTCATACGAATAATGGAAATAGCCCCATCGACTGCTGCTGTAGATATTGCTGCTATGGTATCCTGTAACATATGCTTCACCTCGTTATCAAGTGTTATTGTACCACATTCATAATAAAAAAGGCTATATCAATAGCCTAAACACTCATGATTATTAATTTGCGATATGATGATGAAATACCGGAGTTGTCGCATCAATCACTTTAAATTCATATCCTTGTTTCTTTAAATTCTTAATAATCGTTGGTAGTGCCTTTACAGTTGCCTCATTTCCACCGCCATCATGCATCAACATCATAACACTGTCTTTTCCTTCTACTTCTTTTAATGCCGTATGAATTAATGTATCCTTATCCAGAGATGAATTTCCATCACCATTTTCTGCATTCCAATCATAGTATTGATAACCCTTTTCAATCGCTTCTTTTGATAAAGTTGACATGATACCATCGCAATATTTCCTTGATACTGTATTACTTGTGCCACCTGGAAAACGAAGTAATGGAGAAGTCATCCCCGTTTGCCGTTTAATCATTTCATTGGCTTTATCAATATCCTTAAAATATGCTTCACTACTAGCGTAAATAGTCGCATAATCATGACAATAGGTATGTACACCAATCGCATTGCCTTGTTTAAATTCATCTTTAATCAAAGACTCATATTCCGGAAATTGACCTGTCACAAAGAATGTCGCATGGACATCATAATGTTTTAATATTCTTAATACTGCTTTTGTGTTTTTACTTGGTCCATCATCAAATGTCAGATAAACTACTTTATTAGGTTTTGCGCTAACTGGTTCATCCTTCGTATCCGCAAAATGGTGAAATATCACAGCCATAAACGTCACAAAGATAAGAAAACCCACACATGCGATCAATACTTTTTGAAATGTTTTTTTATTCATCCTTATCACCTGTTCTTAGTATGCACATATGTTTTATTCTTAAACGAAAACGTGTTACAATAATATAAAGGGGTGACATTATGAAAATGAATAATGAAATTATACAAGCGTTTTTAAATGATCATGATATTGAAAACTGTAAAGCATTTCCTTTATTAAATAATTATAAAACGCCAGATAAAAAAAGGAAAGATGTGGTTATGGAGCTGTTATCTCAATTAGAAACAATTGTAGAAGAATTCCCTGTATTTAATCATGAATTATGGAAGGTACTTTTTAAAGAAAATCATCCTTTGCTTGATCAGCTTATCCTTTTGCCAGTCGTTGGCACAAATGGCAATCGTGTTTGTAAAACAGAAAATGAAGTCTATATCTTAATGGACTTAATTCATATCGCAGATTATACACCAATCGTTTCACAAATGGTATATATCATGCAGAATTATCTGACAAAAGAAATCAGTAAATTATGTATCCATCATGATTACCCTTTAGAAAGTGGGCGTTATTTGGATATTTTGGATTATTTTACATTCTGTCATGGCTTATCTAATTTTCTGGCTTGGAATGAACATGTTAAAGATTATCGTTTTTATACAGAAAAATATGAACCTTATAAAGAAAAAGCATTTGGTTCTCTTGCTGGCGCATGTGATGTTGAAAATAAAGCGATGCAGCATAAGATATTAATAGCTGCCACATCTGGTGATTTATGGAATCAGTTTCCAACAGCTGCCGGAATGTTTTATTTTGATGATATTTATCGGGAATATGGGCAGAAAGGTGTTCAAGTATTATATAGAAAAGGACCTGAAAAGTTTATACAATCGATTTTTCAGAACTAGGAAAGAGGAGAAGTCTTATGGAATTAAAAGAAGCACATGTTTTTTGTTTTAGTCCTGCCAATCACACCATGCAGGTATGCCAGCACATTATCGAAAAGATAGAATATCCTGGTGTCATGCACAATCTAACAGCTCACGGGAGTTATTCTAATGTATCATTATCAAGTGATGATTTAGCAATCTTTGCAGTTCCTTCCTTTGGTGGCAGGGTACCTGCGGTTGCGTTAGAAAAGTTTAAAGAGCTTAATGGCAATCAAACACCTTGTTTATTGGTTGTGACCTTCGGAAACCGGGCACAGGAGGATACTTTAATCGAATTAAAAGATTTTGTAGAGCAGCATGGATTTATCACAGTTGGTGCTATGGCAGTGGTCTGTGAACATTCTATCATGCATCAGTTTGGCGCTAATCGACCTGATGCAGAAGATTTCAAAAAGATGGATGCCTATCTAGCAAACCTGCAATCATCTTTACAACAGAAAAAAGCATTACAGGTACAAGTACCCGGCAATCATCCATATAAAGAATTTCACGCAATTCCTATGGTACCAAAAGCAAACAGTTCTTGTATCGCATGTGGAAAATGTGCCATTGAATGTCCAGTAGAAGCCATTGATCCAATGAACCCTTCCACAACAGATAAGAATAAATGTATTAGCTGTATACGCTGTATTACCATTTGTCCAACACACGCCAGAGCCTTAAATCCTATAATCTTAAAGGGCGCTGTCTTAAAGTTGAAGAAAGCTTGTGAAACAAGAAAAGAGATTGAATTATACTAATCATACGAAAAAAAGCAATGCTGCTCAATAAGAGAAACATTGCTTTATTTTTTACATATACCATCGTTTACCCATAGGCTATGGGCATTTCCAGATGTACTACGTTTTCCTATACATGTAAAGTCGAGGTTGAATGATATTTTTGTATAGAAGCAGGGGATATCTTGGCATATATCTTATTTTGAGGAAGAATCGGATAAAGCGCCAATCTGCTTATTAAAACGTCAGTACATCGGATAAGCCTTATGTGGTTCAGCATGTGGATGGTAGTAGATTATCAGAATTCGTGATAGAAGGGGTATTTCACTATATCTTAATCTGAGTATTACTGAAATGATTGCTGTGCGACTATCAGGAATGTGTTCACAATCAAAGTAATATGGGCATCTCAGAGTTTAATCGTGTTAGGATGAATTCTGATAGATCGTATGGGAGCAAGGATCATGCTGAACTCCAGGCTCCCATATTGGTTGGCTTAGTGACAAAAAAACTTGTCCTGTCTGAAAACAGATCAAGGACAAGCTTATACTGCCTGCGGTGCCACCTGACTTGATTTCTAAAAAGAAATCCACTCAATGTTCGTAACGTGAACAAACGTGTCCTATACTCTGGCTACTGCCATTTCTATTCTCCCTTAATGGCCCATGTGCCATACTGCTTACGATAGGTTCTCACCATTCCCTACTCTCTTTGCGCGCTTGTATCACACTTTTTCCATCTCTACGGTTTTTATTCCCCATGTGTAGTATATGATATATGAAAAGAAGTGAAAAGTCAATATACTTTTATCACAATTTACATTTTGGTTACATTATTTTTCATTTTGTTTATCATTTGTGTACAAATGTCATCACATCACAATAACATCAGGTTTTTTAAGAATTTCTTCACTCAAAAGACTACATTCATTATCACATTTATGTTACATTAGAAGTAGGAGCTGATGCTTATGAAAAAGAAGGAACAAGGATTCACTTTGATTGAGATCATCGTCGTTTTATTGATTGTCGGCATCCTGCTTGCGATTACGATCCCTTCCATCATGGGATATGTATCCAAAGCAAAGGATGCACAGCTTTTAACCGAAGCACGCAGTGTTTTGCTTGCGGCTAAGACAAAGGGTACTCAGCTTTGTGCAAATAATGAATTATCGTCTTTGGATAAATATATTGATGAAATTATGGAAGAATCACAAGTAGATGGTGAACTGATTTCCCTAGAACTTAATAAGAAAAAGGACAATAGCGGTGATTTTATCCTTCATATTAATAATCGCTATATCTATTATGATGATGAAAAGCAGTCATTTGAAGTAAAAGATAAATTAGAAAATGCCAAAGTTGCTTATGATCGTATCATAAATACCATGTTAACGAATACAAAGATAAACGAGATAATATCTTCCTATTTCACAGATCATGCTAATGCTAATAGTATTGATTCTGAAGGTAGTAATTATGGACAACCAATCAAAGAAATGCTAAATAGCCTTGGATATGATACCTCTGATATTAGTTTTCGTATATATAATGCTAATAATCTTCGATCCATTACAATTTCTCAAAAAATAACTAAAGAAATGAATGGGCAGTCTATCCAGGTTACACGATATAATTTTGGAAATAATGGATTTGATTCTAATAATTACATTAAACAAACAGGTACTGGAAAAGTTGCTATTAAAGATGGCAATCTAGCATTTATTGATATATCAAAAACAAATGATTGGCAAGATGTTTCAAACTAATCTTATAAAATGAAAAATAACTAAAAAAATATCCTGTTTATACATCAAGCAGGATATTTTTTGTATAAGTTTTAATAAAACATGTCGTTCGCAGCGTTCGTGAACGCGGTCGCGAACGCGAACGCAAACGCGAACGATAGCTATACATAACTGTAATCTAAAAAAGAAAAGCGATCATGCACTGCATATCGCCTTATCTTTCATTAATAATCATTTGCACTATGCTCTCCTGAGGCATGTGAGTTCTCTGCTTTGATTTCAAAATGAATCATCAGTGATAACAACGCACGTAACAGGATAATTGCGCCAAGTATGAATATTTCATTCATACTTCTCACAAGAACGGTTTTTAAAATCTCCGCTCCCATTTTAAATTCCAGACCTAATGCCAGAGCATTTGCTAATTCAATTCGTAAAGGGTAATTTTTATTTGTCAGATATGCTTTCATATAGTGATAAAAGGCTTTTAAACAACCAACACTAATGACAATAATACCCATGATTTCCAAAATGGATACGATTTCGGGCAAAAATAGTTCTATGTAATGTTCCAGCATATATTGTCCTTTCTATTTCTTATTCAGCGTAGCGAGCAACAATGTCACTTACTGCTCTGTTTTCTTCCATTGCCTTGATAACTTCACCAAGTACTGGACCAACAGATAATACCTTCATTTCAGGGTATTGTGCAGCTTTTTCATTGTTTTCAATTGTGTTTGTACAGATGAATCCAGCCAGTTTCGCTGCTTTCAAACGTTCGATTGCAGGACCTGATAATACACCGTGTACGCAGCTAGCGTATACAGCAGTTGCGCCTTTATCATACAGCATCTTGATACCAGCTGTAAGTGTTCCTGCAGTATCAACGATATCGTCAACCATGATTGCTACTTTGCCATCAACATCCCCAATGATGTTCATTGCTTCTGCTACATTTGGTTTTGGACGACGTTTGTCGATAATAGCCAGTGGTGCATGTAGAATTTCAGCAAGTTTTCTTGCACGTGTTGTTCCACCGTGGTCTGGTGATACAACAACAACATCCTTAAGATTTAAATCTTTGAAATATTTTCCAATGATAGGAATTGCACTGATATCATCTGCAGGAATATCGAAGAATCCCTGAATCTGAGTTGCGTGCAGTTCCATTGTAATTACACGGTTAGCTCCTGCTGTTTCTAACAGGTCAGCAATCAGTTTTGAAGTGATTGGCTGTCTTGCTTTTGCTTTTCTATCCTGTCTTGCATATCCAAAGTATGGCATGACAACAGAGATATGTGCTGCACTAGCACGTTTACATGCATCAATCGCAATCAATACTTCCATAATGTTGCTGCTTACTGGTGCACATGTAGACTGTACGATATATACGTTTTTACCACGTACAGATTCTCCTAATTCTACCATGATTTCTCCATCAGAGAAATGTTTTACATCGCATTGTCCTAAAGGAATACCTAACTGACTTACGATTTCATTTGCTAATCCTACACTTGATGTTAACGCAAAAACTACTGTTTTCTTTTCCATTGTACTAACTCTACCTGTTCCTTTCCTATTTGTTTTTGTACTTCGTTCCATATCCTTTTTTAATGGACTGTCTAGCTCTAGCGATACCCATATCACCATCATCTACTGAATCAGTGATTGTAGATCCCGCTGCCAGTAACACGTTTTCTCCAATTGTCACAGGGGCAATCAGGTTACAGTTACTTCCAATAAATGCACCATCTTTTACTGTTGTACGATATTTGTTTTTACCATCGTAGTTAACAGTAACCACACCACAGCCGACATTGATCTTTTCTCCAAAGTCACTGTCCCCAATATATGTTAAATGCGCGCATTTACTTCCGTTTCCAAAGTGGGAATTCTTAAATTCCACAAAGTTTCCAATACGGCAGTTTTCACAGATTTCCGTATTGTTTCTTAAATGGGACATAGGCCCAACAGTTGTTCCTTTTCCAACCTTGCTTTCAACAATCTTGCTGGAATCAATAACTACATCATCTGCGATTGTTGCATTGCGAAGGAAAGAATTTGGCAGAATGGTAACGTTTTTACCAATCTTTGTATCTCCTTCAATGAATACATTCGGATAAATCACAGTATCTTGTCCGATTTCTACATCGACATCAATATAAGTGTTTTCTGGATCAATAATGGTTACTCCATTTAACATGTGTTTTTGATTTACATGTAATTTCATCCATTTTTGTGCTTTTGCTAAATCTAAACGATCGTTGACACCCATGGTTTCATCTGGATCTTCCACAATCATAGCATTAACACTTTTTCCCTCGTTATGAAATATCTCAACCAAATCTGTTAGATAATATTCATTCTGAGCATTTTCGTTTTTTATTTTCTTTAAGCCTTCAAATAAATCTTTGTTTTTGAAACAGAATAAACCAGTATTGATTTCTTTAATTTCCAGTTCTTCTGCAGTACAGTCTTTTGCTTCTACGATTTTTTCTACCTGTCCATTAGGATTACGCACGATTCTGCCATAACGTTCTCCATCTGGTAATACTGCTGTTAAAACAGTACATGTGTGATCTTTGTTTGCTTCAAATGCAGCCTGAATTGTTTCTGGCTGAATCAATGGTCCATCACCGCATAATACGATGGTATCCCCATCTTTTCCCTCTAATGCATTTGCCTGCATAACTGCATGTCCAGTCCCAAGTTGTGGTTCCTGTAATGCATATTGTACATCATCTTTTAAATATTCTTTTACACTTTCAGCCCCATGGCCAACAACAACGACGATATTTTCAACGCCTGCTTTTTTCAGACTTGTAATAATATGACCAATCATTGGCTTGTTACTTACTGGATGCATCACCTTGCATAAGTCAGATTTCATTCTTGTGCCTTTGCCGGCAGCTAATACGATTGCTGATTTCATTTCACACGCCTCCATCATTACTATTCTATCAAAAATCGTCCATAAAAAAAAGGCAATATGCCTATTTATTAGCGATTTCTGTCGATACCTGCAAAATTTTTACTATTTTTTTCAGGATTTTCCTTAATCACAATGGGCTTATTGCTTTTCTTCTATTTTTTTAGTGGAATCATACACTCTACACAATAAGTGGATTCTTCATCATTTATAATGATTTTTCCATTCATTTGCCGTATCATTTTATCCATACTCTTTGTGCCAATACAGGTACTTTCTTCTTTAAACTGATTCATTTTCTTTTGATTTTTTACTTGAATGTGCAGTTTATTTTCTTCGATAAACAATGCTACCTTTACTTGCTCTTTCTGGGCATATTTTATCACATTAGAAAAGATATTATCAAAGATACGATCGATTAATCCCATATCTCCCTGAAGGATACCATCCTCCTCACAATATGTTTCTTCTACTTGAAAATCAGAACTCATTAATTCCAAACAACAATTAGACAAGGTTTCTTTGATTTGCTGGGTGGGGATATCTACTAATAATATATCATCATCTTGTGCATAGACAAAGAAATGTGTAAATAATCGATCAGACATGGTTTTGATTTGTTCCGCTTTTTGTTTACATTTTTCAATATAGGCATCATGATCTGCTTCATTTTTATAGATTTTCATTTCCAGAATATCAAGATATCCCATAAGTGAGGTCAAAGGTGTACGCAAGTCATGGCTCATGGTAGTAATCAACTCTTCATTTGCCTTTCGTGCTTCACTTTCTTTCTCCATATTTTCTTTTAACGCAACCCTTAAATGATCGAGCTGTGTAGCAAGGGAGCCTATTTCATCATTGCCAACGCATTCTATCTGATGTTGAAGATCACCACTTTCAATCAGCTTCATTTCATTTTCCAACCGTAGTACGTACTTCATTTTTTTACGTACAAAATGTATTGTAATACTAAAGAACAATCCCAAAGCAATGGTAGAGGATACGAATAGATATATCATAATAAAGGTCATACCCTGATAGGACTGCACAATCAGGTAACAATCTCCATCATAAAACTTTAATTGAAAATCTTTCTCCTCTGGATAGTATAATTCCACCCAGACAGAACGTGTATTGATAGAAATTCCTTCATCACTTAGGATATGATCTGCGATATATTCTCGATCATTACTATATAACTGCATAGATAACGATGGATATTGTTTCATTAGCTCTAAAATTGCTTTTTTATCTTTTCGCGATATTCTGGTTTCCGTGATTTTCTTCTGCATATCATCTATTTGTTCAGCCGGACTTTTTAAATCCGTATAATTTGCGATATAAAAATCCATGGCCCGATATCGATTCGCAAACAGGATGTAAAACAACAGCACAGATCCTAAAAAGGACAACACAACAACCATTAGAAACTTATAGCTCAGTTTCATCATATGTTTACTCAAAACGGTACCCCTTTCCCCATACTGTTTTGATATATAAAGGACTTTGTGGGTTTATTTTCAGCTTTTTTCTTAAATTTCTAATATGGACCATAATGGTATTGTTTGCGGTATATAAATAGGATTCATCCCATACATTTTCGTATAACTCCTGATTGGAAAATGTCTTTTTCGGCTGTTTCATCAATAAGACAAGAATGCGATATTCTAAGTCTGTCAACATCACTTTTTCATCATTCAGGTATACTTGGTTTTTATCTAAATCTACTTTCAGATTATACATTTCCAATATGTTTTCCTGTTTTTTGACTTCCTTGCCTTTATAGACTGTATACCGGCGCAAAAGTGCTTTTACTCTGCCAAGCAGTTCTCCATAACTAAATGGTTTTGGCAGGTAGTCATCTCCACCGCATAAAAAACCCTGCGTCTTATCTTGTTCCATACTTTTGGCAGTCAGAAATAGAATTGGCGCATTGTTTGTTTCTCTTATCTTTTGACATACCTCAAAGCCATCCATATTGGGCATCATGATATCCAATATGATCAGGTCTTTGTCATTGGCTTTTTTTATTGCCTCAAAACCATCACAGGCTTCTTCGATCATATAGCCTTCATTGCTTAACAGCACATTGACGACTTCGCGGATTTCTGGGTTATCATCTACAATTAATATCTTATAGTTCATGGTGATCCCTCATTTCAACATCATTATAACGCATGTTTTTGTTTTGTGTTTTATTTTTGCTTCACTTTTAAGAATCCTTAAGAAAATAAGGCGAGAATATCGCCTTATCCAATGATCTTCGTCTTATATACAAAGTATCCTTCTTTATCATATTTATGATATGCTTCTTCTATCAAAGCATGATCCTTGCTAATCGCAAACACGGTACTGCCACTGCCTGACATCAAGACACCATCAAATCCCATACCTAACAGCTCTTGTTTGATATCTTTGATTAAAGGTACGATTTGAAATGCCGGTTGTTCAAGGGTATTGCCTAAGCTTTCACAAAAGGCTTTATAATCTCCTGTTTCCATAGCGTGTTGGACTTTGCGATAATCTGGATGTTCACAGGTTTGAAAATCAATCATAGAGAATGCTTTGCCAGTCGGTACTCCCTCCTGTGGTTTTACCAGCAGGATTTCAAAGTCTAGTTGACAATTGATCGGTGTTACATCTTCTCCAATCCCTTTCACAACAGCCGGGGTATCATATACACAAAATGGCACATCCGCTCCCACTTGTTTTGACAACATACTTAATTCACTTACAGGAACCTTTAAATCAAGCAATGCGTGGATGCCTTTCATTACAGCAGCACCATCTGCACTTCCACCAGCTAATCCTGCCTGCATTGGAATATGTTTTTCCATATGGACATGAAAATGTTCTTTGATGCCATAGGTATCTTTCATTAACTTTACTGCCTTGACAACGGTATTCGATTCATCAATCGCCAAGCCTTCTATATTACAGCTGTAACTGTCCTGTTCACTTAATTCCACTGTTACATCATCATGAAGGGTGAGTGGTACCATAATCATTTCTAATTCATGATAGCCATCATCTCTTTTTCTTACGACATTTAAACTAAGATTTACTTTCGCATGTGCTTCAATTTTCATGGATACATACCTCATATAAATGTTTGAATTCATCAATTGTTAAACTTTCTGCCCGGCGTTTTTCATCTACACCCGCATGTTGCAATACTTCTTTTGCCTTTGTTTTATCACCCAGATATTCGCCAAAGTTATTCAAAATGGTTTTCCTTCGCTGTTTGAAGCAGCCCTTTACAAGTTCAAAGAATGCTTCTTCATTGATAGATGCATCTTTTTCTTTGAAGGTAAACTGCAATACGGCACTGTCTACATTTGGTTTTGGCATAAAGACATTCTTTGGCACCTTCATGACATTTTTCACATGACAGCGATATTGTGTCACAATGCTTAATGCATTATATTCTTTTGTATTCACAGATGCATGGAAACGATCCGCTACTTCCTTCTGCATCATAACCGTAATCGCAGATACAGGCGCATTGGATTCAAATATTTTAAACAGGATTGGTGTTGTGATATAGTATGGCAGATTCGCCGCAATGACTACATCATAGCCCTGTGCGGTATATTGTTCCACATAGGATTTTAAATCAATATTCAAAAAGTCTTCCATGACCAGAGTAAAGTTATCATATTCACTTAAAGTATCCGCAAGAACGGATGGTAATCGCTCATCAATTTCAAAAGAAATGACTTTTTTCGCATATTCACATAAGTATTGTGTCAAAGCACCAATACCAGGACCGATTTCAATGGCAACACAGTGATCAGAAACCATCGCATCTCTGGCGATTTTTTCTACGACTCCTGCATCTACTAAAAAGTTTTGTCCATAGTTTTTCTTTGCGAACATATCATGTTTTGCCAATATTTCCTTTGTTCTGGAAGGTGTCGCAATGGGTTTATTCATGTTCGTTCTCGCTTTCTTCTAACATTTTTTCAATCTGTGCCTTATCCAGCTGTAGCATATTCAAACGTTTAAACAGTGTTTTTGCGTTTGGTTTTCCAAGATATAAACGACGTGCGATTTCTTCACGTCTTTGTCCACTGTCACATCTTCCCTGAAAGCCTAAATCGATATAATCCTCATAGGACAATGTTTCTTTTATTTCTTCATCATAGGTCATCAGATTATTTAATGCTTCCAGGATATCTTGTTTATTCGCATGCTCCACACCTACTTTTTTCGGTGTCTTTGCCTTATGTACATCGATAAAGGCATTTTTACAGCCTGGGATACGCTGATTGATTGCCGTTCTGATTTGTTCCCCTGGATGATCTGGATCTGTAAAGATAATTACCCCACGGGTTTTTTGCGCCTGTTCGATTTGTCGAAAGACTTCTTCTCCAAGGCTTGTGCCATGGGTTTCTATGGTATCGCATTCCAGATAGCTCTGTAATACGTTTGTGTCATTTTTTCCTTCACATACAATAATTTCTTTTATTTTCATATTTATACACCACACTCTCCCCTATTTTAGCTTATCTATGGAAAAATTGAAAGAACTATTCGCACATGTTGGAAAAGAAAAATGAAGGAAGTGAAAAAAATGCGCCCTACATAATTACAGCTACCCTAAAAAAGAACCGCACGATATACGGTTCTTTCATTCACTATTCACCTTTGATTTTATGTTTTACATTACGCAGGCTCTGATATAAACGATACATTTTTGGATTCACGATATAATCAAAGTCCCCAATCAACTCCTGGATTTCTCCCTGGAAGCCTTTCTTAAACAGATAGACACCATAATCTTCTGCCTGTGGATCAAAGTTTCCACTCATACCATATAAATTATAACGTTCCATACCATGTTCTATTGCGTAATTCATCATCTTCCAATGCATCGCATAAGGTGAGGCAAAGCGCATGTATTTTTCATATACACCACTCATCAAACACAATACTTCTCTGCCATAGGTAAAGAAAACACCGCTGGCCAGTGTCAACACCTGTCCATCGCTTTGGATCAATTCATCCGCTTCTTTCAGTTTTTCGTTTAACTGATCAATTTGTTCCTGTGCAAGCTCCATCTTCTTTTGAATCTTTGGACTCTCTTGTGTTTCCAAACGTTTTGCGCAAGTATCACGCTGTTTGGTATTGGTTTCCAAGTCTTTATATAAATCTTTCTTATAATCCTCTAAATCAAGGGTAGCACATAAAAATTTAATATATCCTTCAGGATGATAGAAATCATATAAACGTTTATGATATTCTTCATCACGTCCCTGAAATCCTCTACGTTCTCCAGTTTTCTGGATAACTTCTTCATACACAGAAATATGATCACGGTCTAATTCATTGACCTGAATGTTATACTTCAATGCCTTTTTGACAGAACGAAGTGTTTTACGTTCCATCTGTTTTAATACTTCATCAGGTGTTTTATCCTTCAGATTGATCGTATAGATCCATCTAGGTTCTCTTGATAAATCAATACCACGAGTAAAGCCTTCATGTTGATAACCTAAATCTAATAGCATATCCACAACATCACTGTTGTCAAAGCCACCTTCAACCAATTCCCCTTCTAAATCTCTTTCTTTATAAGGCAAATAAGGATCAATATGAAAGTACATGCATTTACGGGCTTTTAAAAATTCAACCAGATGATCATGAAAGAACGTGTATAAAGCTTTATTTTTAAAATCAATCAGTGGTCCTCTTAATAATTGAACCATTTCATAACCCATAAACACAGGCAATGCGGATAGCATACTGCCTGCGATGATGTTTCCATCTTCTTTTACCCCTACATAATATGTATGAAAACCACGCTGTTCACGCATCTTTGCCATCTGGGTAGTCTGCCAGAGGTTATTTAATTCATGATGCAGCGCGAATTGTGCAAATTCATTTTCCGTTAATTCAACAAATTCCATATCGTGCGCCTCCTTTTGCTGTTTTATTATAGCACAAATCTATTGGATATCCATGCTTATCGCGTAATCTTCCTGACAACTGTGAAAAACCTGTGCAGAATATGCACAGGTTCTTTAATTAAGCACCGGAACGTACAATTTGTACCTTTGGTGTTGTTTGTAATACATGCTGAACAGCACCTGAAGATTCACTTCCGATATATAAATCTAAGTGTCCTCCATAAATGGCACCGCCACGATCCAATACGATTGCATAGAATGGTTCATCTAAAGATATCCCACTGCCACTCAATCCATGGTTGCTGATTTTCAAAATAGAATACATTGGAATGCCAGGATCTGCAGCTACTACATAATAGTTGCCATATTTGATACCAGGCTGAAAGCTTCCATCTGCCTGTTGTACACCCTGATACATATCCAGAGCGATACCTGTTGCTGTACTGCCTCGTCCATTTGAAAATGAACAGCCGTAACAGTCTACTCCATAAGTTGTAAGTTTCCCTACGAAGGTAGAAGCTTCTTCTTCCTCTTTCTGTTTCTTTAATGCTTCAGCTTTTTTCTTTTCTTCTTCTAATTTCTTCTGTTTTTCTCTGACCTGTTTTTTGTAGTCTTTCGCTACTTGCTCCATGGCGATCTTTGTGGAAAGCTGACCACCTAAATTTCTAACTCTTGGCTGATCATTATACGTTCCATTAATCACACGCATAATATCTTCTTTTTGTACGCTGTCTTTTCTAATAGGCAGCAACATACTGTTATCTGATACATTCTTCAATGTCATCTTGTCGATATTGACTGTCAGGCTTCTTTGCGAAGCAGATTCTGATACAGAACTGACACATCCATATAAAGCGAAAACACAGGTGAATAAAGCGAATAATAAGATTCGTCTTGACTTCATGAATGTTCCTCCTTTAATGAAAACATGCTATAGTCTATCACAATTTCAAAAACTTGTCCAATTTTTTTGTTTTTTAACATGTCTTTTGGTCTTATTTTACCCAACATATAATATTTCATACCTATGCTCTCGCTTGTATTTTTATTCCAAATCCCTTAAACAAAGGCGTTTGTTTAACTTCAGGCAACTTTTGACAACTTCTTACATTTATTTTCATTTGTGAATTTTCGTAATTCAATCACAAATTAGTTTATTTTTTTATTTTACTTTTTTTATTCAAATATCTAAAAAGCCTTATTTTATCGTATTATATGAAATTCGTCTTAGTTGTGAAAAAAACACGGGTTTCTAGCCAATTCCATAGCCATTCCCGTGTTTCTTCATCCCATTTTTAGGGCATTTTATTATGCTTTTTCTCCTATATTTCGTCTAATTTTACCATAAAGTGGATACTGGAACCATTTTTCTTAAAAATCAGATTCATTCATCAAATACTGTTTATAGTTAATTTTAAAAATTTTTTGGCCCTTTCAAATGTAAGCGGTATATCAAAGCTTCTTTTTAAAAGCCAAATCCTCAAGTTTATGAAGTGTGATACCCTCCAATACCTCATCCACCAGATGATATGCATCCACATCCGCATATTTTTCAGGTTTGTGGGCATCTAATCCATAGATTACTTTCACAGGATATTGCGCCGCTACCTCCCAGAATTTACGGTATGGATAACCAACTCGCTTTTCATCACCTATCTGTCGGATACCATAATGAATCCCATTCAAATTGATTTCGATAGGAATATTTGCATTTACAGCCGCTTTCACGATACGATGCGCCGCTTCCTCACATGCGGATGTCCATTCTTTCTTATCAAACATAAACAAATCTGGATGTCCAATGATATCAGGAAGGCCTTTCGTACATGCTTTTTCAATCAAGGATGCATACAATAAAACAGCTTCATCATCATTTCTTGTATAAAACTCTTCTTCAAACAGCTTTGGGCCATGTTGACCAATGATCAGATAATCCATACGTTCCTTATATTCCATCAATTCATCCAGCTGATCTTCAAAGTATTCAAATTCTAAGCCAATGCGAATATCAATCTGGTCCTTATATTTTTCCTGCAGGGCTTTCACACTCTCAATATAGGAATCCAATTCTTCCTTACGCATACGCTCTCCTGGCGCATATCCATTACGATATGGCGCATGATCTG
The DNA here is from genome assembly GCF_003434225.1 of Absiella sp. AM29-15. NCBI lineage: Bacteria > Bacillati > Bacillota > Erysipelotrichia > Erysipelotrichales > Erysipelotrichaceae > Amedibacterium > Absiella sp. AM29-15. The sequence continues at coordinate 222,624 of NZ_QVFL01000001.1, forward strand.
AAAAGCCCATTTTCGTATATCCATTGGCAATCGCTGCCAATACGTATTCTTCATCCTCACCGATTGCATGTCCACAACGTTTTGTGTGACTATGATAATTAAATTTTTGCATAATGTCCTCCCTTATAGTTCTTCTTCATATGTAAAGCCTAATCCCTGTACCTCATTGGTTTCAGTAACGATTACAAAGGCTTCCGGATCCGCATGCGCAATCATATACTGTAATTGTGGCAACTGTTTTTTACTAACAACGACCATAATCACTGGTTTTTTCTCCTTAGAGAATCCACCCATCGCCTGAATAATCGTTGTGCCTCGTTCCAATTCATCATGAATCATATCCATCAGCTCTTCATACTTCTCAGAGATAATCATAACACTTTGTGCTTTATGTCCACCAATCATCATCGTTTTATCAATCAGCATACTGCTTACCCAAACCGATAAGATACCAGTCAAAGCTGCCTGAAGATTATAGGTAAACACACCTAATAAAACCGTTAACGCATCCGTGATCAATACCAAAGTCGGTAGTGGAATATGCGTATATTTATTCACGATCAACGGTGGGATATCCATACCACCTGTACTTGCCCCTGTACGAAATACACATCCAATACCAATTCCCATCAACGCACCACCATAAATAGTTGCCAAATATTTATCCATAATGAAGGTATCCGGCGCAATAACTTCACTTGCCAGATAAGACATCACAGATAATAAGGTAGGATATAAAATCGTGCTTAATATCGTTTTCATTGCGAATTTCTTACCAAGAATGACTGCCCCCGCAAGAAACAGCACGACTGTTAATGCATTGATCATAAATTCTGGTTGTATATGAAACAACGGTTCTAGTGCAATTGCGACGCCGGCCAATCCTCCTGTTAATACATTATTCGGTAGAATAAACCATGCGACACCAATCGCCAAAAACAAATTTCCAGCAAGAATCCATAAAATATCAATCAGTGCTTCTTTATTCGTTGTTTTCATATACCATACCTCTTTCCTCAACATTTCTATTATATCATTTCCCATATCCCATGGTCTAATCAAAGAAAATATTTCAATTAGGAAAGATTTTTCTCTTTCCTATATATATGTATTGTGTATGGTATGCATTTTCTTAATTTTCACTTAATCTATATTACCCTTATATAAAGCTAAGTTTTTTCTTTTATGATATTTACAGATAATTCTTGCGCAAAAAATATGGAGAAACGATTATGATTAGAACCAATAAATCCAAACTCATCACTATAGGACTCATGATTTCCATTATGATATTTCTAAGAATGAATAATCACGATTATTTAAGTACGATTGATTATGAATTGAATTGTATGGATGCACACCCTACTTTCTTGATTGTAAGCATACGTGAAATCTTATCTTCCAGCACATGAGCTTTAGGGATATTATTATGTACTACTGTTTTTTTTGATTATAAGTCGTCATCATCCTCTTAACAACAAAATAAGAATCATCAAAGTTTCTTGTTCGATTTTAATGGAAGATATTTAAAATTAGTAAATCAAGCTTGAAGAAAGAAATAATTTGTATTTTCCCCATTTTACCATCTCCAATGCCATTATATCAAAATGAGTTCGATTAAATAAAAAATCGTAAAACATAATATTATTTTATTTACAATTAACTAATTTATGTTAAAATTATTTTAGAAAACGTTTTCAGACTTTATATAAAGAAAACAAAAGCATAAGAATGATAACCATATATAAATGTAAGTGAGGGATATATTTATGAAAAAAACGAAGACATCGATTAAACTATTTATATTGATTGGCATCTGTGTGTTAATCATTTTTATCACTTTATTCTCATTAAATTCAAAAGAAAAAACATCATGTAACATAGAAGATAAAACCTGTATAAACACTGAAATATTGAAAAAGAATAAAATGATATTAAATCCAATAGATTCTTTTAAAGATATTGAAATTTCAAATATTTATATAGAAAATGATTATCTAACAGCTAAAGTGAAATTTACTATCGCTCCTGAGTTTTACTCTTTAAATGAATTAAATATTTTCTATACTGAATATCCTTTCAAGGTAACGATTAATCCTAATACGAACGAGTCCTCAGTATATCCTTGTGATCAATTATATAAATTGGATATTAAAGATCAAGAAGAAAGTGAAATCCTTATAAAGGAAAAGATCACAAAAGATATTCAAAATTCACTACTCTCTAATGAAGATGAATTCTTTAGTATTTCTTTATCATTCAAATCTCCAAAAGGTGAAAACGAACAAATACATGAACAAAGTTTTGTCTTTCCTAAACAAGAGATTAATAATAAAAACAAATAGTTTACAGTGATAATGCCTTATATAAGCAGGAATATTTCATCATTAAATATTTCTGCTTTTTATTTTGCATAAAGAGATTCTATAAGCCTTTCCCGGCATTTGTAGCAAGTTTGTTCCGGCATTTGTAGCGAGTTTGTTCCGGCATTTGTAGTGAGTTTGTTCCGGCATTTGTAGATTTGTAAACTGTACTAACGCAAAGTTTACTGCCTTTTTGCATATTATCAAAAAAAGAAAGCCATTTTATGTAAGGAGCCTGTACTCCCTATCCACAATATAACTTTCTCATTCATTATTGTTCATTTCCCAGAAAATAATTTCTGTAAGAAACTTCTTGGTTGTACCTTTTCTATACAGTATGCCTGATCAATTAGATCACCTCGCAGCACGATACCTTTCCCATCACCCTGTGTTAAGACAAGTTTGCCTTTCCATTCTGCCTTGATGTTTTTATCAGAAAATCTTTCTATATTATATATAACCATGGTATTTTGATCATCCTCATGCAGGCCACTTACTAAATCCTCAAAAGTGTTCATCATATTCTTCTTTACCTGATATGTTTCCTTTGTTTTAGAATCATAACGGATCTCAAATGCCACTGGCTGTGACTGTCCACTAATATGTATGGTACAAATGCATACCCAGAAAACTAAGAAACACGCAATATATCTTTTCTTCATTCGTTTCACCTCATTGGAAAGTATTACCAACTGCATGCACAATATACATCACATTTTCATCATACGAAAGCGTTTACATTTTATCTTGAAATATACATAATGCATGATATAATGAAGTTAGGTAGAAAGGAGAATTTTACCATGAAAAAGTTTACGTACATGACAACGCTGGCTCTTGCCGCATCGATGTTTGCTTTAGGCGGATGCTCCTCAAACAGCAGTTCTTCACCTACTACACCTACGATTGCTTATAATGAAGCTTCTACATCCCACTATGATGTCGTCAAACGAGATAAATCAATTAACGTTGATGGCAAGCTGGATGATGAAGCATGGAAGGATATTCCAGCTATAGCCGGTGGTTTTCATTTTCCATGGGATAAAAAAGAAGCTCCATACACAGAATTTAAAGGATACCATGATAAGGATAATTTCTATTTCTGTTTTACAGTAAAAGATAGCGAAGTACTTCAGGATGATAATTGGAAAGATGATGAGAGTACTGTTGATATGGAAGATCGTGTAGAACTATTCTTTGCGGGACCTTACATTGATAAACCTGGTCCTGATGGCATGGAAAAATATTACGGTTTAGAAATTGATCCAAAAGGCCGTGTTCACGATTACTCTATCGAATATTATCGAAAGTTTGATGGTAAATGGAATATGGAAGGTTTGGAAACAAAAGCCACAGTAACAGATGATGGTTATATTGTGGAAGGCAAGATTCCAATGAAATCTTTACAAGATTTAAAATTAATCAATCATAATGTCATGCGTGCGGGTATTTATCGTGCAGAATTTTCTAAACCAGAAGCCTCTGGCAAGGATCCTAAGATGGAATGGATTTCCTGGGTTGATCCTAAAACCGCAAATCCTGATTTCCATGTTGCATCCTCATTTGGAGAATTTAGATTCTTACAATAATTAACAATATAAAAGGCCAAAAGGCCTTTTCTTTACTACTCCGCAAGCGTTTTCATAAAGTTTTCATAAATAATACTGGCTTTATTTTATAAATATGATAAAATACTTTGGGAAATCTCGTGAGGTTCCCGTAAAAGAAAGAAAATATGGAGGTGTCTTATGGATTTTGACTTAGTGATTGTAGGTGCTGGACCTGGTGGTATCTTCTCTGCTTATGAAGCTTTACGTTTACAGCCGGAATTAAAAATTGGTCTGTTTGAAACAGGTAATCCTTTAGAAAAAAGAAAATGTCCGATTGATGGTGTGAAGATTAAATCATGTATCAATTGTAAAACCTGCGCAATTATGAATGGATTTGGTGGTGCTGGTGCGTTCTCTGATGGAAAGTATAATATTACCAATCAATTTGGTGGTACACTTTATGAATATCTGGGAAGAAAACAGGCAATCGATTTAATGGAATATGTGGATAAGATCAATATTGAAAACGGTGGCGAAGGAACAAAGCTGTACTCAACAGGTAATACCAAGTTGAAGAAAGAATGTATGCAGAATGATTTGCATTTATTAGAAGCACAGGTACGTCATCTGGGTACAGATAAGAACTATGTCGTTTTAAAAAATCTATATGAACAACTGAAAGAAAGAGTAGAAATTCATTTTAATACCCACATTGATTCCGTGGAAAAACTAGAAGATGGTTATGCATTACATAGTGGTGATCAAGTATACACTGGTAAAAAATGTATTATCTCTACAGGAAGAAGTGGAAGTAAATGGATGGGTAACGTCTGTGATACATTAGGTATCAAAACAAAGAGTAATCGTGTAGACATTGGAGTGCGTGTAGAGCTTCCTTATAGTATCTTCTCTCATTTAACAGATGAACTATATGAAAGTAAAATTGTATATCGTACGCAAAAATTTCAGGATAAGGTAAGGACATTCTGTATGAATCCAAGAGGTGTTGTTGTTAGTGAAAACACCAATGGAATTATTACTGTAAATGGTCACAGTTATGAGGATCCTAACCGTTATACGGAGAACACAAACTTTGCTTTACTTGTCAGCAATCACTTTACAGAGCCTTTTAAGGACAGTAATGGTTATGGTGAAAGTATTGCCCGTTTAAGCAATATGCTTGGTGGTGGTGTTATCGTTCAGCGTTTTGGGGATTTAATTCGTGGTCAAAGAAGTACTGCTGGAAGAATCGCAGAAAGCTTTGTGACACCAACATTGTCCGCAACACCTGGTGATTTAAGCCTTGTAATTCCAAAACGTCAATTAGATGATATTATCGAAATGATTTATCAATTAGACAAGGTTGCGCCTGGTACAGCAAATGATGATACATTATTGTATGGTGTAGAAGTTAAATTCTACAATCTGGAAGTAGAAATCGATGAGCATCTAGAAACAAAACATGAAGGATTGTTTGTCATTGGAGATTGTAGTGGTGTAACGCATTCCCTATCCCATGCAAGTGCATCTGGTGTTTACGTTGCCAGATACCTATACGAAAACAAGTAACTTTAAAAAACCATTCTCGTGAAGGAGGATGGTTTTTTGATTTACAAATATCTAATTTCTTTTATTTATCAAAAAGCAGTCAGAAGACTCCGATTTCAACGGCGAAAAGTAAGTTGGAATACACGCTGTACACCCTTTGGGGTAAATGTAGCAATATAAAAAGTCTTGTCATTTCTTCTTTTTTTCGCGTTCGTTTCTATCACAATATTCCACATAATCTTTGTATGCTATGATAAGAATTACCGTGTCTTTCGCCATATTATAAAGCTTAACTGAGAATAATTACTCATCATACTCCTGCAACACCTGTATTTTACCTTCCTCAATTAATTGTACAAATAAATTGGCCAATTTGGGATCAAATTGTGTATTGGCACCTTTTTTGATTTCATCAATCGCTGTAGATAGTGGCAAAGGATCACGATAACTGCGTTTTGTAGTCATTGCATCAAAGGTATCTGCTACACAGATACAACGGGCCGCAATAGGATTTTCATCACCTCTTAGTCCTCTTGGATAACCCTTTCCATCCCATCGTTCGTGATGACCTAAGACGGCAGGGATTACATAGTCCAGACTAGGCAAATGACGAATGATAGAAATTGAGTTTTCTACATGTGTTTGAATTAAACGATATTCATCATCTGTTAGTTTTCCTTTTTTATTTAAGAGATCTTCCGGGATGCCTATTTTACCGATATCATGAAGCAAGGCAGCTTGACGGATCAATTCGATATGTTCCTTATTTAAGCCAAGTGCTTTGGCAAGGATTGTCGCATATTGTGCTACATTGGCACTGTGATGGAATGTATAATGATCTTTTACATCAATCGCTGCCGTTAATGCAGATATCGTTGGTGCATATTGAGCATATACATTTCTTGTATCTTCTTTGATTTCTTCCTGTCGATTCACAATTTCTTCCATTGTGTAAACAACTGTTCGGTTTTTCCCATTTTGTTTTGCGGTAAATACAGCCATCTCTGTATTTGTGATTAGTTCCTGCATACTAGAAGATGCGAACGGATATATACCGATACCTACGCTAAGTGTCATGATTTTTTTCCACTTGGCGCTATCTAATTCGTTTTGTTTATGGATCTGATCAATGACCATCTTGATTTTACGTTTGACGCTTAATAAATCAATATCATAAAACAATATCGCAAATTCTTTTCCACTATATCGTGCCATTAAAACTTGATTGTTTTTAAATGCAGCTTTTAATATCTGTGCGATACTCTGTAAAGCATGATCTCCTTGTGTTCTACCATATAGTTCATTGTATAATGAAAAATCATCGATATTTAAGATTGCCATGATGATTGATTCATGTGGCAATAAAAATACTTTTTCAACTTCACGGAAAAAGAATTCACGATTTAACAAGCCTGTCAGATGATCACTGCTGGCTTTTTCATATACGCTTTGATATAAATAAGCATTGTTAATGGCGATTGCACTGATACTCGCAAGACTGTCTAAGAACGTCAGTTCACTTGTGGAATATGGTTTTGTTTTATGGGATAAAAACAGGATACCAATAAGTTCATTTTCACTTAATAATGGCACCATGCAATCAATCTGCATCATCTCTAAAGCATGTTTTTCATTTTCCCACATGGATTTATACCAGACACTTTGGCGAAAAGCCTTCATAACAGAGCTTCGCTTTGTTTGTTTCAGGTATTGAATACATGGATTGCTTTCAATCATTGTGAAGTTTTTCCTTGTCAGTGTACTGGAGCAGTAAACAGTCTGATATTCTCTTTCTGTTTTCAAACATAACATGATTTGTGTTGTTTCCATAGCTTCTTTAATGACATCAACCAGTTCTTTACAGATTTCTTTCAGTTCTAAGCAACTAGCGATATTTGCGCTATAGTTTCTCAACAACTGTGCCTGCTTTTGATCTTCTTTGATAAATAACAGGTCAATAAACCATTTTAGGAAGAAGAAAATAGCACAGGTCAATAAGGAGAATAATAATACAACAATGGTTGTGATATAATCCTGTAAGAATGGAAATGTAACACTTAATACATCTACCACTGGCTGAATCACATTCGCAGAAAATAGTAACAGCACACCACCTGTTAATAAATAAGCTGCCCCTCTGGATATCACTAACGTCATATTGAATAAGCGTTGTTTATACAGGGTATATAGTAAACATAATGCATTTACAATTCCACTGCATGTATCGATTGGATATTTTCCAATCGCAGGTATCGTAGATGCTAATGTACCAAACGTCAATACAACGATTCCTATCATCATAGGGATATAATCATTGATTGTGTGTCCTTTTTGTTTAATGCTGTGTATAAGCTTTTGAACAACTGTAATCGCCACAAAGATAACATAACCAATAGGTATAATCATCCAAAACGTAGTGTTAAAGTCAAAGGTTGCCATATTATTAATATGAATCACTTTAGGATCAGATAATAATTGATCAGATAATAATAAAATCCAGCATATGATTACCAATACAACAAATATCCGTTGACGAAATTTTCCTTTATCACCCAAATATGTACGAATGAATTCATAATAAGCAATTGGAATTCCAAACATGCCAAAGATGGATAATTTACACCAGAAGATTACGCCTGGATATAATTGCGCACGCATCATGACAGAACCAGCTGTCCATAGTATGAAATAGATGATCATTGCCATGAAGTTATATATCAAACGATCTTTTTTAGCTGCTGTTAGTGCCAGAAACAGAATGGTGTAGAAAAACAAAGCGATTCCCGGAACGATAATCAGATGCATGATGCTTCACCCCGCTTTGCCTGGCTAAGTGCCAATAAATCCTGTATATGGTGTTTGGAAGGATTCATTTTAGGTAATTTTTCATTATGCAACTGATGATATAAATGGAAGGTATGACAGCGCACAACTGTGATTTTCAATGGATCAATTCCCAGCATCGTCTGTAGATCTTCATAGTCACTATCAAAGTATGTAAAATAAATCTGTAAGTGTTCTTTTAATATCTTCTTTAAGACTGCATCCTGACAAATGCTGGATTCACTCATTTCTATAATTAAATGCATATAAGGACGGAAGTCATCGTACTCTTTTAACGCTACCCATTCTATAATATCCAGTTTACTCATTTTGATGACATCTTCTATTGTTTTTTCACTAATTCTGGTAAAGCCAGCTATATCAATGATATCCAAAGAACGATCAACATACGTAAAACGAGGCAGCTGGATATGGTCTTCACTATCATGTGTGGCAATACAGCGATAACGGTCTTTTGTCATATATCGGGCAAAAGCACCACCTTTGAATACCGTCACAACCAGTTCATATTCTTCATGTGGTATGACTTCATCCATCAGGTAGGTTCTAGGTTGATAGGTATGATCTTTTGAGAAATGTTTCGCTTCTTCAATCGGCATAAATTCATAGAAACACGCATCGGGGAAGAAATACATTCCATTACGGCTCCAGTTTTCACTTGCAATACAGGTAGGTTCTGTACCCGCAAAGATTTCATGTGGTCGTTTACCCCAAAGCTTCTCTAAAACTGGCTTATACATTTGACTGTCTGTCCCAGCACATAAGAAACATTTCATTTGAAATACATCTTTTGGAAGCATACTGCGGTTTTCTTTTTTAGCCTGATAACTGCCTTTTAACAAGCGATATGCCATTTTAGGTTTTATCTTTCCACTTGAATGAGAAGAGGAAGAACTGGTTTGACTTTGTAAAGAGGAAAATGCCATACTGACATAATATGCCACAGAGCTTAAGGCAAAGAAGATATCAATTCCCTGCTTCACACCCATTTTAAAGCCTAATACATTACGTTCTTTAAAGCCAAGTTTTTCTGCTTGCTCCACTGGCGGCAAGATATCCAGAGTTAATTCTTCTTCTACCAGAACTGGTAAAAGTCCTGTCGCATAGGGCAAAGATGCTACACCATACAACGCTTTATCATGTGGTCGCAATACAACATCATTTCTTGTTTCACTTCCCGCAAGAATTAAACAAGCCATCATATTATTTTTAAATACCTGAAGCATTTCCTGAGTATAGGGTGCACATTTCACTGGATGTCTGCCTGCTTCCCATGTGGTTTCTATCCATGTGACTGGTTTTCCCGGCAAATCTTCTTCTTTTCTATTTAATAGGATATCAGCGTAATCTTCATAAGTGGTAAGTGGCACAAGATAACGAAAATCCTGAATATTCTTCAGGTTTTTCCCTTGCATAATACTTTGCCCTAATGGTGAAACAAGCCAATTAAGCATCTGTTCCTCTAATAACCGGTATTGTATATGCATATATTCCTGTATTGATAAATCTAAAAAGCCACAGTATTCTTCCCAGATATCCTCATACTTCTTTTTCCTCAATAATTCCTCAAAATGCATATGGTCCATCCCTTTCATGATTGTAGACTTCTTTTAATTGATGCAATGGTTGGTATCAGGAATGGAACATGCTTTTGATAATCTTCATATCCTTCCAAAGTGATTGGAAAAATCATGCGATCTTGCATATAGGCGTATATAAGATTCATTAAAGAGAATAAAACAGCCGCAATTCCTATTTCAATTGAAGATAGTGTCATCGCAAGAAACGAATAGGCAAAGAAAAACCAAAGGATTCCCGGATGACGGCATAAGGCATAAACACCCTGATCATAGACCTTTAAGTGATCTTGTTCAACATAGGTTCCCTCAAATGGCAGTGCAAAGAACAGTGTATAAATTAATAGGAGTGTATTAATCATACACAAAACTGCCGCAGCCAAATGCCCAATATGGAAGGTTTTTTCATCATATAGATGTCGACTGATCAATAACCCTGTCACTATCAAAAGTAGAAAACACCCAGCCATAAATGTATATTTTCCCCATCGCAAATGAAATTTTACCTGATTCATATCATTAAACATCATTAATAAAAATGCAAAGCATCCTAACACCAATAACATACCATACCACTTCCTATTTTACATGGTATCTTTATTATAACGTGATTTGCGTGAAATTTATATAAAAACTTGCTAGATATTAATATTTAATTATTATAAAAGATAAGCGTTATACTGTTTTAATTTATTTATGTAATCATTACAAAAGCAGCCATAAGGCTGCCCTATTCATGAAACTTTCCACTGATATGGTCAATTTCTATTTTTACAATACCTGTATTCGCAATTCCCTGTTCAATATATGCTTTCCCTGATGGTACCTGCATAGGACAATATTTCGCAATCAACAAGGTTAATGCATGAAACTTTTCCTTTTCCTCTTCAATTATAGAAGCTTTTCCATATGCCAGCACACTTTGATATTTCGTAGAATATTTTTCTGGAACGATTTCATCTTCCGCAATCACACAAAAGCTTACTTTCGGATTCTTTTGTATCACATCTAGCTTATGCCCGCTCTTTGCACAATGAAACCAAATTGTATCATTCTCATATACGAAGTTCAATGGAACCATTGTTGGTTCATCTTGATAGGTAATTGCCAGAATTCCTGTTTTCCCCTGTTTTAGTATTTCTTTTGCCTCATCCAAAGGCATTTGCTGCTTTATTCTTCTCATTGTAGGATACATTCGATAACCCCTTTTCTTTTTGATTAGTATAGCGTTCAAACGTATACCATGTCAATAATTTATGGTAAAATAATACCCAGGAAGTGATGATATGAAACAACCCTTGGCATTTCGTATGCGCCCACAACATTTAGATGATATCATTGGTCAACAACATTTGATTGGTGAAGGTAAAGTACTAAGAAAATGTTTAGAAGCAAAGCGTTTATTTTCAATGATTTTTTATGGTCCTCCAGGAACAGGCAAAACAACGTTGGCAATGGTTTTGGCAAATGAATTAGGTATGCCTTATCGTTTATTTAATGCAGTGACTGGCAACAAAAAAGATTTAGAAACTATCTTTCAAGAAGCAAAGTTCTATGAAGGACTGGTCGTAATCATTGATGAGGTTCACCGTTTAAATAAAGATAAACAGGATTTATTATTACCACACGTGGAAAATGGCAATATCACGCTAATCGGCGCTACCACCAGTAATCCTTTACATGCAATCAATCCTGCTATTCGTTCCCGTTGTCATTTATTTGAAATAAAGCAAGCCCAGCAGGAAGATATAGAAAAAGCTTTATTAAAAGCTATACAACATCCAGATGGTTTAAATAATGAAGTAAGCATTGAAGATGAAGCACTACATATCATCGCAAGACACAGCAATGGAGATATTCGTTATGCATTAAATATTCTTGAAATTGTCGCAATCGCAAGTGATGGTGTGATCACAAAAGATCTTGTTTCTCAATATTCTCAAATTCCAAATATGAGCATGGATAGTGATGGAGATGGCTATTACGATGTATTAAGCGGTTTTCAAAAATCTATACGTGGCAGTGATGTAGATGCTGCTTTATATTATCTTGGTATCATGATTGAAGCAAATGACATGGATAGTATTGAACGCAGATTATTGGTGACTGCTTATGAAGATATTGGATTAGGCAATCCTGCCGCAGTAGCTCGTTGTGTTCAGGCAATTGATGCCGCAAAACGAGTTGGTTTTCCAGAAGGAAGAATTCCTCTTGCTATGGCAGTCATTGATTTAACATTATCCCCTAAATCAAAAAGTGCAGAAAACGCAATTGATGCCGTTATGCAGACAATCAGAAATACTTCCTACAGTGTGCCAGATTATTTACGGTTCACTCCTGTAAATATGAAAGAAGAAGATAAATATGATTATGGTCGTGCTGATCTATGGGCAAAGATTCAATATCTTCCAGATAAATTGAAGAATGAAAAATTCTATATGCCACAAATGAATTCTTCTTATGAAAAAGTTCTTGCACAGAATTTAGAGAAATTACGCAGTGTAAAACGTACAAACAAATTGGCATCGTTGAAGAAAAACACAAAATAAAGAGTCCAGTAGATGTAATATTATTTACTGGATTTTTTTATTTCTATATAACCATCATTTTAGCTATATGAAGCGGCAAATATGCCCCTTAAATTGAGTTTCGTGCTAAATAACTACATATAAAACGCGGTTTCGTGTATAAATAACCATATATAAAATTGAGTTTCGTGTCAAATCAGTGTTATGAAAAGCTTGGTTTCGTGTCAAGCGATATAAACAAACACCTTATTTCTAAACAATATAAAATTCATTTTTTATAAAACTTCACAAGCTTAAATATCAAAAACTCATAATTCCATAATAAAAACAGGAAGCTACCATTTTAATACTTTTAGCTTCCTGTTTTTTTTCAATTATAAATTCGCCCACTGTTTTGCTCTTTGTTGTTCCTTTTCCTCTAACATCTGTCTTTTCTGCTGACGATAAATCTGCATGCCTTTGAATATTCCAATGATGGTGGCAATACCTAATATACTTTTCTTCTTTAATTGTGCCATAATTTTGTTCTCCTTTACTGTTTTATTTAAGTTACTTATATTATAAATAATAATTATCAATAAAAAGTTGAAGAAAAACAAAAGAATTTCTTAAGATTATATAAGAAAAGAAAGAATCTTATGCTTATTCACAAAAGATTCTTTCTGAAATTCTAGTATTCAAACTGACGATAGTAACGGCGAATTGTTAAATCATGTCCTGTAACACGTTCATAGTGAATCGCAAGACGTTCATCTAGGATCGTTGTCACGATAGAAGTCGCAATAATTTCTTTAAATTGATCATCCACATGTGGTGTTTTAAAATCAGCTACATCAATCACGACTGCTTCATCTGATAATTTTTTGATTAGATTTTCTACACGATCATCAATTGGTCTAGTAGCATCAACACCTTTCACAAGGAATACTGGTGTATCTTTTTCAATTACTTCCAATGTTCCATGGAAGAACTCTGCACTTTGAATTGATTTTGTGCGAATCCATTGCATTTCTTCTAAAATACACATTGCATGTAAATAAATTTCTGGTGCTAATGATCCACCACCAATCCAATATTGAATATTAGAGTTATGATATTTCTCTGCGATAGCAGCTGCTGTTGGTTCAAATTGTTCCTTAATTGCGATTAAATCTTCTGGTAATTTTTCTAATTGTGCAGCTAATCTTTCATATGCATCAAATTCTCCATTGTTGTATAATAAACGGAATGCTAATAAGTAATGCTGGATATATTCAAATTCAACGGCATCTTTTGCTTTCCCAATAATGGAATATGTCGCAAGCTGATCAACTGGTGTATCTGGTTTCCCACAGAAAGCAATAACACGGATATTTCTTTCATTACAATATTGAATAGCTTCTACTGTTTCTTTTGTTGTTCCTGATTTACTAGATGTAATGACGATAGAATCCTCATTTAACTGTGAGTTTCCTGTCAAAATTACTTCTGATGCGATTTCACAGTATGTTGGAATTTTTGTTTTTGAACGTAATAGATATTGGATTGGTCGCATAACCGCCAAAGATCCGCCTGAAGAAATGAAGAAAATATTTTTAAATCCTTCTTTTGTGACTTCATCAGCCACTCTTTCAATTTCTGCTCTTGTTTCATAAGTTAATTTTGCATCTGTATAGTATGCGTCTAAATCAAAGTTATACATATCGTTTACCTACCTTTCTTAATTTATATACGACATTTATTTTTCACCCATCATCATGATCATTACTGTTCTGGATTGAGGCCCATCAAATTCTCCTAAATAAATTTCTTGTGCCTTTCCCAGTTTTATTTCACCATTGATGATTGGAAATACTGCATGATTCCCTGTTACCATTGCTTTCAAATGCCCTGTTGGATTTCCTGCCATTGCTCCATAACTTTGAAGAAATCTTGCGTGATAATACTCACCATCTTCAGGAAACATCATAGAAAGCTGTTTTAATATATCATCACTCAAACATTCTAAATTTTCATTTACAGTAATCCCTGTTGTTGTATGCTTTGTGATGATGTAAATAATCCCATTTTTTACCTGACTATTTTCTATACATTCTTTTATTTCTTTACTGATTGGCACAAGTTCATTATAGGCTGTTGTATCAAACGTTATTTCTTTATAATCAATCATGGATACATCCTCCTTTTAAGAACGTGATGGCATTTTCCCCTAGCACCATTTTCTTTGTGGACTCGCGCCAGTTCATTTGTCGAATCGCTTCTATCATGCGATGTTGTTCTAAACGTGGTTCTTCTGAAGCAAACATTACCTGATGACGTAAGCTTCGATCAATCCAGTGTTCACCAATATCTATGCCAAATGACTGGTGATAAAATTCTTTAGGATTATCAAAATAGAGTAAGGATGTATCTGTATAAACATTTTTATATTTCAATAACAGCATACATACTTCTCTTATCCATGGCCAACCAAAATGCTGTAGACAAATTCTTAAATCTGGATATTTGCATGCGACTTCCTCAAATCTTAAAGGATGTGAGTACTTACTAACTGTATTTGGTCTTACCGACATTCCACTATGGAAAATAATCGGCTTATTATGCTGTATACAAAGCTCATAGATTGGATACATCCATTCTTCATCTGGATAGAATTTCTGTTGGGATGGATGCAAGAACAAACCTGATAATCCTAATTCTGTAAAGGCTGTTTCTATTAATTCTAATGCATCTTCACGATGAGGATCTACACTGGCGAAAGCAATGAATAATTCTGGTTCTTTATGAACAAGTTCTGATACCTGCTCGTTTGTACCTAAATTGCCTTTTTGAAATAAATCTAACGGAAGCAGGCACAATTTATCTATACCAGAAACATTACATAAGGTTTTCATTGACTGTATAGATATTTCATCTGTCTTATATAATCCCATTTGATTTCTACAAAATGCTAGTTGTTCATCGCTTGATTGCAGTTCCTCTATAAATGCAGGTGAAACATTCATATCTATTACCATCTCATACCTCCTTTTCTAAAAGATTTTTCTTTATTCATTAACAAAGGATGCCTAACCATACACATAAGATACCAAATAGTGCAGTACCTACGATCATTGCGATAACATTCACTTTCTTTTTCAAAAGCCAGTAATATATACCCATAACACCTAAGCTCATCATACCAGGCATAATACCATCAAGAATTTCCTGGATACTTGCTGCAGCATCCCCTGTTCCAATCGCAAGTGGTGTTGTTACTGTGATTAATTCTTTCGTCATACCTCCAATAACCATGACTCCAACGATAGATGCAGCCATCATAAATTTATCCATCATTCCTGATTTTTGTATTTTTTCAAGATAATTTGCGCCTAGTTCATAACCTTTCATCGCTCCAAAATAACGTACGAGGAATGCCGGAACATTAAATACAAGTAAGAATAGAAGTGTTCCTAAAATATTTCCTTGTGCAGCTAAAGATGTACCAATACCAATTGCAATAATTCTTATCGTACCAAAGAATAAGGAATCACCGATACCTGCAAGTGGCCCCATCAATGCGACTTTCATCGTACTGATAGATGTTGGATCAAAATCATCCTGTTTCGCATTCATTTCTTCCATAGAAGCTACAATACTACCAATAAACGTTGTAACATACATAGAACAGTTAAAGAATTCCAAATTTCTTTGTAATGCTTCTTTATATTTTTCTGGATCATCTTTATATATTTTTTTCAATGCAGGAATCATCATAAACTCAAAACCCATATGCATCTGTCTTTCATAATGCCATGAGAATTCCATTGGTAATGATCGCCAGAATATTTTACGTAAATCTTTCTTTGTGATTAATTCATTATTAGAAGTCATCATCTTCACCTCCATCAACAACTACCTCTGTTTTATTTGAGAAAAAGTCAACTTTTAAGAATGCGGCGATTACACCTAACAATGCGATTCCTAAAACTGGAACACCAATATATGCAGATAATAAGAATCCCAGGAAGAAGAATGGTACCACTTTTTTGTTTAACGTCATTTGCGCAAGCATTGCAAACCCCATACCAGGTAATAAACCAGTTGCTACTGTTAATCCATCTGTAATTACAGAAGGAATAGAATTTACCAATGTTTCAACCTGACTACTTCCTAATAAGAATCCAAATACTACTAATAAGCCAAATGTTAAACTCTGAACGATTCCATCGCCAATATGTATCATTTCAATGGCACGTGCATTACCTTTTTCCGCATACTTATCTGCCCATGTACCAGTTAACGGAAAGATTGCGGACATAAACAGATTTTCAAAAATACTTGCTAATAAAGCAATCGGATAAGCTAGTGTTACTGCCACCTCTGCACCTTTTCCTGTAGATATTGCAAATGCTGTTCCCAGTACACCCCCAACAACAACGTTTGGTGGCACAAATGCCCCAACAGATTGTGCACCGATAAAGGCTAATTCAAGAATACCTCCAATAATAATTCCCTGTGTGACATCACCCATAACCAATCCAACAACCGGACCTAATACGATTGGATTTTTGATTAAACTTGTACCTAATGCATAATCACAATTTCCTATAAATGCAATAATTCCCAATAATATAGCCTGAAGCATATTAACCCTCCTTATTCAACGCATGTCGTGCGTCAATCGATGTATCTAAAGGAATCATACGAATTTCTACATCAATACCGCTATCCAGCATTTCTCTAATCCTTTCTTCTTCTTTCTTTGTTACATTCACAGCTTTTGAGATATTTCTAGTTCCTTCTCTTGCCTTGGTTCCTCCCAGATTTACAGCTTTGATTTGTGGACAGTTCTTTACAAGCTGATATGCATCTTCAATAGATTCCACAACAATAAATAATTTATATTTATCAGTAACTCCACTGTTAATTGCTTTAATAGAATCTTCTACTGTTTTGATTACCAGCTTTACACCACTAGGTTTAGCAAGCTTAATGGTTGTCTTACGAATTTCATTTTGTACAACATCATCATTTGCGATTAATATACAATCTGCGCCAAGTGATGTTGTCCATGAAAATGCTACCTGTCCATGTAATAATCTGTGATCCACTCTTAAACACTTGATCATATTTCATTCCTCCTTTAAAATTCCTCATCATTTTCAATGATCAAATCTTTTCTTGTCATTTGTGTTAAACCTTTTTTCGCATTTGTTAGTAATTGTTCTGCCTGTTCATCATCCAGACCTTCTTGATAAGAAAGTAATAAATCCAGTACAAGATTCATATTGGTACCACTGAATACACGAACATTTGAATAAACACACAATTGGCTCAATGCCGTATGCACGCTCCCTCCTTTGATATCACACAGAAATATATATTGCGTATTTCCGTTTTGTCCAATTTCTTTTTCCATTGTTTCTTTGAAATCCATAGGACTTTCTGATGGGTAAAGGCAAAATGTTTCTATTTCATCTGCCATTTCTCCCACAATCATTGTTATAGAATTTTTTAAACCTTTTGCGAATTCACCATGTGAGGCGATGACAATCTTTCTCAAATTCATATCTCCTTTCATTTGTATCCAAGCAAGTTATGTGCCATAACTTCTTTTTTATTTCCAATATCTTTACATCTTCATACAAGCAAAATCTGTGCCACAGCATTTAATTTCTTTTAAATTCTTTTACGCTTGCTCATTTGTATACAAGCAAACTTTGTGCCATACAAAAAAAGAGCAGAACTTTTTTCTGCTCATCATATAGAAAATCCTCTTTCAATAAAATTTTTATCATTGCGTACATAATCATAAATATAGCCGATTTCTGCAATTGGTATAGTCACTCTATAGAAATTCTCTACATCTTTAAATGATTCCTTAATATAAGATATAAAGAGTGCATGCTCTTTCTCAAAGATATTCATATCCGGATAGATTTCTATTTCCTTCTGCATAACTTGTCGTTCTATCAGACAACTGATATGTACATATAATCCAAAACATGTATTATTAGAAAAATTAAAATCCAGTGCTATCTGTAAACGATCAATGGCATCAGCAACATGTTCTAAAAGCTTATTTGGATTCAAGATTGTCAAACTGTTCATAATATTTGATAAAGAGAAATTCTTTAAAATATTCTTCTTAAAGTCCTGTAGCTGTTCTATTGTCATAGAATCTTCAAGATAATTATCCAGCTCACCTAAACAATCGTTAATGATCAAGTCTTCAATGGGTACGAAATTCATTTGTTCAATATTTGGATTTAATGTTCCAATGACACATAATACATGATAATCATCAAATAATGTGCTGTTCATTCCTTTCTCTACCAATTCATTATAATCATAAACTCTAACAGATATTTCTGATTGTAAAGGTAATGAATCTTCCATGATCTGTTTCAATTTTTCTGCAGTTCCTACACCACTTGCACATGAACATAAAATCACTTTCTCTTTCTGACGATTACGTTCAATATGATAACTTGTAGAACTATATGCAACAACATCTTTGAAGATATCTTCCATTGCACGATTTTGTAAGATACCATTTCCTATTTCCAACGCTGTTTTTGTGCTGATGTTATTAATAATTCCAACATTTACATTATCTAAATGAAGTCCTTTATATATTTCTTCCAAACTTCCCATATCCACAAGCAGAAATAACTCTTCGGTTTTTCCTAACTTTTTCATATAAGAATTTAATTGCTGGAGAACAGAATTCATATCCACATTTACCGGCATATCAATCGCATCAAATACATATTTCCCTAAAAATTTATTTACAGCATCAGCAATACTACTCGCTGTAGAAAACCCATGTGCAAGAATCACACCTGCACGTTTTTGATAAGTATCATCCTTTTTTAAGCTTTGGAAATAAAAGATAAATGTTATCATTGCCATAGGCAGTACATCCATATCTAAATAAGATGATAAATACTTCCCTATTTCTTCAGATATACTATACTCACGATGATAATGCTGTTTCATGAATGAATAAAAAGTTTCTACTACTTCATTATTTTTCACAGACCAATTCCGAAAGCTATGATAATCCTTTGTATATGCATTTAAATAGCTGCATACAGATAAAATATCATTATTTGTAACTTCAAATTTATATTGTCCTGCAACTAAATCAAGGATATGCTGGATGCCATTTTGATAGAAATCCTTTTGTTGTTCTTGTTCTTTATAAATCAAGGTACTATCAAAATATTTCCATACAGTATCTCTACATCGTTCTATACACTGTTCTTCATTGATTATTCTTTGAACACATTCTTTATAATGCTTCATCAATTCTTCATTTAATCGTATAATATTCTTTTCTTTATGTATAAAATTTTGTAAATCATCAATCTTGATATACTCACTGGCAGATGTATATACCGCACTTTTTTCAGTAATATCATTTAGAATACTATTTGGTAAACTTTTTAACTGTATCAGCATATCGCCTTCATCATTTTCTTGAAATAAAGAATTGATACAACATGATTGTACACAGCTTTTTAATCCCCCTATGTTACCAGGAAATTCATGTGACAGTAAGATGTTATACGCTTTCGTGCTGATACTGATTTTCTTATGTAAACGCTCTTCTTCCTCTTTGAACATTGAATATATCAACTGTACCTTTTCCTGCATTCCTCTTTGTTGTAAAGATGGTACAGTAATCGTCATTGGAATTCTTCGCTGTAATGTTTTTAATAATACTTTTTCCGGGTTCTCTGTTGTCGCAAGAATCAATCGAACTTTTGATGTATACCACGTTTCATTATCCCCAACGCGATGATAAATAGATTGATCCATAAATTGAAATAGTTTTTCTTGGCATTCGGCTTTTAGATTATGAACTTCATCCAAAAACAATACGCCACCATTCGCAAGTTCTATCAGCCCAGCTTTATCTTTCTCTGCTCCAGTAAATGCACCTTTTACATAACCAAATAAATTCGCAGTCAATAACTCTGGATTGTTCGCATATTCACTACAGTTTACCGCAATAAATTTTCCTTGTGCTTCTAATAAATTTTGATTTTTCGCATACTCATATGCCAGCTTGGCAATAAAACTTTTTCCTGTTCCTGTAGGCCCATATAACATCATAGGAAGCCCATCAGGTGGATAAGCGATTGTCGCTTTACACTGATTGATTAAATCAGACAAACTGCCATCATGTCCAATCAATTTATCAAAATCACGTACACTTTGATGACTTTGGTTAAGCAATAAATCTAAACTTTTAAAAACATCTTGTTCTATTTTCATATTATATTCATTTTCAAACACTTGTTTATCAATGTAATAAGCAGGGCGTTCTTCTATCTTCATCAAAACATGACGTGCCACAAGCGTCTTTAATATCGTAGCTACTTCATTACGACTAACATGTACAAGTTCACTGATGTTTGTGGCAGTATTATTTTCATATTTATGACTTTGAGAATTTTCTTTTATGATATTAAGGATTTCTTCATTCATCTTATCACTCCTTGTATATAGAATGGTAAATTCTAAAATCATAAATGTCAAGGAAGAAATTATACCCAAAAACTCTATTTTAATAAAAATAATTATTTTTTATTTTTTTATGTAATCGTGCTGCTTATGGCACGTTTTTTGCTAGAATAGATATAGAAAGGATATGATGATGATGATGAAACAGGATTTGATTTTTCAACAAAAATTAACACAAACATTACAGCTTTCCATGTCAATGAAAAATTCTTTAGATATTCTAAAATTAAATCAGGAAGAGCTATTAGATTATATTGAGGCATTGGTAGAAAAAAATCCTGTTATCGCATATAAACCATCTACGGATATGCATACTTTACTGCATGAAACACTGTCACAAACACGTACGTTAAAAGATGATTTATATATGCAATTACATACATTTCCATATGCCTATGATGAGCGTATTTGCACTTATTTAATAGAATCCCTAGATGAGCATGGCTTTCTGACTTCCACAATTAAAGAATATGCACAATGCCTTCAAGTTAGTGAAGATACAATAGAAGATCATTTAGAGATCCTCCAGTCTTTTGAACCATGTGGTATTGCGGCATTTGACAGTGTCGACAGTATTCATCTACAACTGCTACATAAACATCTGTTTGTGTCTGAATATATCTTTTCAAATTATCCAGATGATATCATAGAAAAAAACTATTCTAAAATTGCTAAGTCATGCCATCTTAGTATTTCTGAGGTCATGGAAGCTTTGGATCATATTAAAAACTGTACGCCGTTTCCTTGTAGTAATTATCAAAATACAAAAGATCCTGTAGTTCTTCCAGATTTTGAAGTAAAAGTTATCGGACAAGATATTGAATTAATCCCAAAACAGCCAGGTCATTTTACAATTGAAGATGAATTAGCTGTTATGAAAGAAGAAAGTGAACAGATAAAACAATATTTTGAAGAAGCATATTACTTTATCGATAACCTTAATAAACGTAATAAAACTCTTATGATAATGGCAAATGAATTATTCCATATACAGAAGAATTACTTTCTTTATCATGACGAGTTACAGCCTTGTACATTAGCCGATATAGCCCAAAAAACCGGATTTCATGAATCAACTGTTTCCCGTACATTATCAAATAAATATTATATCTTTGAGAATGAAATTTATCCTGTAAAACAATTATTTATATCTTCAACAAAAAGTGGCAGTAGTAAAGATTCTATTCTGAAAGCTATTCAAAAATTTGTAAAAGAAGAAGATAAAACTCATCCATATAAAGATGAAGAACTTGTTGATTTATTAGCCGAAATCGATTTATATGTTTCCAGAAGAGGTGTAGCGAAATATCGTTCTTTATTGGATATTCCCGGTTCTCGTGAACGACGATTGAAATATTAAAAAAATCATCAAAATTTATGATGATTTTTTGTTTATTATTTAATTTTCAGCGCCATCTTCTACAACCTGTCCACGCTCTTTTTGTTTAGCTGCTGCTTTTTCTTTTTTCATATTCATATATATCTTAGCCCCACCAAATACACCTACACATGTTGCGATACCACCAATGACTGCTTTTTTTACTTTACCTTTTCCCATAACTGTCCTCCATTTACACACACTCATTTATATGGTTATTATACAGCAACTACATGTGAAAAGTATCAAAATTTTATGGCAAAATTATTAAGAATTATTAAGAATTTAATCGTGTTTTACAAGCATGACAACTTTTGCAAGCTTTAGATAAACATATTTCCTTTAATTATTTTTAAGATATTAATTCATTTCCAAACTATAAACTAAATATTGGTATGTTTGCTAAAACAAAACGTTTAAAAAATATAATAACTGTATTATACTTATATATAGAAAAAGGGAGTCTATTTTATGCCATTTGAAGAAAAAATATTAAATACAAATATAGAAAAAAGTAAACGATTAGGTGCATTTATTCGCTATCATCGTGAGGAAGAAAAAATGTCATTAAGTTTTATGGCAGATACAGTCAAAATATCCAAAGCATACTTAAGTGAAATTGAACATGGTAAAAAAGCACCTCAACCTTATACTCTTCAACAAATTTTAAAAGTTCTTGAAATCAAATTTTATCCAGAGATGGACTTATTTTATCAATCAGAAAACTTATTAAAACAATTGTTTGAAAATTATAGTAACTTAAATGAACAAGAAGAAATCCATTGTTTTGACATTTTAAATGAGAATGCATACTTCGAATATTCATATGGGTTTTTACAGTACTACCTCATGAAGTTTATGTATGAGATAAGATTTCACCATAATCAAACTAAAATAAATCACTATAGAAAATGCATAGAAAAATATATAAATTTATTGAATGAAGATGAACAAAGTATCTTTTATGATTTATGTGGGCAAGAAAATATTCGTAAAGAAAATTATTTAGAAGCTGCCTCACAATTAAATAAAAGCCTTACTTATCAATCTTCATTAACTACGCCAATGGTTCATTATCATTTATGTATCGTACATCAATACTTAAGTAAAGCAGCAATTGCACTATCTCATTGTTTTAAAGCACAAGAATTATTCAACAAACAATTTGCTTTTGAACGTATGCTGTATTTGGCAATATATGAAGCTAATTGTTATTCAGGATTACGCAGCTATGATAAAGCAGAAGAATTATACCTTTTTGTATTACAAAAAACAAATCTTACTTCTTTAAAGCACATTCAAATCACAATTTATAACAATCTTGCATGGAACGCATTAAAACAAGAAAACTACAAGAAATGTGTTACTTATGTGAAACAAGCAATCCAACTTAGTTCTAAGTTTATTGATATTTTCATTTACCTTCCTATTTCTTACTATTATCTTTCTGATTTTGATATGTGCAAGGCTAGTATAGAAAAATATCAAAGTACATATACTGATACAAATTATCATAAATATGTATTAGAAGCATTAACATTTATGATGAATCATGATTTTACACAAGCTTTGAATTCCTTGAAAAAAAGTTTAAGCTTGTGCAAGGAATATGAAATGCGTATTGTTATTTTGAAACAAATTTGTTTCGTGCTAAGCAAATTAAAAGCATATCCTGAACTTTGTGAATATCAGGATATGCTGCTTCATGCATATGAAGGATACTAATTCATATTTTGTTCTATGATATCATTAAGATACTTTTTAATAATATATTTCATCACAAGAATAAGTAGAACTATTAGTGATATAGAGTATATTATTAATTGAATCAGGAACATGACAAATGATATATTTAAATTTAAATATAAACTTACTAATTTGTTTAATCCTAATAAAAGAATAAACGAAATACATAAAGAAATTACAGAAATCACCATTATTTGTATAATATATTGCTTAGATATATCTTTTCTTGTCATTCCTGATGTAAATAATAAATAAGTATCTCTTGCTTTACTTAGGAAATATTGAAGGGAGATATTGTAAATAATACAAATACTAACCATGATTGCTATGAAATAAAACCCATAAATAAATATTTTTATAGCATTAATATCTCTTTTATTTTGTTCCATATTTTCTTTATTATCTATTAGATATAAATGATCATTTTCTGAAATATTCCAATAGCTTTGTAATGACGCACCTTTTTGTGAAGCTTGAGGACCATTCAATTTTAAATTGCCTTCTACATATGTTTCTGGATATGCATCTTGCCATTGCTCTGTTAATGTGGCAGGGACAATCACCACAGGTGTATCAAATGACAGTGTATCATCTTGAATACTTTCACAAGGATACTGTAAATAAGCTAAAGTTTCTCCCCATTTTTCATTTATATGTATAGAAACTTCTGTATTTGTATTACTTGCATTCACGACAAGGATACTTTCTTTGTCTTTTATTTGATGCCTTTTCAATAAATTTTCATATGTTTCATCATCTATTGTATAGACTTTATCTATTTCCTCATTCCCTGCCTTTGCATCTGCCTTTACACCATAATAATACTGGTATGTGCCCTCTTCTCCTTTGCACACTTTATCTAAATCCTGTATAAGATTATGGATTTCACTACCACTCTTTTGAAAAAGATCAAAATTAGCAGATACATCCGCAACATAATCTATAGAAGATAAACTTGCTTCTTGCCATACACCTACTATTAAATTTGTGGATATGCAAAATAAAGTCACAAGTATCATAATAAAACTAATTGGGATACCATAGCTAGTTCTTAACGTATCTCTTATTGCCATGCGAAAATTCATAGAACCCGCTGTTATATGTAGCTTGCGAAAATGAAGTTTTGTTGATTTTGGCTTTTGGTGTTTTATCAACAAAAGTATAAACGTTATGATTAACATTAAAGTGACAACACATGATATGATACTTAAATGTTTCACATTAGCACAAAAGGTTAGGTGAATAGATAAATTAAATATTTTCGTTATACTTTCGCCAAATGCATTCATAACAATAAACCAAAAACCTACACTGCATCCTAAACAAAGTAAACCAAATAATCCATTTACCAAAATAACTTCATTAAAAATGAAAGTACGTATTTGTTTTTTTGTTGCGCCTGCATAAGATAATTGTTTAAGTTCATGTCCTCTTTTTTTCAAATACATGGCAGAAACATTATAAATAAAGAGAAAGCAGCATATGCCAATTAATAAAGTAAATGCATAAAATATGAAATCAAATCTATAATTTAAATGATATTTTTGATTAATTAATCCATCATTTACTTCCAATGTCAATGGCTTATTTTCCAAAAAGGTTTGTATAGAAACATCTTGTTTAAATGTTGCATATACTTCCGTCATTAGATTTTTATCTTTAGAACCCATCAATGTCCAGAAAGAAAGTGTCGGACGCCAAGTATTTTCTTTAAAAACGCCAGATATTTTATAATTCACTTCCTGATTCTCATCATCAAGTAATGTTATATAATCACCAATATGAAAATTATTTTGTTTGGCGAATGATTCATCTACTATAATTTCTTTATTATTTTTAGGATATGTACCTTCTTGAACTGTAATAGGATAGGTATCATCAAAGCAAGATACCGCAAAAAAAGCATAGTCATTACGCTTATTTTGATAGGATAAAGCTAAATTTTTGCGATAGTTTTTTGTGGTCAAATAAGATGAATATTCATCATCTAAATCTTCCTTTTGTTTCGTATAGTGAACATCCCAGTTACCAAATATTTTTTCACTTAGTTTTAAATCATATTTATCATAAGAATCTTTGATAATCACAGTGGAAGATAACATAAAAATTGACAAAAAAATGATAGCTAACATGGGAATAACAGACTTTTTATTGCTTTTCAAATAGGCTTTAGATATCTTCAATAAATATTTATAGTTCTTCATCTGCAATCTTTCCATCTTTCATATATACAATACGATCTGCCGTATTTGCGACATGCTTATCATGTGTGATCACGATTATAGTTTTCTTTTTTTCTTTCAGTTTTTTAAATATATCTAGTATAATCTGTGTATTTTTGCTATCTAAATTACCTGTTGGTTCATCCGCTAAAATGATTTCTGCGCCACTCAATAAAACTCTAGCAATACCAACACGCTGTTGTTGACCTCCTGAAAGTTCACTGATAAAACAGTTCCTTTTATTCATCAGATCAAGTTCTTTTAAAACTTCAGCTAAACGTTCTTCTGATATTTTTTTGCCATCTAATTCTGTACTTAAGCGTACATTTTCTTCTACTGTTAAGGATGAAATCAAATTGAAAAATTGAAAAATCACACCAATTTTTTGCCTTCTTTTCTTGGTTATTTCATCCTCAGATAATGTTTGTATATTCACATCATCTATATAACAATCACCTTCATATTTACGATCAATACCACTTATAATATTGAATAATGTTGTTTTTCCACTGCCGCTTGTTCCACAAATAGCAACAAATTCTCCATCTTGAATGGATAAAGATAAGTCATTTAAAGCAACACATTGATTTTGTTTGTTGCCATATATTTTTGTAATATGTTCTAATCTTATTGCCATTTCTTACCCTCCTTTTTTATAATTATACCCTTTTATAAAAAAACAGTCCACAGAATAACGTTAGCTAACACACTTTTATTGCCGGTTTAGTCCAAGCAATTAAAACACGATATATTAAATTCTGGCAAGCCGTTAAAAAAAAGGATCTCATACATATTTCAGTATAAAATCCTCTTTTCTTCTTAACCAAATAGCTCTTTTTCTCTTAATCTCATTCGTTCACGTTTATCCTTCAGATATAATTTCATACCTCTAAACGCCCCAATACATGTTGCGAACACTTCGATCATGAATGATCTTGCATTATTCAGCACGCTTGACTCCTCCTTGAATTAATGAAATTTCGCTAAAGCTGTTTTTTCATATGCTTCATCACTGATGTTTGCTTTCCAGTGATAAAACAGAATAGATAATACAGAGAATATAATGATCATTCCCACAAACACCATAATATCTGGTGTAATATTACCACCCATTGCTAATGTATGACGGAATGCCTCTACACTATACGTGAATGGCATGAATGGATGAATAACATTATAGAATACGCCGGATGTTTCAATTGGATACGTACCAGCTGCACCACCTAATTGTAATACCATGAAGATTAATACGATAAAACTTCCAATCTTGCCACAGGTGATACTAAAGAACACGATCATTGACATGAATGCTGCTGCGACTAATATTGCCATACCAAAGGTTCCTGCGACCTGATATGGAGATAAGCCATTCACAAGCATTAATGCACCGATCATTACAATTGCCATAATGGTTGAAATCACATACATCACACCTGCTTTGCTAGCCCATAGCTTGAATCCAGATTTTGTTTGAATGTTGTTTTTCAATAATGGATACATCAATGTAAATGCCATACATGCGACATATAGACCAACAGACATCATATATGGTGCCATGGCATGACCATTGTTTTCAACCGTACTGATTTCCTGATGCTGCAGCGTTACAGGACTTGCCATCATATCTTTGGTTTGATTACTGATATCCATATTGCTTTTTTTCGCTCCATCTGCAAGCGATGTTTGTAATGTAGACGTACCAGATTTAATGGTAGATAAACCATTGTATAGACTATCAGAACCAGTTGCCAGTTGGTTTGCGCCATCACTTAATTGTGTACTTCCGGATTGTAGTGCCTGTGCACCATTTAAGATTTCAGGGTTATTAGACACCAGTGTATTAGCACCTTGTGTTAAAGATTTACTGCCTTGTGCAAGTTCACTAATTCCCTGTGTTAACGTAGGAACATTATTGTTTAGTGCCTGACTGCCTTGTGCAACCTGACTGGCACCATTTCGTAATGCATCACTGTTTGCCTGAATTTGTGATGCACCTTGTGATAAAGCACGCACACCATTGGTATATGCTTCTACACCTTTCACAAGACCCTGATCACTGTTTAGACTTTGATTTAAAACGGAAAGATTGTTTTGTAAAGTTTCCATGCCTTGAATAAGTCCCATATCTTCAGCACTTGTGCCTTGGGCATCTAATGCTGTTTTAATATCCTGCATACTTTGTGATAATGTGGTAATCGCCTGATTATTACCGTTTAATACAGTTTTCATCTGGTCGCTTTGTGTAACTAGCGTATCTAATACTTGTGACAGCTGTTCATAATTAGTATTTGATGCTTCCATGCCCTGAATGACTGCATTCAGTTTTGCGGCTGATACTGCATCACTTGTTTGCACTGTTTTTAAAGTATCAATTGCAGTCCTTTGTGATTCGCTTGCGCTATTTAAGGCGTCTTTTAACTGTTGTGCCTGTACTTTTAAGGTATCCATACTGGAAGCACCTGCTTGATTGCCCTGCATCAGTTTTTGAATATCCGCTTTACTTTTTTCCATGTTATCTCCAATTTGATTAGACATGGTTTTTAATCCATTTGTGATATTTTGACTGCCCTGATATAAAGCTGTACTGCCTTGTGCTACCTGCTTGATACCGCCAACAAGTGTTGCATTATTCTCAACTAATAAAGCACTGCTGTCTGATAATTGATTGACACCGCCAGTGTATTCATTTACACCACTTTGTAATTGTTGGCTGCCATCTGTTAACTGAGCGATGCCACTTGCAAGTGCTGGCGTATTGCCATTTAACTGTGTTAAACCATCTTGAAGCTGTACAGAACCTTTTTGTAATGAAGTAACACCATTTGTATAATCAGATAAACCTTTCACAAGGGTGGAAGTACCATTTTCAAAGGTCAATGTGCTGTTTGCCAAAACCTTTAAATTGTCGTTAATTAACTTACTGCCATCCTGTGCATCATTCACACCATCATATAACTTCGTACTGCCATCGCTTGCGTCTTTTAAACCACTGCTTAACGTCTTTACCTGTGAGAATATTGTATCCGCGTACGTCTTTGTGACAGAAGCTGATACACTTTCTTTAATCTTAGACACTGCTGTGTCATCCATCTTTGTGGCGATATAATTGGTACCCGGATTGGTTGTATATTCCAGTTTCATTTTTTCCGGATGTTCATCCAATAATGTTGTCGCATTCTTTGAAAAGTCAGATGGAATGGTGATTACCATATAATATGTTCCATCTTTTAATCCATTCATTGCCTGTGTTTCATCCATAAAAGAAAACTTCATTGACTTGTTATCTTTGAGATTCTTCACCAGTTCATTTCCTACATCCAATGTTTTATCGTTGTAAGTAACCTGTTTATCGTTATTCACAACAGCAACTGGTATATCCTCTGCCTTCCCATATGGATCCCACATAGATCCTAAGAAAATTCCCGCATATAACATTGGTATGGTGATAATTGCTACTAAAACGATTTTCAGCCATGTGCTGTGCAGCACACCTTTCCATTCTTCTCTCATCGTATCCTTCTTTCTATCAATGACATACATTATAATCTTGTATTCATCACAAACAATGTACAAAATGCTAGCTTTGTCTAAGTATGCGGTTTCATAACGATCGATGATGAAATTATAAAAATACTTTATATTGTATGTCATAGAAAATTTTTTGTGATATGCTGTCACAAAGAAGGAAAAGAATTGTCTAATTTATAGAAAGAAAAACAGGAGGATAGTTTTTATGAATAAAATTGAACAAAATAAGTATGTAGAAGCTGCATTGGAAGGTGATTCTCAGGCATTGGAAACCCTTTTAATAGAGGTAAAAAATTTTATATTTAACTTGTCATTGAGGATGCTTGGCAATGTACACGATGCACAAGATGCGACACAGGATATTCTAATACGTATTATGACACGACTAGACAGTTTCCACCAAGAATCAGCATTTACTACCTGGGTTTATCGTTTATCTGTGAATTATTTAATTAATTATAAAAAATCCATCTTTGCTCAGCACTCATTATCTTTTGAATTTTAGAACAGGATACCAAAAATGGTTTTATGGAAAAAAATGAAGCCTTGTTGCAAGGTATAGATGAAGATGAGTTGGCATGGGAGCTTCGTATGTCATGTACAAATGTCATGCTGCAATGCTTTGATCCACAGACCAGATGTATCTTTATCTTAGGAACGATGTTCCATTTAGATAGTAAAATTGCTGGAGAGTTATTGGATATGAGTCCTGATAACTATCGCCAGAAACTTTCACGTGCTAAGAAAAAAATGACCAAGTTCTTAGGTGAAAACTGTGGACTAACGAAAACTGGTTATTGTGATTGTAAAAAAAGAGTCAGCTATGCTATTGCAAGTCATCGATTACACCCTAATCATTTGGAATTTAATACACTTCAGCCTTTGAATGAACAATTATTAACAGATGTTACCAATCATATGGTAGAGATCGATAAACAAGTACCTGTCTTTGAAGATTTACCTAATTATGAACCCCCTATATCTGTCGAGGCATTCATGAAAAATCTTCTTGAGTCAGATGATATGAAAGTAATACAATCTTATGATAAAGATGAGGTGATATCCTAATGGCTGATTTACAAATAATCTTACATTATCTATCTGACTTAAAAGCAAATAACAATCGAGAATGGTACCATGCGCATAAAAAAGAGAAAATGGAAGCAATGAAGGAATTTGAAAATCTTGTACAGGATTTGATGATTATCATTTCAAAAGATGAACCAAATGTATTACAATTTCAACCAAAAGATTTGATTTTTTCATTGGTCAGAGATACACGATTTTCAAATGATAAATCACCTTATCGACCAGCTTTTCGTGCTCACATATCCCAAAAAGGAAAACTGCCCATTCCTGTAGGCTTCTTCATTTATATAGAACCTGATGGAAACTCTATCATTGGCGGCGGCTTGTTTGCGGATATGTTTCGTGATGCAACAAACATGATGCGTAATTATCTAATTCAACATGCAAAAGAATTTGAAAATATTCTTTCAAATAATCGGTTTTCAGCTTACTTTCAATTACTTGGCGCAAAATTAAAACGGCCACCAAAGGGATACGATCCTGATTTTCCTTATATTGAATATATAAAATATAAAAATTGGTTTGTTGAATACCATTTAGAAGATGTTGATTTATTAAAAGGAGATATGTTTGATAACCTTATCGAAATGTACCGTGCTGTCAAACCATTTAATGATTTTATCAATAAGGCACTAATTGATTTTAAAATGCCAACACGATGATTCCAAAAAGATAGGCAAAATTGCCTATCTTTTTGGTGTATATAACGGATAGAGATATATATTAAAACACATCGTATCTTTATCCTATAAAAAAGACCATCCATTTATGTAAATAATCATGAAGGATGGTTTTCTTAATTACTAATCTTTTAGAAATATTTGATATAGTGTTTTAAATCACGTTTGTTTTCAAATCCATTTGATACAAGGAATTCATGTAATAAATCACGTTCCACATCAGCTGTTAAACGAATACCATGATATCCATTTTTCTTTACACGCTTTTCAAACTCAAAGAATAATTCCCCTTTGGCCTTTGCGTCTATTTCTACTGAATTTGAGAAAACAATCGCTACCATATTAATCAGATTATCTGTGTATAATGTATTATATGGAATACCATGAATATATCCAACTACTTTTCCCTCTACTTCCAGAACTGTAATGATATCTGTACCTGCATCTAACAGATTAGATATGCGCTCTTTTACTTTATCTTTATCATATTCGTAGCCTAACTGTTGATTTAATGCATGAATATCCAAATAATCATTTTCTGTAACTCTCCTTATTTCATACTTCATAAATATGCTCCTTTCAACCTCTGATATTAGTTTAACATGTTTCATACATGCTTGCATATGTTTTTTAAAGTATTCCCAATAAAGATGTTTTTATTCTGTAGTAATTCGTTTATTTTTATCTTTGTAATACGTAAAAGTCCTGTAATAAAGCCTGGATATATGTTTTGCATATTGTTCCATCGCTAAAGATAAAGAAGGTTCTCCCTCAATTTTTCGTTTATAAACTATATCTTTTACATCAATCAAATTAACCTCTCCTAAATTCATCATCATCTGGATATGCTGGAGTACATAATGATTGACTTTAATATAATTCCATAATTCTCTTTGATTATCAACACCGATACGTTGTTGATTCACAAGGAACAACAACTGTTCCATTTCCGCAGCCATGCGCCAGAAGATTAAAAGAATATCTTGATAAAAAGCTTTTTCCTCACCATCTAATTTAGAAACATGCTGATGCAGTTGTGCATATACCATATGATAGCTGGTTAAGGCATCACAGATCACACCATAGTCAATTTGTTTTTCTAGTGCAGAACGAAGAATCATAAGATAGGCGTGCTGCATATGGAACATCCGTTGTAAATTATAACGAAACTGCGTTGTCATACTGGTTGGAAACAGGAATCGGTTCACAATCAATACAAGGATAATCGCAAGTACAACATAAGTAATTCTTAACTCAATTGCTATTTCCTGTTGTAGAGCCATAGTGGTCATCGTCAAGGCAAAACAGGTTGAAAACATCGCCTGCATCCAACTGCCTGGTGTTGCTGTATACATACAGGTAACCATGATCGTTGCAATGATGAAATGAGCGTTAATCCCAGGGAAGATACTTAGCAAAATATATACACCGATACTTCCAGCAACTGTACCAATAAAACGAGTTTTTAAACGATAGTTACTTTCTTCATACATAGGTTGAAGTAAAACAATCGCATTTAATGGGAGCCAATAAGAATGATTCCATTGTGTAAGGTTGGAAAATAAAAATCCAATAACCATAACACAGCTTAAACGACAAGCAAAACGAAATTCAAAACGGTCAAGATGAAATTTAGCTTTTAATTGTTCTAAAGGATGCAGATGTTGTGGCATACGCCATTCTCTCATTGGCTGATTATCTTTCCCTTCCTCACGTATATCCAGGATAATCATAAACAATCGCATAAAATTTTGTATAAATGCACAAATATCATTATCTTCTTTGGATGATGCTTCTTGTAAAAGTATTTCTCCTTCTTTCTGATACGTTTTTTTATCATTTAATATATTAGACAGATGCTTGGTATAAGCAGAAAATGTTGCAAATAATGAATGATCATTTTCTTTTTCCAACATATCTTGTTCATAACGGCTTTCAAAGAAATATATGGTTCTTTGCATCAACAAGGCAAACATATAATGCAGTTTCCCTGATTTTGTAATCACATAAGTTAAACCACGACTTTGATATGCTTCCTTATATAAAGCCTGTTGTGTTAAAATCATCGCCTGTATCTGATGAGCAGGATCTTGATGATGAAGAATCAACTGTGTTAGATCATATAGCTGTGTATTTGCTTTTTTAATCAATACATAACTGTCTTTATGTCGATGGGTAAAGGCTACAATAATTAAAGCAACTGCCAATACAAGAATAGAATAACAGAGTACTATTGTTAATGGCCAGATGCCACTCCATCCCACTGGACGAAGCTGTAGTAGTACAAATGCCATCATATTTGCCATATAGCCTTTTTGATTAAACTGGGAAGCCTGAACAAAAACCAGAATAAATGGTACAATGCAGTTTAATAGTACGGATAATGCAGGATGAAGTGTCGCAAAAAATGCGAGCATCGATAAAACCAGTAACTGTACTGTAATGCTCAGCATCTTTTTTATAGTAAATGATTTGTTATATTGTATTTTAAAAATAATTGTTATAAAAGATACGATTGTCATATATTGTACGCCAAAAAATATTAAAATTGTATAGAATAGAAAGAGAAAGAATACGATTGTTGGTACTGCCTGTATAAATTGTTTTTTTATTTTATCTATTGTCTTTTTACGATTTTTCAATAAAACTCCTCCAATACACATATTGTTTTTTTAAGTATATCACGATTTTTCACAAAATAATAGTTGCATGCGCAACAATCTAAATAAATTAAGCAACATATATATAAATTATTAATTATATGATTAAAACATGATAAAAAAAGAGTAACATCATAAGATGTTACCCTTAATGTATTTTTATTTCTTAATAATACTTTCGTTCCAGTGTTCATTTGGTGCAACTTCTAATAAGTCAGCTACTGTAGCAGCAACATTTGATAAACCTAAGTTTTCATCCTGTTTCAATTCTACATCAGCACCATAGATAATGAATGGAACTTTATTTAATGTATGAGAAGTTTTTGCTTTGATAGGCGCATCTTCTTTTTTCTTCTTTTCATACATTTCATCAGCGTTACCGTGGTCTGCAGTTACGATTAAGATACCATTGACTGCATCAACTGCTTTCTTTACACGAGCAAGCTGTAAATCTACTGCTTCTACACCAATGACAGTTGCTTCAAAGTTTCCTGTGTGTCCAACCATATCTCCATTTGGATAGTTAGTACGTAAGAAATCATAATTTCCTGATTCGATTGCAGCACATAATACATCCGTAATTTCAGCTGCTTTCATCCAAGGACGCTGTTCAAATGGTACAACATCTGATTGGATTTCTACATAGTCTTCTAAAGCAGGATTTACTTTTTCACTACGGTTTCCGTTCCAGAAATAAGTAACGTGTCCGTATTTCTGAGTTTCACTGATTGCATATTCACGGATATTGTGTTTGCAAAGTTCTTCTGTCAATGTATATTTGATCTTTGGTGGCTGTGTTAAGAAATTCTTTGGAATGCATAAGTCAGCATCGTACTGTAACATACCAGCATACATAACGTTTGGTACACGTACACGATCAAATTTATCAAAGTTTTCATTATCAAATGCTAATGAGATTTCTTGTGCACGGTCGCCTCTGAAGTTGAACAGAATAACACTGTCGCCATCTTCGATTGTTCCAACTGGTTTGCCATCTTTTGCGATTACAAATCCTGGAAGATCCTGGTCAACAACACCTGTTTCATTACGATAAGTTTCGATAGCTTCTCTTGCACTGGCAAATTCTCTACCTTCACCTAATACATGTACATGCCATCCCTGTTCTACCATCGCCCAGTTTGCTTCATAACGGTCCATTGTGATTGTCATACGACCACCACCACTTGCGATACAAGCGTGGAAGTTATCATCATTTAAATCAGCCATATAAGCTTCGATATCATCTACGTAAGTCAATGCACTTGTTTCTGGAACATCACGTCCATCTAATAATGCATGGATTCTTACTTCTTTAACACCATCTTCTTTTGCACGTTTGATTAATGCTTTTAAATGATTGATGTGAGAGTGTACATTTCCATCAGATAATAATCCTAAGAAGTGCATCTTTCCATCTTTACAATTTGCAACTAAATCTTTCCAAGTATCTGTATTGAAGATTTCGCCTGTTTCAATATTTTCGTTTACCAGTTTTGCGCCCTGAGAATAGATCTGTCCACATCCTAATGCGTTGTGTCCTACTTCACTGTTTCCCATATCTCCATCTGTTGGAAGTCCAACAGCCAATCCGTGTGCTTTAATTTCTGTGTGTGGGCAAGTTCCCCATAATTCGTCTAATGTTGGTTTGTATGCAGCTTTCACGGCGTTACCGAATTCGTTATCACTGATACCAATTCCGTCCATGACTACCAATACAACTGGTCTTTTACTCATAATATATACCTCCTGTTTACCCTAATAATATAACACTATTTGCAAGTTTTAGAAACTGTTTTGTTCTCTGTTTTTAACTTTTTGATAAGATTTTCACAAGAATTATACAGAATTCTACCTTATCTCAAAAACTATCGCAATTTTATGATATTGAGGATATCATTTTTAGATACTTTTTTTAACTAAGAGTGCGTTTAAAATCATAAAAGCAAGACCTGAAATTATCGTCAACAATTTTTAATGATTCCCATTAACATCTATTAAAAGTGAGTCATTGATAGAATTGTTAAATTTAAGCCATATTTTATTAATTTATTACTTTTTAAATTATTATTACAATGTATTAAAATATTTACAATATTCATACGTATTTCTAATTAAGCATAGTTACAAAACCAATGAGATATATTTGTCACTTTTTTGTTGTTTAAAAATTCAAAATGTGATATATTTATATCATAAAGTGATAAATACATCACTACCTACTGGAGGAATATTATGAATAAACGTAAAGTAAAACATCTCATCTATATGGGTATTGTATGTCTATTGCTGTTGGTTTTATCGTCTATATATGCTGTTTTATACAATCATGGTCGATTAGTAGAGCCTATGGATTTTTCTACCTATACCTTTCATATAAAGGACACGCCAATGGTATTATCTGGCATTTTACTCATTATTTATATAATCTATATGACCATCTTTATTATAAAATACAATATGAGAAAACCTGTAGATACCACGCACACAAAGAAATTATCTCCTTACTTAGGTTTTCTAGGATTTTTTGGATTCTTAGGCTTTGCAGGTTTTTGGACCTATAACAGCGCAGGCATCATATATCCATTTATATTCTTTATCTTTTTTGGCTTTTTCGGGTTTTATTATGATGGAAAACTATCAAATACATTAAGAGATGAACTATTTGAACAAAACGTAAAAACTGCATCTATCAAAGCCTATAAAACAGGATTTGCGCTCTTATTTATTGTAATATGGGGTATTGATATGGGGATGTTATCAAACAATTTAGAATGGTGTGCTATTTTTATGTTAATATCTATATCCTTAATTTATGCCCTTGTATTATTTTTGGATAAATATTATTTATATCGCTTGGAAAAAGAGGATTAAGCTATGGAGGAGCAGTTTCAATGTAAATTAAAGCTATATCGAATCGCACAAGGATTGACGCAGGAGCAATTAGCAAATAAAGTCGGTGTAAGAAGAGAAACAATCATGCGCCTTGAAAAAGCACAATATAATCCTTCTTTAAAGCTTGCGATTGATATATCTAGGGTTGTGAAAGTACCTATTGAGGATATCTTTATATTTGATAAGCCAAAAGAAAAGTAGAATGATTTCTACTTTTTTATATATGTAACGTGAAGTCTATTTTGCCTAAAGAAACAGGCTCTGTCAAAAACATAATCATATACAAAGGAAGATATATCAAATCTTTTGTTTCTTCAATATTCCCTATGCAAAATACGATTGGCTTTTTCATCTGGTCATCTTTCATTTCGATTATATGATTTAGTGCAGGATGTTTTTTATAATTGTTCCCAGATTTAATTTCGATTGGCTGTAATCTATTTTCTGATTCAATCACAAAATCAAGCTCTCCAAATTTTTTCTTATCATAATAATAGATTTTATAACCATTACTTACAAGTTGCGTCGCAAACATATTTTCCATTATGCTGCCTTCATTGACATCTAAATCATCAGATATAATCATATATTGTATATTTGATGAGGACATTGCACATAGAAGCCCTGTATCATTTAAAAAAAGTTTAAATAAATTTCTAGAAAGATTTATCGCAATGGGTTGTCGTAATTCCTGTAAGTTATAACATGGCAGTGTTACGCCGGCATCATTTAACCAGTTGAAGCAAGATTCATATCGCTCACTTCTTGCGCTCTTTTTTAAATCACTTAAGATGAATCGTTTATTTTTATTATTCAATTCAGCGGGAATTGCATCAAATATCATTTGTATTTTATCTTTCCCTTTTTCAGCGTATTTTTGAACATCTTTTCGGTATAATTCTAAAATACCTTTCTGTTCATTGATAACTTTTCCCATATCTTTTGTTTGAATAAATGTTTGTACAACAGCTGGCATTCCCCCTACAACACAGTAAAATTTAAATAATTTCATCATTTCTTTATGAATAAAATCATCCACTGGTTTCCTATTTATGTATGCTTCCTTTAATATATTCAATGTGCTTTGTTGGATTCCCATTGCAATCGCAAATTCTTCAAAATCCATTGGATACATTGTATGCGGATCTTCATAACCAACAGGTAAGGATTTAACATTTTGATAGGTTACTCCCAACAATGATCCAGATTCTATATAATCAAATCTTCGATCTTCCACTAAAAATTTAATGGCTGTTCTTACTTCCATACATTCCTGAATTTCGTCGAAAAAAATCAATGTATCATGGGGTATCAATTCTGTTTTAAAATAAGCTGTGAGTTTTGTGATCAACAACTCCGCAGACAAATCTCCTTCAAAGATTGTTTTAGCTGAAGGTGTAGTTATAAAATTAATTTCTAAGAACTTTTTATAATTTTTTTTACCAAATTCTCGTATTAACGTCGTTTTCCCTATCTGTCTGGCTCCGTTAATATATAATGCTTTTTTATTTTTATCTTGTTTCCACTGCATCATATATTCATAAAATTTTCTATACATCATATATATCACATCCTTTCTCTGCGACGTTTTTTCATATAAATTATAACACTTTTGCGACGTTATTCTATATTTTTTATTAACGTTTTGCGACGTTTTTCTACATTTTTCACACGTAATCTGCGACGTTATTCCAATGAATATCAAAAAAAGATACAGATTGCTCCATATCTCATAACCTATAATATTCTTGTGAATGCTAATATAATGAATAAGATACCACTAATCCAGCTTAAATCAATATCAGCTTTATGGAAGATTCGCTTTCCCAAAAAGGAGCCTAGTAATATCACAAAGACTCCCATCAGAAAACTAATTATCAATACTTGTAATGGATGAAGAATACTAATTCCCATCGCAAACCCACTGACCAAAGAATCTATTGATAACGCAACTGCAAGATAGGCAGCTTCTTTTAATGACAAATACATACTACAATCGCTATCCGCTTTTGTTTCATCAAGGTATACATCTAATACAAAAGATATGCCTCTATATTCAAATTCTAATTGTTTCCTTTTATATTTACGAAGGATCCTTTTGATGGTTCCCTGAAATATAGAACTAAGTCCAATACATAAAAAGATTGTAAAGGATATTCCAGAACACAGCCAATGTGGAATGAACTGTTGAAGAAATTTTGCGGCATACAATGATACCGATAGAAATAATACTCCAATGGATGATATCAGAACTGCGCTTTTCACAGGTATTTTGATATGTTTGGTGCCATAAGCCAGAGCCGCAAGAAAACTATCCAGACTTAAAGCTGTCACTAACAAGAAGGAATGCAACACATTTACCAGCTCCTCTTTATTAGTCTATTGTCATTTTATTTTTGTGTGAGCGATATGTTTTACTGTCCTATTGAAAATTTATGTTAATATTTACGTTTTTTTTCAATAGGATTGATTTTTCTTTAATATTTTTGTTATCAATATTATGATTTTCTTTTGAATGCAAATAGTCTTGAATTCTAATAAGGAAAAAGATACAGTTTATTTCACTGTATCTTTTATTGTGGGCATATGATCCATGTACGTTCTTATAATTTGTTGATCAAGACAATTATTTTTTGCGATATCTCCATAAAATTGGCCACTTTGTTTTAACTTTCTATCGAATGTTTCTGGATCTACAGTTGCTAAACCAAATGTAGGATGATAAGTCCCCCACTCCCAGTTGTCTAATAGGGACCAATGTAAATATCCAATCACCTGCGCACCTAAATCCATTCCCTGTTTCATGGCCTGAAGCATTGCCGCAAGGTATACAATTCTAATATGATCATCTGCTACTGCAATACCATTTTCTGTAATCATAATTGGTTTATCTTTGAATCGCATCAACATCTCAATCATGATATCCGGACAGATTTCTTCTGAGAAAAACGGTTTGGATAATGCATGAAAATGTGTTGCCTGATAATTATCAAAACGAAAGGCCTTTTTACGACTATTGATAAACTGGCGAACATATGTATTTAATGCCCAAAAATCACAAGTATCTTTTACTTCTGGAACATAGACTGCATCATGAAATGGCATAACGATTTCACCAGTTTTTATCGCATGTATGAAGAATTCATTTTCTACATAATCAATGTAGTCTGCCATAACACGATCTGCTTTATCATATCTTCCACGAAATGGTTCTTTCATGGAATAAGACAATGTTGAACTAACAGGAGCGTTACTATATTTTTTTATAATATGATAACCCCGTGCATGATATTGCAGCATATTGATTCTTTCTTCTTCACTGTATTCAAATACAATATTCATTTCGTTAATCACAATCCAATAGTCTACATAATCTTTATATATTGGCACAACTTTTTCTATATAGCGTTCCCAATCCGGCATATTATCCATGGTATGGAAAGCCTCTTGTTCATGGAACCATACAGGATGGGACACGTGATGAAGTGTTAAACATACTTTGATATTTTCTTCTTTTAACCGTTGTAGAATATGCAGATAATGCTGTATTGCTTCATCGTTAAATACTCCTTTTTGTGGTTCTATTCTACACCACTCAATAGACATACGATAGATACCTAAATGCATTTGTTTTAAGAGTTGAATATCATCTTCAAAACGTTCATAACTGTTACACGCTTTACCAGCCATTTGATATGGAACGCCACCATAAGCAAACTTTGGCGCATATTGTTTATCATCGTGATAGGAACAATTGTTCCCTTCTACCTGTTGTCCAGCTGTTGTGGCTCCCCATAAGAAACCATCTGGAAACGCGATATCTGGATACTGAAATATATCTATCATAATAAATCCTCGAATGATTCTTCAGCGGTTTCTACAGCATTCTGTTCTTCATCAAATGCTTGTTTATCCAATATCTTGAAGAAGGGGAAATAAATCATCATTGAAATAACAGTCGCAAATAATTCATAGATACCAAAGGACAAACTACCTTGTACAATACCATGTACAAGTGGTGGTAAAGAGCCAGCACCTAATACCCCGATGGTTGGTGTAATTACATGAATCTGAATTAAGAAATATCCTAATATTACAATAATAATTGGTGTAATCAAGAATGGAATCAGCATCATGACATTTAACATTAAAGGCATACCAAATACGACTGGTTCATTGACACCGAATAAGCCACAAGGCAATACAAGTTTTGAGAAAGCTTTATATCGCTTACTTTTTGAGAAAAAGAACATGACAATTACCAAGCCAATTGTTGCACCACATCCACCAAGACATGCTAAGTCGTATAATCCAAAGTTAATAGCGTTTGGCGCAATCTGTCCAGCTTCAACTGCAGCTGTATTTTCTGCAAGATAGCCTAAGAATACAGGGAATAAGATTGGCAATACAGTCATGGAGCCATGTACTCCAAAGAACCATAACAATTGAGCTATAAAAATCAATACCAAGAATGCTGGTAGACTTCCAGTTAAAGACTGAATAGGTGTTTGTAGCATTGTATAAATAAAGTTATTGGCTGTTTCATATGTAGTATTCGCAAAGCCTAGTTTGATTAATCCAAATACTAATACAATGACAGTTGCAGGTATCAATGCAGAAAATGATTCCATGACCATACTAGGAACACCATTTGGCATTTTAATCGTAAAATTTTTCTTCACAAAAAACGCAAGAATTTTTACTGTAATAATACCAGTAATCAACGCCACAAATACACCTTTTGCACCTAAATAACTGATATCAAGGAATGTAGAGCCTTCTACTGCAGTACTGTTAATTGGTGTTAATAATAAGAAACAAACCAGTGAAATCGCACCTGCATTGAATGCTTTATCTTTGATATCAAATACTTTTGCACCCTGATATCCAATAGAAAAAGCCATGTATAATGCTAATAAATCAATAGTGAAATCTGGCACATAACCAAACAAGGTTCCTATACCCGTAGATGTTAAGAAGCTTTGATAAGGTTCCCACGTAATAGAAGATACAACTGTAAATAAAGATCCTAACATAATGATGCCAAGTAAGGACATAGAACCATTACTGATTGTTTTTAGATAACGATTGCCAGATACTTTATTGGCTAAAGGTACTAAATATTTCTCCATAAAACTCATAAATTTATTCATCTTTTTTTCCTCCTCAAATTGCGTTTTCTTTGATTATTTTTTGATACCAGTAAAAACTATTTTTTGGTATTCTTTTGCATTCTTTAACATCTGTGTCGCTTCGATCGATATAGATTAAACCATAGCGTTTCGCAAACCCTTGATGAGAACTCAATACATCAATAAGTGACCATGGGCAGTATCCAAACAATGGATATCCCTGTTTGATCAAATCATGACATACTTCCATATGTTCTTTTAGATATTCAATTCTATAATCATCCTCTATCTTTCCATCTTTTAGTTCATCAGAATAAGCCAGCCCGTTTTCCGTAATCATTACAGGAAGATGATAACGTTCAAATAATTGCTGGATACCAATTTCAAGTCCTTTTGGATCAATGCCAAACTCCATCCATTTGGTTTTCTTTAGATGTTCATTAGATGCTATAGAGAATAATTGATTGCGATAGAATGGTGGCAGTTTACTTTCATCTTCTGTGATATCTTTTGCTTTTACGCAGTTGCTGGCATAATAATTTACACCGATAAAGTCAGGTTTTGATGATGTTAATATTTCTTCATCCTGTACTTCTGTGATTGGATATAATTCATTCCCTTTAAGATAATGTGTAACCCGTTGTGGGTATCTTCCATAAACACTCATATCCAATAACATATTCTGCAGCATATCCTGTGCATCATATGCAGCCTGAATATCCTCTGGTTTTGATGATGCTGGATAAATGACCTGCATCGAACAAACAACACCAACTTTGGTATTTGGAGATATTTGTTTCAAAAGCTTCATAGCTTTTTTCTCAGCCAATGACATGTGATAACTCATTTGATACATATCTTTTATTTTTTGACTGCTTTCTTTATTCCCATTTAAATCTGATGCTGCACTTGCAATCAATTGTTCATTGATTGTTGCCCAATAAGGTACCTGATCTTTCCATCTATGAAAACATATACTAGCATAAGTTACATAATCATCAACGCACTCTCTTGATTTCCACCCTCCATAAGCATCTACTAATGCTTGCGGCATTTCAAAGTGGTAAAGTGTTGGGAAGGGAATGATTCCATTCTTTATACAGGTATCAATGATATGATCATAAAACTGCAGACCTTTTTCATTCACATGTTTCCCATCTGGCATAATTCTTGCCCAGTTGAATGAAAAACGATATATTTGGATACCTAAATCCTTCATCAACTGTAAGTCCTCATCTACATGATGATAATGATCACTTGCGACTTTACCATCTGCAATACCCTCAGGAACATTTCGACAATCTGTTGTGGATAATCCTTTTCCATCTTCCAGATAAGCTCCTTCAATTTGAAATGCACTTGTACTTGCGCCCCAAAGAAATGATTCTGGAAATGTTTTTTTATCTTTCATAACTTGCCTCCTCGTTTTACATATAAACTTTATCATGAAAGGAAGAAATCTTAGTCATCAAAAAGGCCTGCGCAATTTCAAAAAAACACAGCCAGTTTCAAAAAATGAAACTGACATAAAAAAAGATGATGGCATCCGTTATTAAAGCCTAATCATCTTTAGATATTATACATTTGATAATTTACAAAATAATACATTAATAA
This sequence comes from Absiella sp. AM29-15, assembly GCF_003434225.1. Lineage (NCBI taxonomy): Bacteria > Bacillati > Bacillota > Erysipelotrichia > Erysipelotrichales > Erysipelotrichaceae > Amedibacterium > Absiella sp. AM29-15. Next base: position 266,471 of record NZ_QVFL01000001.1, read on the forward strand.
AATTTCAATCATATATAGTAATGTAATTCTACCTTCTGTATTGCTGTTTTCTTTATTACAAATCAAGATTTCATCTACATCTTTCATTAGCTTTGTATTTTCATTCATCGTCATTGCGACAATCGTCACATGTTTTTCTTTTAATATTTCCATGACTTCATCATTACGATAGAAGTAGCCGCCTTCTAATGAAGCCACAAATACCAGTGCTCCTTCATGAAGATTAGCTGCAATCACCTTTTGTTCCTCATATGTTAATCCAAGTCTGACAAGTTTATTCATACTTGCCATCTTTACTTGAAAATGCTGACCAAGCAATGTCGCAAATTCTAATCCGAAAAACGCCATTTCTTTTGCTTCAAACATCTTTTTTGTGATACGCTCCAACTGTTTAAAATCAAGCTGTTGAAATGTAAAATCAATATTATTTTTTATATTCTCAGTATAGTGTTTTAAAATAGGCCGCATATCATCAATACTTGCTTTTGATACTTCTTTTGAATAGTCAACTTCTATTCCAATTTCTTTTTGGCATGCATTTCTAAATTCTGTATAATGATCAAAGCCAAGCATTCTGATAAATCTTGATAGTGAAGCTGATGATATAAAACATGTATCTGCCAGTTCATGAATTGTCAGACTTGGAATTTCATGATAATGCTGCATCAAAGCTTTTGCGATATCATAAGAGCTTCCTTTCTTGTTTGTCACATTGATTTCACGTAATAATAATGAAAGTACGGGTGTCTGCATTGCCATGGGATACATCTCCTTCTATCTTTTATTATATTCTACTATAGGTTTCATTTAATGAAAAGAAAAAGCTGTGCCTACACACAACTCATTTACTATTTATCTTCATTTTCTTTACGAGGTGATTCATATGTAATCAACTCATCAATTGAACAATTTAAGTAATAACATAACTTACAAATCAAACCAGCGTCAATTCTTTGAAATTGGTTACGACAATATCTATTTAAATTAGGACGTAATATATCAAGATCCTTACATAATCTGTTTTTACTAATACTTTTTTCTTTTAGTATTTTTTCAATGTTAAGCGTGACTTTCCCATAGTCCATTGTATCACCTACTTGTTTGTAATTATACATTATAATATATGAAATCGTAATTTGTTATACAAGACCTATTTAAATAGAACCACCCTATATACTTACAAACTGTATTGTGATATCATATGTATAGTTTTATAAAAAAGCAAGGAGAAATGACCATGTATCTATTCGATTTTTTTCATTCATTAACATTATTAGATAAGGCAAAAATACCAGATATTTCTATATTTCCTAATCAAGATGTATTTTATTTTGGCTATTGTGAAAAAGATGATATAAAAGATGTTATATGTGGTAACGATCATTATCATGTTGCTTATGTTTATCGAAATGATGTTAAAAAATTGAATTATCTTGGTATAGATTACATTGTAGAATATATTGAGGAAATAAACAGAGAGCCATATTATACCTTTCCTGGTGAATATGCGGCAATTTATGAAGCAGTTTGGTTATTTGATGAATTGAATGTAATTGATAATCCTTTCTTTAATATGGTACTATCCGTACCACTTCCCAGCATTTCTTCTTCTCTTTCTGATGAAAATACTGATGATGAATTAACCATTGTGGATTTTCAAGGTAATCCTTTAATCAAGAAGTTATATATGGCACAGTTTATGTATTATATAAAAAAGTATCTTGCAGTTAAATCTAAGCAATATACGATAGTAAAAGAAGCGTCAGATGTCTTGTTGGAAGCTAGAATAATGGATGTTATGAAAGATTATTTACAGAATATCCCTTTAAATTATAAATCCCAGATTTATACAAAGGAAAATAATCCAGAGTTTGATGATTTTGTCCAACAAATTGGTTCCATCGCAGAGCATGAGCTTTGGGATTAACAAAGATATCCTATTCATACCTGCATTAAAAAATGGCATTCACTTTCGCAAACACCATTTTCTATGATTATTTTTTATTTTTCAATTACAGTGGGACGAATTTCTTGAGGTTGTTCTAGCATTGCTTTTACTATTCTATACTCTTTAACGCCTCTACCATGTCAATTTGATTCAAGGTACGATTCGTCATAAAGTTCACTATCAGCGCAAAGCCTAATGATAGTAAAGCCGCATATAAATAGCTCACTGGATATACAGTTACTGCGAAATGAATGGAAGGCATTTTTAATGCGCTTGTTAACATGCCACTTAATACTCGTCCAAGTGGTAATCCACACAATATACCAATACCTGTTAATATCACTGTTTCTTTATTTACATAAAGATGCACTTCTTTATCAAAGAATCCTAGTACTTTAATTGTCGCAAGTTCTCTTTCACGCTCAGATATATTGGTTGTGGATAGTGTGAATAATACCACAAAGGCAAGTCCTGCAGCCATAAACGTAATCAGATAAACCACTGCATTGATCAACGTAAATGCATCAGAGAATTGATCACGCAATGCTTTTACACTCACAGCGGATAAAACATGATCTTTCTTACTGAATGTTTCCGCAAACTGTGTCTGTTTCTTATATCCATCCTTAAAATGTGCTAGATAGCCATTTCCTTCATACTTTCCAAATAATGATTCATATGTTTTCTGATTCATATAGACCATATTTCCCAGGTAATTTTGTACGATTTTCTGTACCTCAACGTCCTGTTCAATCAAATCCATATTTTGAATAAAAATATGGTCATGTTTATCAAAACCAAGTACAGTAGAAACATTTTCAGTGATGTATATTCCATCATTTAATGCTATAGCTTTACCATTTGTATCCTCTAAGCCAATATATCCTTCTATACTTTCTCCATTAGGAATGACCATCATAGAAACACTTTCTTCCTGACCATCATGTTTTGATTTTACTTTCACATTATCCATACGTATACCAATCAGATCTTTTATATTTTGATCTTCTACAAGTTCTTTTTTCATAGATTCATATTCTTTACTAGCTACAACACTCATAAAATCATATTGATAGATTTTTTCATATTGTTCTGGCATAAGTTCATTTACAGAATCCTTAATCGCAAAGCCACATAGAATCAAGGCAGTGCACCCCATAATACCGCCAATTGTCATAAACATACGTTTTTTAAATCGAAACAGATTACGCATAGTGACCTTATTCAGGAAAGATAAACGTTTCCATATCATTGGAATATATTCCAAAATCACCCTTGAACCAGCACGTGGTGCTTTTGGTCGCATCAATACTGCGGGCATTTGTGATAGTTCTAATCGACATGCGATAATTGTCGCAAACATAATACCAACAACAAATAACAAGACCCCACCTACACCATATATGAAATCAAAGCTTATCTGATATTCTGGTATTTTATATAGAACCTGAAAAATTGTAAACAGAAACTTTGGCAATAGCCAAAAGCCGCAAGCATCCCCTAAAATTCCACCTATGAAACAGGCAGAGAATGCATATATTAAATACTTACTGTAAATCGACATATCAGAAAAACCGAGTGCTTTGTAAGTTCCAATCAAGCCACGTTCTTCTTCAACCATACGGGTAATAGTGGTTAAAGATATTAAAATTGCGACGATTAAAAAGATGATAGGAAAAGCTGTTCCTACAGTTTCAATAGAAGATGCATCACTTTCTACTGAGGTATAAGAATCCATTGCATTACGGTCTTGTACATACCATGTTGCTTTATCAATTTTTTCAATATCTGCCTTTCCTTCCGCAAGCTTTTTCTGTGCTTCTTCTTTTTGTTTATCATAATTATGCTGTTGTACAGACAGTTCTTTTTCGCCATCTTGTAATTGTATTTCACTTTCTAATAGCTGTTGTTTCCCTGATTCTAATTGTTGTTTAGCGTCATTTAATTTCTGAATAGCGAGTGCCTGCTGCTGTTTCAGGTTCATCTGGGAATCTTCTAATAAACTTTGCGTTGCATATAATTTCTTATAACCTGCCAGTGTTTTTTCCTTGCCATCCTGTAGCTGTTGTTCTTTTTCCTGTATTGTGGAAAAACCTTGTGAAAAACCTGCCACTGCTTGTTCCTTCTGTGAAAGCAACTGTGTTTCCAGATTTGATATCACCTGTAAATTCGCCTGTATTTGTCCTTTTTGTATGCCTAAAGCAAGAATTGCTTGTGGTAATGTTTCTAATACTTGTATCTGATTTTCGATTATTTGTTTCTGTGTTTCATAATCTGATGATGTGATATCCAATGCCTTTAATTGTGCTTCTAATTGCTCCTTCACTGGTTCTATCTGTATGGATAATGCAGATAGTAACTGCTGCTGTTGAAGTTCATATTGTTGTGATAATGTTTCTTGCAGCCTCTGTATGGTAATCGTTAATACTTCTATTTGTTGTTTTGCATCATCACTTTGTTGTTGGGATAATGCTTGTATTTGAAGCTGTAGTTGCGCTATTTTCTGATATGCTTGCTGAACAGCATCAATATATGTTTCCCACTCATGATGTGGCCAATTTTGTAAGCTAGTAGATAAAGAAGTTTCCTGCGTAGATAAAGCTTGTAAAGCACTTTTCAAATCTATGATCTGTGCTTCTATCTCCTTTTGTTTTTGATCAAGTTTTATCAATGTATCATCCTGTTGTGTTTTTAAATCATCTTTTGCCTTTGTCAGTTGAACTTCCCCATCCTGCACTTGCTTCATTGCCTCATCTAACTGTTGTTTCCCTATATCTAACTGTGTGAAACCATTCTGAAGTTTTGTATAAGCATTTGCCATTTCATCATCAAGCGTTTGGGATTGTTCCTGAAGAAATTGTTCATTAGCCTGTAACTCCTGCCATCCTTTTTGTAACTGTATTCGCCCATTTTCCAGTTCTTCACGAGCAGATGCCAGTTTTTCATCTCCTTTAGAAAATTCATTGTCCATCTGATCTTTATTTTTATCATATTGTTTCCATGCATCATCTACAACCATTTGATATCTTGCGTTTTCACGATCTGTTTTTATACTTTTCTCAATCTTTTCCATCACTTCATGAACCATTTGTTTATATGTATCACTATAACTTCTCGAATCCTTGCTGCCTTTTAATGTCATATACAGTGATGTATAAACATCATAATCAAATGCATCTAATTGTACATAAAACGTATCATCGACATTGGAAGTAGAACGAAAAGATGTTGCTCCTTCATCAACACTGATATTCATTGCATCTAAGATCACGCCACAGATTGTGAATGTTTGGTACTTTAATTTAGAATCATCATCCGAAAAAGTGATGGTATCACCAATCTTTTTACCTGAATTACGTAAAAACTTTTCACTAACCGCAATTTCTTTCGTATTTTTCGGTAAACTTCCATCCAAAACATATGGTTCATTGATTCCTGATTTTGTGATGGCATTCAATTGAATACTTTGTTTTTTATCCTGTACCTCTAATATATGTGTTTCAGAATAGCTGCCCACAATCTGATCAATTTCATCAATATTAGAAAGTGCTGAAATATCTTCATCTTCTAAACCCAAGGTAGATACCACCTGAATATCATAAAGTTTTTGCTTATCATAAAAATCATCCGCTGAATTACGTAAATCCACACAGCCCGCACGAAGTCCTGTGAGCATTGTGACTCCCAGCATCGTGATAATTAAAATAGAAATAAATCGTTTTTTACTTTTAACGATTGTCCGCCAAATATCTTGCCAATATGCTTTATTCATTTAAAATCACCACTCAATATTCGCAATTGGTATTGGATTTTTTTGAATCTTTTCTTCCAATACTTTACCATTTTTAAATCTTATTAATCGATCAGCCATTGGCGCTAATGCGGAATTATGTGTGATTAAAATCACAGTCATGCCTTCTTTTCGACAAGTATCCTGTAGCAGCTGTAAAATCTGTTTTCCTGTATCATAATCCAACGCTCCAGTTGGTTCATCGCATAACAAAAGCTTTGGATTTTTTGCGATTGCCCGTGCAATGGATACACGTTGTTGTTCCCCACCAGATAATTGAGAAGGAAAATTATTCAAGCGCTCTTTTAAACCAACTTTTTCTAATGTGTCAACTGCATTTAAGGAATCTTTACATGTATGCGCCGCAAGTTCTACATTTTCTAACACGGTCAGATTAGGTACTAAATTATAAAATTGGAATACAAATCCAATATCATTCCTACGATATAATACCAGTTCTTTTTTCTTATATGATGTGATATCTTTCCCATCAATAATCACATGACCACTACTTGCGCTATCCATACCACCTAATATATTTAATGCTGTTGTTTTACCAGCGCCACTTGCCCCCAGTATGACTACCAATTCACCTTTTTCAACTTGAAAACTTGCGCCGTTTAATGCTTTAATAGATGCCCCTTCTGTATGATATTCTTTTACTACATCCCGAAATTCAATATATGCCATATAAACGCCCCTTGCTCAACAACGTGTTGTTTTAATTATTATAACGCAATCAAAAATCATCATCAATGAACAATCTTTCCCTATATGTTGAAACAGCTTGTTCCTACATATTTCCTGTGTTATCATAACAAAAAGAGAGGTATAGAATATGCAAAAAAGGAATGAATTGACACAGCAGACGAAGCAAAATTTAAGGGAAGCTTTTTGGTCATTATATATTCAAAAACCGATTGAAAAAATAACAGTAAAAGAGATCACAGATATCGCAGGATATAATCGTGGTACCTTTTATCTATATTATAAAGATACCTATGATTTACTTGCAAAGATTGAACAGGAATTGTTGGAAGTAGTGGATGCCTTAATTACACAATGGCTAGAAAATGATGCCCTACATAACCTTCCAGATCATATGGAACATTTGATAGAATTGGCACAAACATATTCTTCTTATATGGGTGTTTTATTAAGTGATCAAGGGGATCCAAAATTCGCATCACAATTAAAAGAAATATTAAAACCTTTAATTGCCTGTTGGCTGCAGATTGATGATACAAACAAGGAATCCTCACTGCTATGTGAATTTTATTTATCTGGTTTATTGTCAGTGATCTCTATTTGGCTTTGTGAAGAGAAGGATTTAGATATTGAACAGTTTGTACAGTTCATCATTTCACATATATTTTCGATAGCAAATATTAATTCAAGTCTTGCTACTAGATAGATTGAAGGATGAATGATTGATATAAAAAATGGAACGATAATAAATCCTTTCACAATATTAACTTTATTTACTTTATCCTAAATTTTAGGAGAAATTTACAAGCTCACAAATAGCATTACGACAGGCATCTTAATACATGCTGTATAAAATAATTTTGTGAAAAACATCTTATTGATTTTATAACAGTAGTGGTTTAAATCTTTTTTATTTGAATTCTAGTATCAATTCTCAGTTTCTGTCCTGTTCTTTTATAATAATTTCGTTTAACATGAGAACTGAAAAAGAAAGGAAGTGTCTTTTATGAATCAAGAAAAAATTGGTAGCTTTCTATCAGATTGTAGAAAAGAAAAAGGATTAACACAAACGCAGCTTGCTGAAATATTAGGTGTTAGTGATAAGTCTATTTCAAGATGGGAAAATGGGAAAACGATGCCAGATCTATCATTATATGAGCCTTTGTGTGAAACGCTTGGTATACAAATATCAGAATTATTATATGCAAGGAAAATGAGTGATACTGAAAAGAAAGAACAAGGTGAAAAATCTGCATGGAATGTTTTTATGACAAAATCACAACTTGAAACATTTGGGATTTTAACAGGACTTTTGATTTTAATTGGGATCCTAATTACGATTACACTCACAAAGATGTTGGCGGTAACACCTCTACAAATCTTCATCACAATGCTATGTGGATGTTTTGTATGGGGTTTGGTTTAGTTCTAAGAGTTAAGATTAGAAAAACTATTATAGCGTTAGAAAAACAATAGATGCTTATAGTATAATTACTATATAAGCTAATCTTATATAGGAGGATTTATTATGGGCTTGTTTCATCTATTTAAAAAAGAAAAAAATATGGATCAAAGTAATGGTATATCTCAAGAACCAGATACACCAATTCCATTTGGCATGAAAATTTCATGGTTGGTTGTGAAAGAGAAAGATCCAAAAGCAGTAATGGAAAAATTGAATTGTACCGATATCAAAATCAGTAATTGGCAAAGTGCTTTTTCTCACATGCAAAAGATGAAAAAAGTTTTTGTTACACCATGTTTCAATGGATATGTTTTAATTCTTAATTATAATGCGCCTTTAGAAAACAAAGAGCTTTTACAGGACATAGCTTCAAAATTTGAAGAAGTTCAATATTTCTCAACACATAGAATTGTTGAATTATCGTGTTGGGTGAAATATATAAACGGTAAATTAATACGAAGCTTTTATTATGTTGGAGAACAAAACGAGATTATTTGGAATGAAGGCGAATTAACACAAGAAGAAAAAGAAATCGGCTTAACTCCATCTTCTTTTGACTTAGATGAATATGATGAAAATATCGTATATCCAAATGAAGAAGTCGTTGATGAACTAGCTGCAGCATGGGGTGTAGATCCTTTTTTAGATGACTATCAAGAAACGAAATCTACTGGCTTCTTATGTCAGCTATAATATGAGTGTTCATCCAGATTGCTTAGTCTTATAAAAAATAAAGCAGTGCCAGTCGAGCATAACAGAACAGTTAAAGACGGAAAACACCTTAGAATAGTATAAATAATATACAGTGCAAAGGAAATCATCTTTGTATAAGTACAGAAAGCGGCAGAGAGAAATCTCTGCCGCCTTTGAATAAATTATGGGGTTACTTAAATGACTATAAAAGGAAATATACAGGTAACAACTAAGTGAAAATTTCAATGATATGATGAATGCAACTGACAGTTGACACATTGAATGGTGTTGATTGGTAGTGAGCAACCTGAAAAAGAGGTAAAATATACGCATAACAATCACACAAGGAGGATATCGTTATGATTTTTGCAGATAAATTAACACAGCTTCGCAAGAAAGCAGGTTGGTCACAAGAGGAATTAGCTGAACAAATGAATGTTACAAGGCAGTCCGTTTCAAAATGGGAAGGCGCCCAATCTGTTCCAGACCTTGAGAAAATGATTCGCCTTTCAGAGTTATTTGGCGTAAGTACAGACTATTTGCTTAAAGATGAAATTGAAGATGAGGAATGTACCACACCAGCTGATGAAGTATCAAAACTAAGGCGGGTATCTATGGAAGAAGTAAACGCCTTTCTTTCTGTCAAAGCTACAACATCAAAATCAATAGCATTGGCAACTTTTTTGTGTATTATATCACCTATATGTCTATTAATATTAGGAACGATTAGCGAAGTTCCAAAATATAGTTTGAGAGATGATGTGGCTGGAGGAATTGGAATGATTGTTTTACTTCTTCTTGTCACGATAGCAGTTGCTTTGTTTATTTCTAGTGGTAGAAAAACCGCAGCATATGATTATTTAGAAAAAGAAAATTTTGAAACTGCATATGGCGTTCGTGGAATGGTTTCAGAACGGAAAGCACAATACAACGAAGTATATACAAGAAATAACATAATCGGCACTAGTCTTTGTATTGTGGCACTCATCCCTCTTTTTGGAGGAGCAATTTTTAATGATGAAAATGAATTACTGCTAATAATTATGCTTTCTGCTTCTTTAGTTATCGTAGGTGTTGGTGTAGTTTTCTTTATTCATAGCGGAATCGTATGGGCAAGCTATGAAAAGCTTTTACAAGAGGGCGATTATTCAAAAGAGAAAAAGGAAAAGCAATCTGCCACAACGGCTATTTCGGTTGTATATTGGTCAATTGTTACTGCCGTATATTTAGGATATAGCTTTTCTACAAATAATTGGGGATATAGTTGGATTATTTGGGTAGTTGCGGCTGTAGTATTCCCAGCTATTGTTGCGATTTCTAATTCGCTTGGTAAACGCAAATGATGAAAACAGAATAAATATATTGCTCTGTCTTGTGTAATAAAACACGTACTATGATACAAGAGGATAACGTAATGGAAAACTTTTATGGGTGTAGATTTATTTTTAGATGAATATCAAGAAATGAAATCTACTGGTTTCTTATGTCAGCTATAATATGAATGTTAATCCAAGTTGCTTGCCGCAACGAGCTTTCCTGCCTTATAATGACAGTGAAAGGAGGTATCGCTGATGCTAAATGAAAATATCAAAGCAATCAGAAAATCCAAAGGACTTTCACAAGAAGAGCTTGCCGTCAAGTTAAATGTTGTAAGACAGACTATTTCAAAATGGGAACAGGGTTTGTCAGTGCCAGATGCCGATATGTTAATTTCCATATCTGAGATATTTGAAACACCTGTCAGCACATTGCTTGGAGAAAATATTATTGAAACAAAAGCTGATGATTTAAAAGTGATTTCTGAGAAACTTGAAATTATAAACCTGCAATTGGCAAATAGAAAAATGACGAAACAAAAACTATTACATTGGTTATTTATCTCATTAGGAATAGTGATTATGATTGTTTTTATCATCCTATTTATATCTCACAGTCCCTATTTAAATTGGGATTACAGCAATCCTGAAACTTCAGTGATGGGAGTTGTATTACATGCCTTTGAATGGCTGTTTATCAGAGTAGCACCACTTCTTTTGATTGGCGCAATTACTGGAGTTTACTTCACACGAAAGTTATCTAATCAAGAAAACAATTAAGATTCAATAATTCAATTTCTATACAAAAAGCACATCTTATCCTTATTAGGAATCTGATGTGTTTTTTTCATTCATATATTGTTTTACTTCCTCAGCTGTCAGTTTTCTGATCTGTGAATCAGGATATGCATGAAATTCATCTCTTTGATATATTGGTGCTTTACTAACACAGCTTTTATCCTTGTTTTTTGATAAATAGATTTCTAAATCCATATCATTTGCATATATCTTATATGATTTTCTTCCATTTTTGCTTATGATTTCATAAATACCGCAAGCTTGTTTCATGGTAACATCCGCAGTTCTTAGATAAAGCTTCGCAATTTCTAAAGATTTAAATGGGAAATTCCATCGTTGCAGACCTCTTTTATCATCATGTTCTATACAGATACAGCGACCACATGTACTACAGATATATTGCGTATGGTTTTTTAGACAATCTTCTGGATGTAATAATGGGGTAATGCGACTTTGTGAACTATAACATTCTGGACAATTCATGAAATTCCTTCTTTCTTCTTTTAGTTTAAATCCAAAAACTGTGATTATCAAGAAAAAAAGCTCCTTATCCAAAGAGCTTATCCTTAACGATATAATGGTAAAGAGCCTGTGTACTTATTCATACGTTTTTTATCACCATATAATGCGATACCAAAGTAAGTAAATTCGTTAGTTTTGTGTGCTGCACTACGTTCAATATATTCTTCATATACTTTACATCCTTGCGCAACATCTGTGAAATCTAACATCGTAATCAATTCATCATTTTTTACTTTTTCAACCAATTCTTTTAAATCTTCGCTGTTCATTTTCAGCACTGGCACAGGTATCTGAATCGTACCTGCATGCATAATACCATCCTGATCTTTTACATCAACACCAACACATTCTGGTATCTTTTTCCCTAAAGAAATCCCCAATACTGCTGCTGTATTCATTGCGATACCAAGTGGCAACGCCTCATCAATCACCATAACACATTTCATGTTTTCCATCTTCTATACCCTTCTTTCTTTGTGACAACATTAATCCTGCAAGTGTTAATATCATACCGATCCAGGTCATAATCGTAACCTTTTCTTTTAATACGATCATAGAGGTTACAACGGTAATCACTGGAACCAGATAGATATATGTGGAGCATTTGATAGAACCAAGCTTTTTTAACGCAAAGTTCCAAGAAACAAAACATATGGCAGAAGCACCTAATCCAAGGAAAATCAGATTAAAGATAACTTCTATATGCATAAAATCTGACATCGATACATCAAATCCAAATAGGAATAAGGCCGGTATCATAAATAATAAGCCATAAAAGAAAATTCTTCTTGTCATAGGAATGGTCCCATATCCAAATTCACTGATTTTCTTTGTACATATGGAATATAATGCCCATACCATGGCGGCTAAAAGTGCTAATAAATCTCCTGTTGGATGTATTTCTAAAATCGATTGTCCATTGGTACTTATGAGATAGACACCAAGGATTGCGAATAGAAATCCGATAAAGAATAGCTTATTTGGTTTATCATCCTGATGAAGCAGCCATGAGAATAAAGCTGTAAAACATGGAGAAATGGCTACAATAACACCAACATTACTCGCAAGAGTATATGTCAATGCGATATTTTCTAATAAGAAATATAGAGTAACCCCACAGATACCTGCGAAGATGAAATATTTTTCTCTTGAACGATCAATGGAAAATACTTTAGGATAAGCAATCCATAATGCAATATATCCCATAAAAAAGCGAATGAATAGTATTTCTACAGGGGCAAAATAGCCTAGTAAAAGTTTAGTAGCGATAAACGTTGTACCCCATACAAAGATAGTGAATAGCGCTGCGAAATGTCCTTGTTTTTCTTTCATACTAGCCCTCACTTTCCTGGAATATCCGTTGATATTGTTTTGGTGTTATACCAATAAATTCTTTAAAATAGTTTGAGAAATGACTTTGATCACTAAAGCCACACATATCTGCGATTTCAATCAATGGAACCTGTTCTTCCAGAAGTTGTTTCGCTTTTTCTATACGTATGCTTTGTAGATAACGATATGGTGAAATTCCATATTGTTTTGTGAAATTGCGCAATAAGTAAGAACGTGACATTGCAGCCATATCTGCTAATTCATCCAAGCTAATATTATCCATAAAGTGATCTTTCATATAAGTACATAAGTGATCTAATGGCTTAGGCTGTGATGACGTTTCATTAAAATCTCTGGCATATTCTCTTAAAATACCTTCCAGTAATAAATAAAATGCTTCTTGTCGTTCCATATAACATGCATGATTTACAATCGCATCATATAATGTTGCGACATAATTAGCCAACTCGCTTTGTGGCACCACATTACAGATGAACTCTGGTTGATATTCTTTTCCAGTAATATCTTTTGCGGCTTTTTTCATACATTCAATTGGTATATTTACTGCACGATAATCTAGTAATTCATGATTGACTGGTGCACAAAAATGGTTATCATAAGGATTAAATAAAATCAAATCACCACTTGTTGTGTCATATTCTTTACCTTTGCACCACAAATGTCTTTTTCCACCCTCAATAAATCCAATAACATAAAATTCATGAAAATGATTTGGGAATTTCTGTACGACTCCCGTTAATTGATAAGCCTCAAGTCCCAGCGACTCATCAAATAAAATATGGCGTTGCTCTTGTTTTTCTATCATATAAAACCTCTCTCTTGGCATTGATTATATCATTACTGACTATAAAATTCTTGTAAGAAATGACACAATCTTTATCATTTTGATTTTTAATTTATATAATGTTTAAAAGGTGATTAAAGATTAGCTCTAAAACACAGCATATATCAATGTTCGTAATAACTTAATATATAGAATTTACTATTAACTAAAGAACTTTGATACCACAATATAATTATAAAGTTATAAAAACTGCAAGCCCTATATTAATTTATTCTATGATTTTGTAATTATCACCTTCATGAATCAAAAGCTCAAACGATGATATCTGTGTTTGCCTTTTTTTATCCTCGAATACAGTTTCATTTACGATATATATAGGAGTTGGCAAATCTGCTCTATCCTACCGCTTTTAATGTAAGTACAAAAAAATCTGAAGCTCATCAGATTTTGTTTATCAGATTTTTCTTTATATTGTGAACACATTTCTTTTCTATCGTTTAAATATGGACATATTCATAATGATACTCATTGTAACATGGATGTATTATCTATATCTAAATCCGATTTCACTATCATCATATATTGCTGGATATGAGATCCCTATGATTTTTCCATTTTCACATACATACCAATTATTCTCATCTAATAAATCTTCATCAAACTGTGATTCATCGAATCCATCTTCACATACCAAAGCATCAAAAAAGCTTTTAAATTCTGATGCTTCAGGATTTGGATAAAAATTTCCAGAAATCCAAAAACTTTCCCTTTCTGTAATCTCAATTTTTCCAAGAAAAATATTTTTATACATCAATTCCATGTTGTATCCTCCACACATACGTTAGCACCGTTTCATCCTTTGTTGGATTTACTATTTTTTTGATTTCCCCGAAATGCCTTCCAAATAAAATAAATACCCAAACCTATAAAAGGCATTGCGATTCCAATCATTGCCTGATCGAAAAAGACTGTAATTACATTTCCAACAATCGCAAAACCGATAATCATCCATTCCATATCATCATCGTCATCAACGTCAATGTCTAAAGCTGAATCTATTGAAAACCCCAAAAATACCGCAAGTTTTCTCAAACTCTCTAAATCAGGTAATGTTTCATTCAGTTCCCACTTACTGATTGTTTGTCTTGCGACATTTATTTCTTGTGCAAGCTGTTCTTGCGAAAGACCTTTTTCTTTTCTTTTTGTACTAATCATATTACCAATTTCCATAATCGTCACTCCCTTAAAATCTTATGTTAAGTTTATCGTATTTTTCTGCCAAGGTCTAGCAATTTGGGATGGAATTTACGCACTTGATACGAACATTTTTGGTTTTCAATAATATATGATGAATATACAATTCTATTTCATTGCATCATACATACGAAAAAAGGAAATACATAAGATTTCCTTTCCGTATCGATTATGGCGCGATAGAATAAGCACCATCTAATAATAAACATTGTCCTGAATAGTAACTTGAATCAGGTCCGGCTAAAAATGCAATCACTGGCGCAATATCTGTTTCAGGATCACCTAAACGTCGCATTGGCTGTTGCTGAAGAATTGCTTCATACTTCTCTGGGAATTTCTTTGCCCATTCTTTTGCAGCAGGTGATTCAGCACCAGGAAGTACACAATTTACGGTAATACCATATTGTCCCCATTCCTTAGCAGCTATTTTTGTTAAACCACGAATAGCCTCCTTATTTGATCCATATGCAAGATTTCCAGCATATCCAAACATACCAGTTGCGGATGCGAAATTGATAACGCGTCCTTCTTTTTGTTCTTTAAAATATGGGAAGCATTCCTGCATAAAATTCAATGATCCTATCGTACCTGTAGACCATGCCAAGTACATTAATTCATAAGTCGTTTCTTCAACAGGTGCTGATTTTGCGACTGCCTGCGCATTGTTTACCACAACATCCACGGTACCATATGTTTCTACTGTTTTTGCGACAACTTCTTTTACTCGTTCTCGATTAGATGAATCGCAAGACATGGCGAAGCCTTCTCCTCCTGCTTCTTTGATTTCTTTTACAGTTGCTTCAATTGGTTCTATTCTCCGTCCAGTGCATACGACTTTAACACCACGTTTTGCCAGACAAAGTGCGATGCCTTTTCCAATTCCCTGGCCTGCACCTGTAACAATCGCAACCTTTTCATTCAATTGTTTCATTATAGTTTTCCTTTCTATCTTCTTAAAGATTTTATGTAAGTTAATTATATCAAGTCACACAGTAAAGTCAATGTAAACGCATTCAATTTATTCATATTCTATCAACTTTTGATATGTAACACATTTTATGATAGAAAGCGATGCCATAACCTTTCATCTGTGTATAACCATCATGTTCAAATTCTTCAAGATATTTTCTGTCAAATATTTGTTGACATGCCTCCTGACTTTTCTCTTTCAGATTTTGTAGAGAATCTGCGATTTTACACTCAATAACGAAGCCAGGATCATCAAAATCTAAAGGAATATAAGCTAAATCATAACGTCCGTCCCCTGATTCACGATTAGATTTAATTCGTCCTTCTCTTAGCATACCAGCTAAAAAGCCATGATAGTAGTTCTCATGATAATCAAAATAACTGATTGTATACGCTAAAGCTTCATTCAATATCTTACGAGCTGTAACTTCATCTCCCCTGCATAAAGCTTTCATAAAAGGAGAAGATATTTCTTGAATTTTTGTATCCAGCCATTCTTTAAACATCGTTTCATATATATATTTGATTTCCTTATTTGGAATCATTAATTCATAATCATTTTCATTTATTTTTCTAACGATTTTCAAATACCCTGTAAAAAGTAAAAAACTATAGATGTTTTTGATATCATCCATTTCTCTATATGTTAATTCTGGCTTTATTGTTTTTTTGATAGTTTTTTCTTGTATTAGATTATCAATATCATCTCTTAATTCCTGATTTGCATGTAAAATAAAATCATAGATGATTGCATTTCCACTGGAATTAATCCAATATGATTTTGGCTCATCAACGCCATATTGTAAATCTTTAATATAATTTAAAACGCTCCATGGATTATATATTTCCTGATCACAGAATAAATAACCATCATACCATTCTTTCATTTTATCATGATAGCTTGTGAAGTCGTAATATGATAGCAGATTATACACTTCATCTTTTGTAAAACCAAAGCAATCTTGTGCTGCTCTATCCATGATTGAGTAAACATGAAAGTTATTCAATCCTGTAAAGATGCTTTCTTTTGCGATTCTTAAACATCCCGTTAACACACCTTTTTCCAATGCGTCATTGGTTTTTAAAGCCGTACTAAACAAATCTCCCATGAAACTGGACATTTCATCATAATATCCATTTTGGTATGCACTATGTAATGGAACATCATATTCATCAATTAATATGATTACATTTTTTTCATAAAATTGTTTTAAAGCAACAGATATATAGTATAAAGAATTTTGTAGTGTGATATCATCTACATGATCTTTTAATAATTTTTCTAAATAATTTCGATATACAGGATGAACTTTTTCACTTGTTAATAATTCTTCACACTGTACAAGGAGCATTTGGATCAAGCTTAAAAACTTTTGTTTCTGTAGATTCATATTCCTTTGTTTCATATCTTTCAAAGTTATGAAGATAACAGGATATTGATTCTGATGTTCCATGATATCCGTATTTTTCTCGATATGCAAGCCATTAAATAAATAAGCATTTTCTTTTTGTTTGATAGAAAAGAAATAATATAACATACTCATGTTTAATGTTTTTCCAAATCTTCTAGGTCTGGTAAATAAAGATACTTTATCACTGAATATCGTACTAATTAATTCACTTTTATCAATATAAAAATAATCATGATCAATTACTTCCTTAAAGTTTTCTACTCCTATGGCGATCTGCTTCATATCATCACTTCTTTCTTTTCTTTATTTTACCATATTATTAAGATATACTATATCAATTTCATTATATTATGTCAGTTTTATAGCTAGAAAAACACTTCTTTTTCATTACTTTTTTCAACTTATATACCGCATTTAATGCTTTCTCATTCGTGCCATCATCATGAAATAATTCACGCTCATAACCGATTTCCTTATGTTCTAAACACAATTCTAAAAATAATAAAAATATTCCTATATCTATTTGATTATAATACGATACTTTTACCGCAGGCATGATACCTCTTTTTCCTGGCTTTTTATATCGATAAACTGATAAATAGTCTTGATGATTTTCTACAATCCAAGGCTGTGTGTTACAAGCACTGGGCGCAAAACGTACGATATCAGAGATGCCTAATAATGTAGTACCACTCCATATTTCTTCTTCTGGTTTTCTTTTACTTTTAAACATATCTTTGCGAAATTTTTCTTCTTTGACTTTTTTTATCGCAAGCATAATCACAAAATCCAATCCATGATATGTTGTTTCTTCTACTTTACCTATCCCAAACCATAATGCGCCTATATTCATAGATGCAAGATATAAATCCAATTGTTCCCCAATATATCCTATGTTCTGTAAGTAGTTTGGCTTTTTTTCACTATAAAGTAAAATGCAGTATTCCTGCCCTCTTTTACAAGTTGTCTGATCTGCGGGCAATATTTGCATATCAACTTTGATATCTTTTTCAAGTGGGATACATGTTTCAAATATCTTTTGTATCTGTGTTAACTCTTTTGCTGTTAATGTTTCATTTCCTGTATTTCTAAATAGGTGAAAAGATTTGCGTTTGTATATCATTTCATAAAGTGATGTTTTCATAAGTTTCCTCCATATAAGGCAAGGATACTATGCTTTAAAAAATAATACAATCCTTATCGTAAATATTTTTGATATCTGCTGAATAGAAAAAGAATCTGAATTTCTCAGATTCCTAGATTTCTACAATATTACCTTTTTTATCCGCAAGAATAACACTCATATGTAGCGTATTCTTTACAACTTCAGGAATTTCGTTCCACTGTCTGCGATAAGCCAGAGAATCATTAAATGCGATACTATAGTGTGTATTCACATCATCAATATGTTTGATGACTTCACTTAATTTAACTGGTAGTGTTTGTTTTCTGCCACGTTTGATTCCCTGTACATTAATAACCCAGCGTTTATCATCTGCGTGTGCCTCGATAAATTCTTTATTTTCTTCATATTCCCAGCCATGTTCAGATAACCAGCCTTTGATCAGGTTACATAAATCTTCTGTATTGCGCTTCATTTTGGCTTTCTTTGCCGCCAGTTTTTCTTCTTCAGATTTAGCAGGTCTACCTCTTTTTTTATTTGGGAACATACGTTCTCTTGTGTCCATATCATGTAGATAGAAACGTACAGTTAAATGAGAACCAAAACCGGTATTTCCTTTTGGACGTTGTAAGATTTCATCTCCCTGTAACATCAATTTATAAATAGCCTGGCAACAGGTTGGCATTGTCGCATGCTGAGGGGATACCAATGCATGCAGTTCCTTACTATTGACTTCAATAAACTCCTTATTGTTTTTCACTGCTTCCATTTTTATACTGCTTAATACTTCCAAGTAATCTTTAATTCCTGGACCTTTCATATTTAACACTCTCCTTTTAATTGCTTACATTGTAAATGTTTTGTTTTGTCGAATACACGCATATTATGGTGGAAAGCGAAAAAAATTAAATTTTTCATGTATAATAGAGTTAGAAAGTGGTGATTTTATGAGAAAGTCGGTATATAAAAAAATACTGTCTGTGATTGATGCGATTGAATTACAGGGGATTCCCTTTGAGCAGTCTGCCATTCGTGTATATGAAGAAATCGCAAATGATTATTATAATTTAAAGCTTTCCGAGATTAAACATTTAATGGATTTTCTAAAAGCGAAGCATTTATTGAAAGTGAATAAGAATGGCATTGATTTATCTCCTGCTGCGACAATCTATGCGAAAAGCAATCAAAATTCTGGTGTTGAAGCTTTGAGTATGTTTGAAAGTTTTATCTTAAACGAAGAAATACATGAATTCTATAACACACAAATACGTAATAATCCTTTTCTATTGAAAAGTGAAGTATTGGAGTATATTGATCGTGAAAGTCTGGAATATATGTTACAGACTACATTATTTGAAGTTCAGCAAGAGAAAATGCGTTTTCACCCAAAACTACTTAAAGGCATTGGGGATATCCTGCATGAATATCAAAAGGATTCTCCTTTAATATCATGTTTTTTGACTGCACTGTATACGTCAACCATTGTTGCTCATGAGGATATGCGAATTGATTATAAGAATACAATGGAAAAGATGAATGATTATAAATATAAACAAGCAATTTTAAGTATCATTCCAAGACGTGGGATTCCCCATGATCGTGATGAAACGAAAGCTTTACAGGTATTCTATAAAGATACTTTGTTTCATGAATTTGATCATGCGTGCCCCATTTGTGCCATTAATATTCCTCATATGTTAATCGCAAGTCATATCAAGCCATTCCGTGACTGCGCTCATATTTATGAAGCAATCGATCATAATAATGGTTTGTTATTGTGTCGTAATCATGATTATTTATTTGATCAGGGATATATTACTTTTGATGATCATGGATATATTATTCTATCTGGTGAATTGTTAAAGATTGAAAATTGGCAGGAAAAGTTTTCTTTGAAGAAAAATTATCGTTTACCAGAAGAATATCTGACAAGAGATAGAGTCTTATTTTTTCAATATCATAGGAAATATATTTTTAAAGGATAAAAGGCCTTAGAATAGAAGGCCTCTTTTATTTTTTTATTCAATTAACTTTTTCATGAATGCTGCATCTACTGTTTTCGCTATCATGACATCTCTAGCTTCTTGACTTTGATCATGGTCACAATAGAACATCACAATATCTTTTGTAGTATGGATTCCTAATGTATGTATTTCACTTTGTAGCTGTTGAATCGTATCTTCTATCATATGCCAGAATATATCCTCAAAATCATCTTTGATTTCCTCGATTGGCTCATCTTCTCTAAAATAATCACCAATACGATGATAGTAATAAGAAGCTGTAAAATGTGCTACAAGATCAGTTTTTTGAAAATCAATAAAGCCAAATTCTCCCACACTGTATTCTAAACCATGTAGACCATATATCACCATATCATCATCTGCGTATTCTCGTTTTGTGTTCTCAAATCTAGTTAAGTTATTATAGCGAAAGGAAATCATTCCCACATCAGAATCACAATCAAATACCAATGCATATACATCTTTATTTTCTTCCGTTTGACTAAATGTAATCAATGCTTTTTTTATACATTCGTGAAATTCTTTCTGTAGCTGTTTTGTGTCCATAAGTGCCTCCTCTAACATTCGCCTGTAGGAACTTGACCATTTAAATATTGATGAAGAAACTTATCCATCCACTCGCTTTGATAATCTAATTTTAAGCTATCATAAATCAAACCAAAATCATCTGATATATATCCAGCAAGATCATCATCCTCTGTTTGATCATAGACAAATTCAAATACTTCTTGTCTTAATATTTTACAATCTTCTCGATCTGCATCTGAATAAACTTTCTCTTTTTTCAATTGTTCCAGTTGTTCATAAACCTTCATCCATTCTTTGTCAAATGCTGGCATATCCCTTTGTTCCAGTATCTTTTCAATATCCATCTGTGAAAAATCCATTTCTTCTAATTTCTTTATTATTCCCTCTAACATTTTTCTTCATTCCTTTTGATATAGTATAATCGATTCTACTTTTGATATATCTTTATGACATATTGTCGTGATATAGGTAAACACCTCATCTTCTTCCTGAATTTCTAAAAAATCTCCATAACACAAATCAATATCTATATGACGAAACATTATTTGTGTATCTCCTGCCATAAAAACATCTTTATGATAGGTAATGGTATCAATATCTTCTTTAACGACTTGATGATATGGAAGCCTCTTTAAGATTTCATCTAATTGTTCCCGTTTCAACATGCTTCATCATCTTTTGGATATATTTTTTTACATTCACTTAGCTCTGCAGTATCTTTTTCTGAAATATAAATTTCAGCGGTTTTTGATAAATCATTTCCACATACTTTATGCGTGGAAAGGTAATCCATCATCATTGGGTAATCCTTTTCAACATCTTCTGCACAAAGCCATATACCAATTTTAGTATCAGATAAATAATCGTATCCATTATCTGAAATACGATGGTTTGAGTATTCATCTAAACAATCCGATAGTTTATAAAGGATGTCTAAATCAGGGTTTTCAAGTTTTCTACTGTCTACTACAATAATAATCGTTTGCATATTATTCTCTCCTTTCGGTGTATTTCATAAGGTATTCTTCTTCATTTTCTTTGATAATTTGAAATCCAAGTCGTTGATACAAATGTACAGCTGGATTTGCTTTTTGAACCGATAATGAAACACTTTGATATCCATGATGCTTCACACTTACTAGCATTGTTTCCATGAGTTTTGTGCCAATTCCCAATCCTCGATATTCCTTTTTCACAG
Organism: Absiella sp. AM29-15; assembly: GCF_003434225.1. NCBI lineage: Bacteria > Bacillati > Bacillota > Erysipelotrichia > Erysipelotrichales > Erysipelotrichaceae > Amedibacterium > Absiella sp. AM29-15. The sequence continues at coordinate 288,356 of NZ_QVFL01000001.1, forward strand.
ATATCGCAAGCGAAGGTGTTTGATCATCGATATGCCCATAATCATTCATTATTCTAATCCATACAGCACCCACAATTTCATGATTCATTTCTGCCAAAAAGCATATATCATCTTTTTTACTCCCAAAATCTTTGATATAAACCTGTAAATCTTCATTATTTATAATACTTTTATCTGGTGGTTTTACACCTTGAGGGATGAATATTGCATCATAAAGGTAATCTTTCAATAGTGGATATTCTTCTGTTTTTATGTTTCTTATTATCAAATTCATCTTATTCATCATCAAACACGCTTTCAAATATCACTTGTGTTTCCTCGCTCATTTTTCTAACAAAACCACTTAATGATACCGCCGTAGGTATCCCATCTTTGTTTAATCGTAAGGGTTTCTGTGTACTTTTGGTGGGGCCAAAACGTAAATTCTTTAAACAATCTTTTGGTAGAGGGCGTGCCATAATCTCACTGCCATGCATACTTAATGCCGCAATTTCTGCGCAACAGGTTTGTGGTTCTTGATGCTTTTTATGTGGGATTTCCTTTTGTTCATCTTCTGATAGAATAGTTGTGATTGTTTCTGGTAATTCATCTTGATGGTTATAAAATTTTGCATTTGCACAGGCGTAATAGATAGCACCATTTACTTTCCTTCGACATATTGCTACATCTTTTGGAATTAGTGCGCCATATGTGTTCCCTGTGTTTGTCACAAGATATGTAAATGCATTTACTATCTTTTCTACTGGCATTCTTGCCATAACGCATAATGTGCCTTGTAGTAAAGCAACAGGATACAGCACATCCCCTTCTTTTAGACGCTTGATGGAAGGCATTTTTGAATGATGGCTTCCATAAATAACAGATAATGGTCCAGTATCTTTTGCTTTTTGTAACTCTTTGATATGTTCTTTTGACCAGAATGTAATATATCCTGCCATATGAATACCTCCTGCTATTTTTTAATTATAACACTTCTTTTCGCAAGTTTAATTATCAAATAATTTTTTTTACTGAAAAAGCAAAGATATGCCTGGATTCTATCAGGCAACATCGTTTTATAAAGATATCAAAGCACAAAAAAACTATACATGTATTTATGTATAGCTTTATTCATCCTTATCTGTTTCTGCAGTATTTTTACTTGGAAGCTTGAATACCTGTTCTCCAGGTTTACTTACCATGTATTTACCACGAGCAAAACGTTTCACATATTCAGGATCATTTAATTTGTTTTTTTCATCCGTTAACTGTTCTTTTTGTGTTTCTAAACTAGAAATTGCTGATTCAGATTCCGTGATTTCCTTACGTAGATTCATGGTTGTAATGAAATCAGAAGCAGCCATCCATATCATAAAGCATGATACTAAAATTGCCACAAGACTAAGAAATGTCCGAATCGGATGCTTTTTCTTTTTTACTTTTTTTGTTTCGTTTTTTTCTGACATTCCTTCTCCTCCTCTTCAGCATTTTTACAGGTACTTTTATTATACCAACTATTTTTGAATTTACAAGGAGAATTTTATGCTGTAAAGGTTTAAGAAAGCGCTTGATTCCATTGAAAAATTGTAAAAAGACCGATAAATAAAAGCGATAATAAATCATGATACCTAAAATAAAAAATAAAATAAGATACGCATCTGTGACGCCACCATTGATATGAAACAAGCCATAGAATAAAATCATTGTGAAAACGATAGGATACAGGAACTCCAGCGCTGCCTTTAAGAAACCAAAACGAAACGCTTTTTTGAAGCTGACAAGCATACTAAAACCAAAAGCAAAAACCCAGCCCATAAGAAAATGATAGAGAATTGATTGTACTTGGGTCGCAAGCAACATTATTTAAAGATTTTACTAATCATGGATTCTGAATTTTTGCCTTTTTTATTACTGACATAAGATAAAGATTCGATGAGTCCTCGAATAATGACATCTCCTCTTTCTGTGTCCAGCTTGCCTAATGTCAGATCCTTGCCACTAATGACCATCCAGCCTTGGGCGGTTTCGAGTAGAAACTCGCTGGCATCAAAACTGTCAATCTGTTTTACTCCTGTGATTTCTAATATTTTACGATCCTTTAATACCACATTATGGTAGGGATTCGTTTCAAAGCGTAATGGATTGCTAGATGTATCTTCCATAAATGAAACCTCCTTTTTCTCTATAGCTTATGATATAAAAAAACAGATAGAACTTATTTACTATCTGTTTTCTTTCTCTGTATAAAGCCAATCACCAATAATCCTGCTTCCGCAATAATCGCTGTTATCAAGGAATACGTACGTATCTGTTGGAAAGTATCTGCCATATCTGTCTGAATCACATACGCTTCATAGATCCCCTGAAGTTTGGCTGAAATAGATGTAATCATAGATTCATCTAAATGATAAGCTCCAGCTTTTGATACCTTTTCTAAAGCTTCAGCGCCTCTTTTTTGAATATCTAAAGAAGATGTGTTATGTTCAATATCTTTTGGTGTAACAATGGCTGTTAATGTTTTCTCATCAACGCCTAGTTGTTTAGCAATATCCTGATAAGAAGTGTGAATTTTATTCACGATTGTTTCAGAAGTAGGTGTAGATGGTTCATAAACAGCTGGTATAAAGGTGGATACAAATACAAGTATGCCTGCACATAATATTGTATATAATACGGATTTTAAATATTTCATTTTACATCCTCCCGTATCGCTGGACCGGATACTAAAGATGCATACACAAAGAAACGCTGTGGGGCAGGTGATTGATCAAATGGGTAACAGCTGTACATGATAAGATATTCTTTTTGGTCATTTAAACAATCTGTATCAAATTCTTCTGGTGTCATGATTTTGATATCATATACTTTATACTCATAATTTCCCCAACTAGTTTTTAGTTTCACGATATCGCCTTTTTCTACATATTGCAGCTGGTTAAAATGTGTCCCATTATGACCTGCCAATAAGATGGGACGTCCTTCTCCTGGCAAGCCGCTGTTCATATATTGTCCAACACCGATATCAAGAATTGATTCGTTATCTCCATAATATACAGGCTTATCTAAATGTACACGATCAATAGAAACATTGGCATATTGTTGCCCCTCTTTTGGAATTTTGATATCTTTTTTATTAATCAGTTTTTGCCCTTCTGACACCAAAGTTTTTACTTCTTCTACAGCATCTTTTGCGCTTTCTGAAGCTTTTGCATATGTTTGATCATATTGCTTCTGAAATTGTGTTCGATAGAATAAAACTACTGCTATACTACAGATCAATGCAATAAATACTATTATGATTTTATTTTTCATATACCCACCTCACTTCATTTGTAAATTATAACAGGTTTTGATTTGATATCAAAGAAAAAAGATATTCTCTAATCCTGGAGAACATCCTTTACATCTTCCTTTTTAATTAATTTTTCTTCTATTACCTCAAACATCAATGCGGCATCATTTTTATTTACCTGTTTGGGTGTAGATAAGACACGTACACTTAATTCACGATATCCAAAGATAACCTTAATGGTATCTCCTGGTTTTACATCGGTACTTGGTTTCGCTATTTTTCCATTCACGTAAACACGTTCATTGTCTGCAAGCTCTTTGGATACAGTTCTTCGTTTTAATATACGTGCGGTTTTTAAGTATTTATCTAAACGCATGATATCACCTCTACCCCAATAGTTTACCATTTATTCCTGTTGTTGGCGAGATAAAAGTTGTACAAATGCTTCTAATGCATAGGTTTCTTCCTGGGTTAATTCTTTTTTATCAAATAAAACCACAAAGGCCCCGTACCAGTCGCCATAGGCATTGATGGGATAAATAATACCACCATATTCTTTTGGATCTTTTTCATACACCTGACGAGGTTCAAAGACACGTTTACGATGAATATGACAATCTTCTAAGAAGGATTCCTTCAAAACAATCTCTTTCTTATGCAGCCATTCTTCCTGTATAAACATGACAGTATTTTGATACATCGCATGTAATGTAGAACACATAATTTCAATTTCTTCCATATGTTTTGACATCGCATCAAATTTTTGTATGACAATTCTACCGTTATCTATAAAAAATTCTATAGAATCTCCTTCTTTCAAACGATATTGCTTCCTTATCTCCTTAGGAATGACCAGTCTTCCCAGATCATCTAATCTTCTAACAATTCCTGTCGCTTTCATATTTATGACACTCCTTCATTCATTGTACTCATAGTATGCTCATGTGTTTTTTTTATATACAAATGAAAAATTTTGTCATTTAAAAAGTAAAATAAAAAAAATAAATATTATATATGTGATAATAACTTTAAAGGGTTAACATTTAATAAATAAAAAAGAGTAAAATGGGTATGTCATAAGAAATAGGAGTGATAGACATGATTAAAACAACTGGAGATGCTTGTTGCGACAGAATCCACGAACTTTGTGAAGAACGTAAAATTTCTTTAAACAAATTAAGTATCGTTTGTGGAATGACTCAGTCAACATTAAGCAACATTACTTCTGGAAGAAGTAAGAACCCAACTGTTTCTACAATCAAAAAAATCTGTGATGGATTAAACATCTCATTGACAGACTTCTTTGATTCAGAACACTTTACTAATTTAGATCAGGAAATTAAGTAATTGGGTAAAAAAAGCCAGGTCCTTATGGATCTGGTTTTTTTATACGCTGATTTTCCAAAGACATTGTTTCATATCCACTTTGCCAGATGGTTTAAAGACAACATGCTCTGCTTCTAAAAGCGCACGCTGTTCCTCCCATCCTGCCACTAAGGAACCATCGCTGTGTACAACACGATGGCATGGATAATCACCAAAGTAATCTGCATTGCGCAATGCTTTTCCTACCATACGACAGTTTTTGGGATGTCCGCATAGTTTTGCGATCAACTGATAAGATGCGACACATCCTTTTGGTATCTCTTCAACAATCGCATAGACATTGTAGTAAAAATCTTCATTCATCTAATCACCTTACTTTATTTGTAATATTTCTAAAACCCGTTTATTGCCAAGGGTTTTCACCAACTGTTTATAATTTGCCATACGTTCTTTATAATCTACTTTTGATTGACACATAAAAGATTCTTCTTCACATGCCTTGTTATCGCAAAAGTATACATTGTTTTTGATATATAATCGTATGGAAATCCCTTTGATTTCACCCAATTTCATGATACCACCATAATCAAATTTTACACGATTAGAGAATTGATGGCAGGTTGGACAATATGCTCCATTTTTTAAATTAAACACCTGAATAGTAATCATATCATCTTTCACTTCATGTGATAGATAATCAAATTCATAGCTGATAGCTTTCACAAGTTCTTCTACTGTTGAGATAAGTGAAAAGTCCACGACTTCTGTTTTTGGTTCAAAATGAATATCCCGAAGTAATGTAGTCCCCTGTATTTGCGCCAATGTTTGTAGATACCATATCCAAAAATCAGCTTCTCTTTGTTTTCTGGCATTTTCATCAGCGGATTCATCTTCATATTTATAAATCATACATGCGCAATATATTGTATCCAATTCTTCATATTCTAAATCTTCATCATTGTTGTTTTTATGATTATCATGCGATTCATTTTGTATCATATAAGCAAATGCCTGATATAGGTATCCCAGCATAAAATGCTCGTTAGTTTTTAAAACATTTTGGATATCCTCCAAATATTCGTTCATGATTTGTCTATGGTTCCATTCTTCTTGTTCATGATTTTTCATATATGTAAGGATTTCTGCCACTTTATTTTTTGGATAAATGGAATCAGGCCATTCTGATAATATTTTTTCCATACTGAAAAGTGCCAGTTTATTTCTTTCTTTTTGTTTTGCGCAAAGTAACTGGCGTGTCATAAGCAATAATTTGCCTGTATCTTCGATTTCCTGTATTGCTTGTACATAGATATCTTCCATTAGATCTACCCCTTTTTTAAAATGTATTCTATCAATAATTGAATATTCTCACATTTCTTACATAAACCTCCGATATAGACTTTTGTTTGACCATCTTCCATGATATAAGTAGCTTTGCGTACTTGAAATACATCATTCTTACAATTGGAACATTTTTTTATTTTAAGCTTTGATGGTTGTGTAGATTGGTTATTTATATTTATTTCCTTTCCACATGAAGCACAGATCAATTGTACTGTGTTGGTTTGTTGATCAAGTTTTATTCTAAATTCCTCTTGTTCGCAAGTACAGGCGATTGCCTGCATGTCTAATGGTTCCTTCGTCAATGATTGTAAGTAATTATCTACATCCTGTATAGTGATTTCTTTCCATCCTTCTTCATTACTCATTGTTTCATAAGAATATTTTGTTGTATGTGGATAATCATACGGGTGTAATTTATGGCATCTTGCCCAAGCAAGTTCTGGTACTGTTAATATTGCCTCAAAACCAAGATCACTCTTTAATTTTTTTCTACCTGCTACTACTGCATTATAATATGGCTTTGCGTTGATCAAGGCAACACAGCGAGCATACAAAAACTCATCTGCGGAAAAGTTTTCACCTTTATAAACACTTTGCGCAATCTTTCTGGTATCTAATCGATACAACAACTCTGCCATCATTTCATCAAAAGCAAAAATCAAATCATCGCCATATTTCGCCAATAATGCAATCAATGGTTCTAACACCGCATAATCATCTCCTTGTTTATCCCAATCCAGATAATCCGTAAAATAGAAAAAATCAATAGGTGTCATCTTTTTACTATGTAATATAAATTGTATAAAAAGTGGTGGTTTATTAGGTCCTGGCATTGCATAAAAACGTTCTTTTTCTGGCATTATATTCACCCCACATTTTCTTTATAATCCGCATATGCTTCATCAATGATATGTTCAAATCGATGATAATCTTCCCATGTTCCTACAAATTCTAAAGGTAAATCACAAAGATCATTGACTACCCAGACATTGTATTCATGGATATATTGTTCATAATATGCGCCCACAAATGGTAATATTTCATTACTGAAATCAGATATCCATAGCTTTCCATCGCAGTAATCTAAGAAAAAATCAACACCCAGCATTTCTTCTTTTCTAACCTTTTCTAATGCCTCTGGTTCATCTTCATGTATTTCGCCTTCAAAGTGATGTTGAATGATCCATGTCATAAAAAATCCTATATGGTTTGCGGCCATACGTTGAATTTGTATTTCATTTTCTTCTGTAATTTCCTCTGGCTTTTTCTTATACAGAAATAAAAAATTCTCATACGCCGCATCATAATAGTTATCCATACGATCGTAACTACTTTCCATACGCACAACATTTTTACCATATTTCCATTCTCTTTGCTGTTTTTCCGGTTGTTTTTCTTGCGTATTTTTTACTTTTTTAAACTTATCAAATAATCCCATTTTATACTCCTTTCACAGAATCCATTGTGATTCATTTATTATCTGAAAATCATTACCTAATTCTTTTTTTATATCCTCCAGCAATGATAAGCCAGTTTCGTATAAAGCTTTTCGCTCATCTTTGTGCATGAAAAAAGGCCCGGCTGGATCCTTCCAATCTATCAAAGACAATATCTTTTCATCATATGCTTCCAATGCTTCTATTAACGCTTTTGATAATCCTAATGATTGATAGGAAATTTCATACCCATAGATATCTTCTGTTGCCTGATCTTGCGCCCATAAGCTTGTGGCATAGTATTCTGGCATAAAGCGTAATTTATATTTCATGCCTGCCTGCATTTTGTTTCCAGAATATATCGTATCAAAATGTTCTATCATCTTATCACCTCTGTATCTCATAATGTCACAATTATAGACAATATTTTTATGAAGTTAAGTAAAAATTAGATTTCATTATCAGTTCCTTTGCCTGATTTATTTGTTTTTCATGCCATTTTGCGTACATGTTTTCATCATTTAGAATGGTGAAAAGCTCTTGCGCAATTGCTAAATGCTCCATATGTTTTTGCATATATTCTGTATAGTAATCGATTTGGGCTTTATCCATCCACGCTGTTTTATTTTTTGGATCATTTGATGAATTTTGATATAACTCCAACAAATTCTGGTTTGTTTTTTCATATTCATTTTTAGATTCTAATAATAAATTTAAATCTTTTTTTGCGCTTTCTTTATCATTCATACCTAAATAAAACGCGGCATTTTTTAGCAGTAAAATATAGTTTCTTACATCTAAAATATCCGATTTTTTATATTCTTTTATATAGAAATTTTTAATAGCTTTTATATCAGGATATTGATCAAAAAATGGAAAAAGTTCTTCTGTAATTAATTCTTTTATATCCTGTATTGCCATTTTTATATTTTTTTTGTTGAACAATCAAATACAAAAGGAAAGTTCTTTTCAGCTGCGACTTTACAAAACGACTCATCACTTTTTTCATCATAATATACCATACATAATGGATAAACATAACCTTTCAATTTACGAATGCCTTTATTTGTTTTCCTAATAGATGTTACTTCTATCTCATATACAAGCTCACGGTAAATCTTACAATAACGCTGTCTGGTTTTTGAAACTTTATGAAACCCATTTTGTTTTAATAATTCAAGAATATTTAATTTAATTTCTGAATCGATCATTGTTTTGATTTCCTTACTTGTCAATTCAGAAGCAACAATCTCATCATATTCTGATATTCTCCATGGTTTATTCTTTAAACACTTTTTTAATTCCTGATTAGATAAATTTGATTTCATTTTTAAATTCATAAAATGTATAAATCTAATTGCTACCACTATTATTGATATAAATACAATTAATTTCAATACTTTCACCTTCTTTTATCTTATCCATTCCTAAAACATAACTCATATCTTATTCTTAATATTCCACTCCTTTTCTGGCTGGTATATTTTGATCATATGGGTGCTTTTTCGCAATCATTTCCGTTTCATAATCGCATAATTCTTTTAATCTTGCGTCTGGATTTCTTCCAGTTAATACAATTTCTTTTGTGTCATGGTTTTCTATTAAAAATTTTAAAACACGTTCTAAGGAAATCATTTCCAAACCAATTACATCCAGTATCTCATCTAAAATTATACAATCATATCCAGTAGATGATGTTACTTCCTGCCATAGCTGTTGTTGAGCTATTATACACTTTGTCTTTTCTGTTTCATCCATTTGAAAATAGAACTTTCTGAATGGATAATGATATCGTACATCTATATGGGGTTGATTTTTTAAGAAGATGATTTCCCCACTTGTGCCATCTTTCAAAAATTGCGCAATCAAACATTTTTTGTGATGACCTGCCATACGTATCGCAAGACCAAGTGCAGCAGTTGTTTTACCTTTTCCTGAACCGTGATAAATATGTATCATAAAACACCTCCATATTTACCTTTAGTATATCATTTTTTCTTATATCTCTATAGAAAAAAAGTGCCCAATTTTCAGACACTTATAATTCATTTTCTGCATCTTCATCTAATGCTTCTATCAAAAAACTAACAGGACGAAACCCATCGTTACAGGATATCATCGCAGACTTTTTGTTTTTCATCCAGCCTTCATAAAAATCTTCTGCGCCATGTGATAATGCCATCACAAAAGACGACATACTTTCCCATGCACTATCGCACATTCCTTCAGGCTTACACCATCCATTTGTGATAAACACCATGCCTTCTTTCATATCACAAGCATGCTCTATTGAATTTTCATATTGCGCCATTAAGTCCTGATAACACGCAACTCTCATAACTGTAATTTTACATTTTTTCATAAACTATCCTGCCTTATTTAATCTTTGAAGATTCTTTTGCGTATAATTAAACATAACCACATTTGGGATATACGCAGCATATAACTTAATCAATATAAGTTAACTTCTCTCATTTCCATATCACATTTACAACTTTTCATATCATCAACTCCTATTCATCCCAATGCTTCGGTTGTGATAAGCATTCTTTGAAACTATTTGCGACAAAATAGCATTCATCTTCTTCCCATCCCATATCACCTGCACATACAGCATAAACTGATGCATCATCATATCGCATATTAAAGATGTAGAAATTGCCACATCCATCCATCGCAAATGGATAAGCAAACGGCATAAATTCAGAGAAATGATATAAGTCATAATATTCAATGACTTCTTCTAATGCTAAAAACTGATACTCTCGCTCGCCATATAAAAAGATACCACCATTGCTTTCAGATATCAATGTCTTATAATCTTCTGGAACCACTTGCGAAGGAAAGTTTTGTCCACGTAACCACGCATATAAGTTCTTGAAATCGTCATTAGTTGCGCCTTTATTTCTGGTATATATTGTATCAAAATGTTCTATCATCTCATCACCCCATTTATCTCATAATGCCACAATTATAGATGTTTTTTTACCGTAAGGATGTTTCAAAACACCACATTTATAAACATTCATTATATCTCCTATTACCATTATAACAAATATAGTTCTAAATTTTAAAATCGAATATGTAAATTGATAATACATGTTATAATTGTAACAAAGGCTGGTGGTTCATATGGTACAATATGAAATGTATTTTACAAATGAATATACAGAAGAAATCATTTCAGACTTGTGTAATATCATGAAATTACCTTATTCAGATGAAAAAGTAAATAAAGCAATGTCTGAAAAAGATATTTATAGTAAAGATAATTTATTAATTATACAAAATGAAGAGTGCTTTATATGTACGAATTGTAGTAATATTGAATACATTTACCCACTTATTATTCGTTGTCCTGATGCTTTATCAGAAGCTGTAAATCAATGTATGTTTATATGGGATCAACAGATTAGACTAGAATATTGTCAGGAACCATCAAAGGGTATTCCAAATGTTTATGGTAACGATAACACTCTTTTAAAGTATTTAGAGGATGTTTATCAAATGAGATTTTTATAAAATATTATATAAGTCACATACGATCAAAATATTAATTTTAAATTATACGTTTTATAAACAATAAAAAAGGCGAATGTATATTGATGATATGCACTCGCCTTTCTATTCATTACCATTTTATATATGTGTAATTTTTTCAATCAAACATGTATGTTTCTTATCCTTTTTCGCATAATTAATGCCAACAAATAAACACTCTTCTGCATAGTTGATTTTTTCTATATAGTTCTTATCTTTAATTTGCTGAATTGCTTCTTCAGCTGTTTTATCATATTTTAATTCTAAAATGATTGCAGGATAACCTGATATTTTAGGCGTAAACAAGAAATCTACATATCCTTTCCCTGATTTATCTTCTCTTGTGATTTCGTAATCATTCCTTGCTGACAAATAACATAGTGTGATAACACAAGACATACTGTTTCACTCTGTGCACCTGTCGGCGTCGTTATTATACTGCAAGAATGGTATCTCTTTATCATGAGCAATTTCAATCATTTCCGCTACTTTATCAGCATCGCCATCCATTGTAGCCTTTAATATCTCATTAGATTGTCTTACGATTTCTGATACTCCACCCATGTATTCTTCTTTTAATACATTTTGAAACTTGATCATTAATTCATGATTAGGTATCATTAAAAAGCCATATATGACCATGGAAGATAAGATTTCATCACGTGTATCTAATTGTAATTGTGCAGCATTATATCCTTCTAAATCAGCTCTTACTGGAATTCCAGAAACCATCTTCACAACATCTTCTCTTACTGCTTCTACATTATATTTGATACAATTTGAAATTTCATGCATTGGTCCTGTTTCTGTCCAATAGTTTTGACATACACCATCACTTAAAGCATTATTTACTGACCTTGGATTAAATAAACTACTACCATCACTTAGATGATATCCATCATACCAGTATTTTAATTCCTCATATGATACATCTTTACAATGTTATTAAAATATTCTTGAAAAGAAGTCCATGGATCAGGCAGCCTACTTAAATCAATATAAATTACATGGTGTTGATTCATATGTTCTTCAAATTCAGCTATTTTTGATATTTTTAATCCTTTGAATAATTCTCTACTATCATAACCTTTTGCGAAATAAGCAGCCAACATATTTGTATATCCTTTATCCAAAAACAGGCAGAAGACTCCAACTTCAATGGCGACAAGTAAGTTGGAATACACGCTGTGCACCCTTTAGATGTGAATGCAGCAATATGAAAATCTTGTCTTTTCTTCCTTCTTGTTTCTGTTTTTTCTATCACAATATTCCACATAATCTTTATAAGCATTTCACCTCTTTTCATGCTATCATTAGCTTAATTACAAAATAGAAAGGAGAGAATTAGATGAATCTAAATAATTTACAAGCATTTGCTCATAGTTTGATAGAGAATAATCGTGCTGAATGTGATTTTGTGGAATACAAAAAATCTTATAAACAAGAGGATAAGATTTTAAAAACAATTTGTGCATATGCGAATAATTTTATGAATCGAGATTATGGTTACTTGTTTATTGGTATTGAAGAACAAGATGATAAAGCTAGTGGTGTAAAGGCTATTCCTATTAGACCTATTACAGGTTTATTAGAGGGAGAATTAGAAGTAGCTGAAAATCATATAAAGTCTTTATTTAAGTATATACAGCCAACACCAACATGTCATTTCATCTCTGATCAAATTGATGGTAAATGGTATTTCATCGTTGTTGTAGAACCTAGCAATCGTTTAACAGAAGTCATTGATAAGGGAGCACATAAAACAAAACTTTCTAAAGGTGGTCGCTATATTCGTGTAAACAGAGATACTGTATTGCCTAATACTAGACAAGAATATGAGTTATTAAGAAAATTTGCAGGTTATTCATTTTGTGATGATTTTCATGCAACTGCAACCCTTGATGACTTAAATTATGAATATATGAAAGAATATCTTGTGAAAACAAATGCTGCACAAGATTTAAGAAAATTGCCAAAAGAAGAAATGGCGAAAATGCTAAAACTTATTGGTGAAGAGGAATCAAATAAAGACAAAATAAAGAACTTTGCTTTGTTAATGTTTGCCGATCGACCTGAAGATTATATTTCAGGTGCTCATATTGAAATTATTACAGAAAGTAGAGATGGTACTTCTAGGATGAGTGCAGAAAAGTTTGAAGGTCCTATTTGGATTCAAGCTCAACAAGTTAGAAACTATTTTAAAGACAGAATCGAACATTCCTATACAATTAGAGAAAGTGGAAATATTTATCATCGCATCGTCAAGAATTGGCCAGATATCGCTTGGAATGAGTTTTCAACGAATATGATTTTACATAAGAACTATGATAATCCTAATTATGGTGGTATTTATGTGTATTCAGACCATATTTCCTTTGCAAACCATAATCGCCCATTACCTCCTGTTTCCATTAAAGATTTAAATGAAAAAACAATTTTTGATATTCGTGCTTATTTAAATCCACAAATCAAAGATATGTTTTATAAGCTTCATTTAATTGAATCCTATGGTTCAGGTATTAGACGAGCTAAAACAGCTTTAAAAGAAAATGGCAATGATGCACCAATGTTTTTACCAGATAATGAAACAGACGATTATACACAAGTGATTATGTATATCAATAAAGAATATAAAGAATATGAAGATCTAGATAATAAACCAATTCAAAATGAAACAATCAAATTGCCTAAAAATCAGCAAATTGTTTATGACACGATTTTAAATAATCCAGGATTAAGAATTCCTGCATTAAGTAAATTATGTGGATTAAAAGAAACAAGTGTTGATAATGCAATTAGACAATTAAAGAAACATAATTTAATTGAATATATCGGAAATAAAAAAGATGGAGGTTACTTCAAAAAGTAAAAAGTACGGATTAAAGTACGGATTAAAGTACGGATTAAAAAAAGGGACTATAATGGTTAATTCAAATGCGTTCGTAATTGCTAATATCAATCAACTGTACTATGTATCTAATAACGCTCTACTCCTAATATAAAATTCATCTTTTTCAAATAATTACCCACATACAAATCCAAATTATGATGTTTAGGATTACAAAGACAACATTGTTTTTTAGAGAAATATCTTTATCCTTTTTCACTAACCAATCCGCATAGAACAGATATCCTATGTTTAATAAAATGCCAAACATGATCCACAAACCAAATAGCATTCCTTTTGTTGAATTATTTTCAATATGACAAAAAAAAGCTAAGATAATCGCAAGAATGATAAAGATAACGATGTCTAAAAATACCACAATTGTAGATACTGACATACGTTTTGCGTTTTGTTGGTCTTTTTCATTAAGAAACATCTTTTCTCGATATTTGATATTTAACACGATAATGGAAACAAATATATCTAAAGCAAGGATTCCACAACTTAATGCTGGCATCCATACAATATCTAAGAATATATCCATAATGAAGCTTAAAATCAATACAGAAACAAATACCTGTAGCGAGTGCATTTCAAAATCCAGTAAAAAATTTGTAAATTCTTTTTCATTATATCGAATCTGATCATCATATCCTGCGATAAGTGAAAACTCCTGATTGTTGATACAATATCCATAAGCAATAATAATTGTGCCACATACCAAGTTCAAAACTACCACATAAATCATATTCGTAATATGTGCTCCCTTAAAATATATTGCGACCATATAAATCAAAGAAAGAAGCAGCGACAAGCAAAATCCCCTTGTGAGCTTTTTTTGACATTCTACTTGTTGAAATGTATCATCAATTTGAAGTAATGTATCAACATGTATATGAAATATATTGGATAGTTTCGTGATACTATCAATATCTGGTTCAGATATATTACGTTCCCAATTACTGATTGCTTGTCGGCTCATACAGAGTCGATCTGCCAAATCTTGTTGCGAAAGTTTTTCTCTTTTACGATAATATTGAATTTGTTTGCCTATCATTGCCATAAGAATACCTCCTGTTCACAAACAGCATATAGGATACTAATGGAAATGTCCAGTAGATAAAGCGCAATGGTTTGTTGCGAAGAGTTACAGCTTTGCTTATTTACCAAATATGTCAAATATTTAACCAATCATGTAAATAACTTCGCCATTTTCTTCTATTATATTTATAATAATAGAGAAAGAGGTGGAGATCATCATGAAAACAGTACAACGTGCAGTATTAATGTTACGACGAAGTAAAAAAGAAACGATATCCTTTATCATGACATTAACAATATCCATTGGATTACTGTATTTGTTCGTTAATCTACAAATTGCGACAAAGCAAAATGAAATTAATATATTGGAAATCAGCGATACAACAGATTTAATTATGTTAATATTCACATTAGCAATTGCTGGGATTTGTGCATGGAACAGTTTTAACGCAAATACGTTTTTCCAAAAAGCAAAATCAAAAGAGCTGTGTGTTTATTTAAGCAGTGGAATGAATATTGTGACATTGTCAAAATATTTATTAGTCCAAAATTTTATCCTTTTAATAATTTCTACCATTTTAGGTGGTATCCTTGGCATAATCTTTAATCCCATTGTCAATCTTTTGATTATGATACTTACATCAACATCTTTGCCATTATTCAACATTACCATATATGGTACACTTACCTGGATAGCGATTCTGATTTTTGAATTTATATTTATGGTCATGTCAAATGTTGGCTATGCCTATCGTACAGAATTAAAATATCTTTTAGATAACAGTCATCGTTTAGATATTGGGGATACCCGAATGTTTAAAGCAAAAGATCCTTTATATTCTGTATTCTTTATTTTAGGCGCGATTATGCTGCTTATCCTGCCCGCAAAGGATATTTTTCCGATGGTAGGCTGTGTTATCGGTATTTTTGGTCTTCAAGGAATATTGCGATATGCAATTCCAAAACGTTTAGAACTTATGAAAAATCAACATACAAATCTAAACTCTGAGAAAATATTAATCGTCGGTGCGCTATACTCATTAGTAAAAACGATGTGTTTTTATATCATTATTTTATTTGCTTTATTAATCCTGATGAGTTGTTTCTTGTTTGCTTATGATATGTCAAATTATATGCGAATTGTTTTATGTATTGGCTATATGCTGCTGCTTATTATGATTGGAATCAGTATCTACTATAAATTAATCATTGAAGCAAAAAAACAGGTAGATGAATATTATCACCTACAGTTGCTTGGTTTCTTGAAAAAAGATTTAGAAAACATTGTAAAAAAAGAAATTCGTTTAATATTCTTAATCATATTGGCTGCGCCATTCCCCTATGCCATCATTATAGGTTTGAGATTTTTATTTATACAGAAGATAAGTTTCATTTTATGTTTATATGTTTTATTAAGTTATATAGTAGTTCTATCCTTGATTGGTTTATTTACAGAGCATATATATCTGAAAATCATTTTTCAAAAAGATAAAGGAGAAGAATAATCATGGAAAAAATAATTGAAGCAATAGATATTTCAAAAATATATGGCAGTCATTATGTTGGAAAGAATGTTACCAACAACCCAATTGCGGACGTTTTTCAGGCAAAGATTGCGGAGGTCATCAATAAAGTTCCGACAACCGTTGCACTTGATCATGTGGATTTAACGGTTCATCGTGGAGATTTTGTCTGTATTATGGGACCTAGTGGATCTGGTAAAACAACCTTGTTGAATGCAATTTCCACAATAGATCCTCCCACAAAAGGAAAGGTTCTGATCGAAGGTAAAAATATCAAAAAAATGGGAGATATTGAGATTGGAAATTTCCGCCATCAATATTTAGGTTTTATCTTCCAGAAATTCAATTTATTAGAAAATCTAACAGTTTTTGAAAATATCGCCATACCATTAACCATTGCGAAAACTAGTGATAAAGAAATTGAAACCCGTATTTTTGATATTGCAGATAAGGTAGGTATTAAAGAATTATTAGATAAATATCCAACGGAATGTTCTGGTGGACAATGTCAACGTGTAGCCATCGCCAGAGCATTGATTACTAATCCAAAACTAATTGTTGCGGATGAACCTACAGGAAATCTGGATTCCAAAAACTCTCATGAGATATTGCAGTTATTGAAAAAGTTAAATAAAGAAGAAGGTGTTACCATCTTAATGGTTACGCATGATTCTATGATTGCAAGTTATGCAAAACGTTTATTATTTATTATGGATGGCAAGATTGCGCAGGTATTGGATCGTGGAGATATGAAACAAAAAGAGTTTTATCATCAGATTATGGAAATCACTTCACATGAAGCAATGGAATTATTAGAAGACGAGGAATAATGAAAAAGTGATTTATAGTATATTACGCTATAAATCACTTTTTTCTTTTCATTACAAATTATGAGCGTTCGTTACAATATCAATTGAAAAATTTTATATAGAGTTCCTCCATTTTAGCGATATAATTATATAATCATTAATTTTTAGGTTCATTACCTTTCTCTAATTCTTCAATTGCCTCTTTAAATTGAGGTAAATAATCTTTTTCCAAAATTAGTAGCTCATTCAAAGCTGCCTTTGCATGATCATAAGAATTAATTAGTGGATTCGCTACTAAAGCTTCTAATGCAGCATGATAACTTCCAGTAACGGCAGCCTCCACAGCCAATTTTTCATATTCTTTAGCTGCATATATTTTACTCATCATATGTCCTGGCAATTTTGGAAAAGCAATTGGATGTATACCAGAAGCATTTACTAATGAAGTTGTAGTACATACACAATTAGGATCAAAATCTTGAATTGTTCCCATGCTTCTTACATCAGGACTAAAAATTTCATTTGTATTATTCCATAAAGCATTAATCAATGTAATGCCTGCTTCTCCATAGCCTTTTCCTCCACGTGTATTGCATGCAAGCTGATATGCTCTTGGATCTAGTTTTTCATATAATTCAAACGTTCTTTTTTCAATTACTTTAACACATTCTGCGCGTGTAGCATTTTCAGGCATTGTTAAATCATCAATGACATCACCAACATGTTTTTGTACATGTTTAACCATACCTTCCCAGTGATTTTTAGAATATTTCTGTAAATCTTCAAAGTTTCCTGGAAAATCATAATAGAAACCTAAATATGGTCCCATTGGGATATAGCCAATAAACTCTTGTAAACTTACATCAACAAATTCTTTTCTTAATGCTGGTAAATTTATTTCTGACCATTTTAATAGTTCTTTGAATGCGTCATTTGTAACATCTTCCCCTTTATAGAAGACTTTACACCAAATCAAATGATTTAAGCCAATTACTTCTACAAATACATCATCAGGATTTTCCTTTCCATAGATTTCTTTCATCGCATTTCGAATAACTGTTGGACCATTGCATAAACCTGCAAATTTAATATCTGTATGGCGATTTAAAGCTTCCGCAATCATGCCTGATGGATTCGCCAAGTTTATTAAATAACAGCCAGATTTAGCATATTTTTTAATTGCGTCTGCAATATCTAACATAGCTGGAATAGTTTTAAATCCCATAATCATGCCACCTGGCGCTGTCGTTTCTTGACCAATTAAACCATGTTTGAAAGGAATTGTTTCATCTATATTTCTCATATCAGATTTACCTGGACGAATTGTAGAAATAACAAAGTCACAATTTTTTACTGCTTCCTCAAGATTCATTGTTAATATGATTTTGGTATTCATTCCAGCATCTTTAAACATCTTTTTTACATAGTTTCCAGTACAATTTAGACGATAACTATCTATATCCATTAAACGCCATTCTTCTACTTTCATTGTTTCTCTTCTTTCAATCAGCATTTCTGCGATATCAGGTAAATAACTTGACCCTGATCCAATGTTTGCTAAAATCATTTTCTTTTCTTTCATAATATTTTTCCTCCTGTTTTTTATATCATATAGATTAGATTTCTATTTAATAGACCTTTTTATTTTTTTTCTGTAAGATTAACATTATTACAAGAGCACAAACAAACGCTATCCCAGCTCCTATACATCCATGTAAGAAATTAGTAGATGGACCTCCAATAAATCCCATAACATTTAAAAACGAACTTGGTCCAAATACATAATAACCTACATTCATAATACCTATATATAAACCAGAAACAGCACCTGCAATAGCTGTCGCAATCAAAGAATTTTTATTATTCAAAAATACTCCAAACACGCCTGGTTCAGAAACACCTCCAAGAAATAATGAAACAAAACAAGTAATGCCAAATTGTTTCTTATCTACTGATTTTTCTGTAAATATATATCCTGCTAAAGCACCAAGCATAACCCAATTGCCAATTACCATTGCTATTGGTAAGAATGTATACTCAACACCAGTAGACATAAGTGTTGTCACGCAAATGAAGAAAATTGGTTTTGTAAATCCAAACACAATTGAAAATACGCATAATGCTCCAACAAAAGCAGTTTCTAATGGTCCTGCTACACTATATAACCATGCTATAAATTGACCTAAAAATACCCCAATATAATTACCAATTGGTCCTAATAAACATAGACTTATTGGTAACATAATTAATATTGTTCCACAAGGTACAAAAATTACTTTTATAACATCAGGTATGTAGCGATTTAAAAATCTTTCTAAATAACTTTGAACCCAAGGTATTAGCATCATTGGAATCAAAGAATTGCTATAATCTACTAACGGCATTGGTAATCCAAATATAGTAAACGATGTGCCTTCTTTAATAATCTCTGTCAAAGCTGGATATAGCATAAAAGCTGCTAACGCCAATGTTATCAATGTATTGCATTTAAAATGTTTTGAAGCTGTGTAAGCTATCATTATTGGTAGAAAGTATAATATAGCTTGAGATACATAATAAAAGTTCTTATAAATATCTGATTCTTCACTTACAAGTTTTAAAAATTGTGGTCCTATCAAAACTGCAATCATATTGAAAATACCGATAACTACAAATAATGGTATCAATGGCGTTATACAAGCAGAAAATACATTTAATATATCATTACATATTTTCTTAATTGACCATTTTTCTTTTTGATTAAGGTTATCTAAATCTTCATCAATTTGTGATGTTTTAGCTAAACCCGTAATGTCGATTACTTCATTGTATACAGATTCAACTGCTGGTCCAATAATAACTTGAATTTCACCTGAACAAATTTGAACACCTACAACTCCTTCGATTTGTTTAACATCTTCTAAATTAACTAATCCTATATCTTTTAAGTTGAATCTAAGTCTTGTCATACAATGAAATACATTTGAAATGTTTTCCATACCACCCATTTTTTCTAAGATTTTTTGAGCCATTTCTCTTTTATTTTTCATTTTAATTCTCCTCGTATTTTTTTATAACGAATCATATTCGCGCGCAATATGATTTATTACTATAATAAAAACCTCACAAATTAGCTGTTTATAAGCTCTTTGTGAGGTTATGCCCTAATGGTAACAGTCCTCGTTATTACAAAGTCTATTTATATGTAACATAAGATATAACATTTCTTCTTCACTTATGTTCCACTTCAATTCTTCATCAAAATATTGATGAATATCTTTAATACATTGATAAGTATATGGAAATTCGTCAATCATTGTTTGAAATAATTTTTCATTATCACTTGATAATGCACTTTTTTTATTTCTCCGCTGAATCAAATATTGTACATGTGTAACAAATCTACAATAATTGAATCCGTCTTTATTTATTTCAATATTAAGGTTTCTTGTTAATATTTTACATATTTCTTCCATAAGATGATTGATATTAATATCGTTGTTTATATTTTTATCATAATGAGTTTCAGCTTCTAGTAAATGCATTGCGATAACTGCTGCTTCATCTTCTGGTAATTTTATTTGAAATCTCTTATTTAATATTTTAACGATATATTCACCAATTATCATTTCTTCATGGTGGAGATATTTCATTTCATAAGTAATACCAAATTCAAATTTAACTCCTTGTTTATATCTTTTTATTGCAAAATTTATATGATCTGCTAATGTAAAAAATAAGTTAGGATTTAATTTTTGTTGTAGTTTTGATGATGCATAATCAACAATTTTAGTAGATAAATTTACAATATCCTCAGGTAATTGTTGAATAAGATCAATGTATCTTTCATCGACGTCATAATAAGTTCTTGCTATTTTACTTAAATCTTTTATTTCACTTGGCATTTTTTCAAATCCAATACCTTTGCCAGAAACAATAATAATCTGACCCAAGCTATCTCTAGCAACAGCAAAATTATTATTAATTTTTTTAATTAATTCCATTTAATCACCACTTTCAAATTCAATTATTTTATCTCCTGCTATTATATTACCATTTAAAAGTCTTTTTTTATATCTAAATTTATCACCATTTAATAATATAATGATTGTTGACATATCTATATCATTCTTTTCCATATACTGTTGATCAAACGTTATCAGTTTTTCCCCTTTTTTTATTTTATCCCCTACAGAAACATATGATTGAAAATGCTCTCCATTAAGATTTACTGTATCAATACCAATGTGAATTAATATCTCTTTTTTATCCTTTGTTATTATGCCTATTGCGTGTTTTGTTGGAAAGAGTGAAGATATTTTCCCATTACATGGAGCTTTTATTGTGTTTTCACTAGGTATTATCATAACCCCATCCCCTAGTGTTTTAGAAGCAAATACATTATCTTTACAATTTATAATATCTTGGCATACTCCTGCAACTGGCGCACATAAATCGTTATCTTTTTTAAATAAATTCATCATAAGTATCCCTCCTACAAATAAAAACTCTCGCATGACTAACCTATAATGGTTATGCCTCACGAGAGTTACAGTCCATTTAATTCGCTTACATATTAGCATCAAATGAAAACGCTGTCAATGCTTTTTAGAAACTTTTTTAGTTGATTTACTTATTTATATAGTAACAACTACCATCTTTCTCACGCATTAGAAATTTATAATCTATTAAATATCTTCTAAGTAAAACAAAATCATCATAAACAGGTTTTAAAATTTCATTTACTTCTGCTTCAGAATATTTTTTGTTTTCATCAAATTGTGTTGCAATCATATTTAACACTGCTATTTTCTTATTTTGCTTTTTTGGCATCACATTTAAGTGCATTGGTTCTAATGTCATAAAATTACTTACATCACTTATCTTTACATCATTATTTATTTCCATATCACTTACCTCCTTAACTATTTTATTAATTATACCATAATTAGTATCAGAAAATTATATATGTAAAACTTTGTTCAAAAAATATTGCAGTTCATCACAAAATTATGCAGTTCATCACATATCTGTTGACTTAATTGAAACACCGCAGTTCATAACAAAATTCTACCATTCACAACAATTTTCTTGACATATTATCATTCTTCTATGAACGGGTATTCCACTTGTTGCAGATTTCTGCCGTTCGTTACAACTTCTATTGACAAGTTACTCTCCAATTTATCTTACATATAGAGAAAAACTGATGATATTCTCATCAGTTTTATGCATTTTTTATAACTAATTCATCTGTACGCTCTAAGATTTCTACCATCTTATATAACCAATCTTTCGTCTTAGGTAGCTTCATAGAAATTTTGCTGTTCACATAACGAATACGTGTATCTTTTGATATAGATGTCATCATTTCAAACAATTTTACACCATCAATTCTGGTAGACCATGCACTCGTAAATGTCACATTGACGAACTTCTGTTCCTCAGTAATATTTTCTACATGAGGTTCATTCAATAAGATATCCAGACGTTTCTTTTCAAATAATAATTGCACTGCTTTAGGCAGTTTTCCATAATTATCTTTGATTTCTTCCTGCATATCCAATAGCTCTTTTTTAGTTGTGATCGCATCCATACGCTGATACAATGTGATTTTTTCATAATCTTCATTCGCAAATTCGTGTGGGATATACGCATCTACTTTCACATTTGCTTTTTTCATCACAGGTTTTACTTCTTTTTTAATACCCTTCTTTTCCATGATGGCACTATTTAACATTTCAATGTACATATCAATACCTACAGTATCAATAAATCCTGCCTGCTGAGGTCCCAGCATATCGCCAGCACCACGAATGGTCAAATCTCGCATGGCAATTTTATATCCACTGCCCAATTGTGTAAATTCTTTGATAGATTTTAATCGTTTCATCGCAATTTCACTTAATTGTTTATCAGGTGAATACATCAGATATGCATAGGCCAAACGATCACTTCGGCCTACTCGGCCTTTGATCTGATATAACTGACTCAAACCAAAATGATCGGCATCTTCTATTAAAATCGTATTTGCATTTGGAATATCAATACCAGTTTCAATGATAGTTGTACATACCAAAACCTGATATTTATTATCCGTAAACTGCATCATGACATCTTCGATATCATCTCGCTCCATCTTTCCATGGGCAACTCCGACTTCAATATCCGGCAGCGCTTCTCTTAGTTTAGCGGCTACGTTATATATTTCTTTTACATTGTTGTATAAATAGAATACCTGCCCATTTCTTGCCAGTTCTCGTTGTATGATTTCTTTGATCATAGAGAAGTTTTTTTCAATAACATAGGTTTGTACCGGCATACGATTTAATGGTGGTGTTTCTAGTTGTGATAAAGAACGAATACCAATCAAAGACATTTGCAGGGTTCTTGGAATTGGCGTTGCACTCAGGCTTAATACATCGACACTGTTTTTTAATTCTTTGATTTTTTCTTTATGTTCTACACCAAATCGCTGTTCCTCATCGATAACTAAAAGTCCTAAGTCTTTATAAACAACATCTTTACTTAACAGACGATGGGTACCAATCAATATATCAATCGTTCCCTCTTTTAATCCTTCTAAGATTTTTCTTTGATCTGCAGGTGTGATAAATCGATTGATAACTGCGATCGTGACAGGGAAATTTTCAAATCGTTTGATAAAGGTTTTATAGTGCTGTAAAGATAAAATTGTTGTTGGACATAAGAATGCGACCTGTTTATTATCCACAACTGCTTTGAATGCTGCACGGGCTGCGACTTCTGTTTTCCCAAATCCTACATCCCCACATAATAAACGATCCATTGGTTTATGGCTTTCCATATCCTTTTTTATTTCTCGAACAGCAATATCCTGATCTACTGTCAATTCATAAGGGAAATCTTTTTCAAATTGTTCCTGCATGGGGGTATCTTTACTGAAAGCGAATCCGATATTTTCATCACGGTTAGCATACAGATGAATCAAACGATCTGCCAGTTCCGCAATCTTTTCACTAACCTTTTTCTTGGTCTTTTCCCAATCATTGCTGCCAAGCTTATTCAGCTTTGGCGAAGCACCTTCTTTGGATACAAACTTTCTAATCAAACGGAATTGTTCAAGTGGTACCAATAGCTCCGCATCACCTTTATATACGATATGTAAAAAGTCCTTGTGGACACCATCCATCACTTTATTGATAATCCCCATATAGCGACCAATACCATGCTGATTATGTACAACATAGTCGCCAACATTCAACTCTTGATAATCGTGTAAAACTTCCGCTTCTTTAAATTTATTACTAAAACGGCTAGCTTTTTTTATTGTGTGAAACAGTTCTTTACTAGTATATACGCTGATATTTTCTTTTAGACAGGTAAAACCTTCTACCATCTTCTTACAAAGAATGGAAATACCTTCTTCCAGTGTATCCTGTTCCTTAACCTTACGATAAGCGATATTTTCTTCATTTAGAATCTTTTCTACTTGTGGAATTTCTTTATCATCCAGACATAACAATACACGGCGTTTTCTGGATTCAGTGATGATTTCTTTCATTGTTCGCTCTAAGTTGATATCTCCCAGAGCCATCGTCATGATTTGTGAAGATACAGGTTTTTTATAATCCACAAACATGTTAAATTCAATGGTTTGATGTTTGGCAAGTACTTTATTTAATTCTTCAAATACCTGAAATTTATATAATGCCTGTCCTTCTTGAAACAGTTCCTGAAGATAGGCAATATTTTCTTCCAGGATATGCTTATTTGCTTCTTTGACTTCTTCTTTACTGGATACAATAATCCATGCTTTCTGCATATAATCAAAGATTGTCGCATGTTCATCCAGATATGCATAGTAACGATATAGTCTTGCTTCCGGCATACGATTACTGATGGCATCTAAATCTTCATCTATACGATTTTTTAATGTTTCACGATAGCTTTCATGTAGCTGCGTTTCTTGTTTTGATAGTTCTTCATTTACACGTTCTGTGATACAGGCAATTTCTTTATCTGTGAATAACAGATCACTTGCTGGTACAATGTGTGCTTCCTTGATGACCTCAATGGTTCTTTGTGTAGAAATATCAAAGAAACGAATACTATCAATGATATTATCAAAGAATTCTATACGCAAAGGATGTTCATAATTCATGGAATAAACATCAATGATACCACCACGGGCGGCATAGCATAATGGCTGATCTACACGATTGACATAGGTATATCCTGCCTCAAACAGTAACGCTTTTAAATCATCGTATTCAATTTCTTGATCTGTTTTCAATGAGATGAAATGCTGTTGAAATACTTCTGGAGATGGCATATAGCGAATAGCGGCTGCCGTATTCAATACCACAATACGTGGTTTTCCATCCATCATTGCTGCCATAGACTCCATCTGATTTGCTTTACTTTCAGGTGAAGCTGCAATTGCTTCTACACGTAAAGAATCTTCCATGACGAAAAGCAGCACATCGTCTTCTAGCAGGGTGGTTAAACGCTCGTAAAGCTTTTGTGCTGTATAAGTATTATTCTTGATCACAAACAGATTTTTTGGCTGTTGTTTGAAAGCCGCAGCCAATAGTAATGCTTCCTCACTTAAGGATAAATTGCCCAGATTGCTTTGCTTATGCAGAATGCTTTGTAAGGCTTCATTATCCTTTAGTTCTCTTAATAAGATATCCATGTTCTCACCTATTTCTTATTGAAATTACTCATGGTATCCACAAAGGAATGCGTGATGGAAAAGATAGCGGCATCTTTCGCATTTGCGACAGCTTTTTCATACTCTGCCTGATCTTCTTTTCTAATTTTTCCAAGTACCCAGTCAACAACAGGGACCCGTGCATCTTTGCCGATACCAACGCGAATACGTTTAAAGTCTTGGGTATGTAAATGTGCAATGATACTTTTTACACCATTTTGTCCTCCGGCACTGCCTTTTTCACGTAGACGGATTTTACCAACTGGCATATCCATATCATCATAAATGACAAGAATATCCTCCACATCCACATGATAGAATTTCACAGCTTCAATCAATGCCTCTCCACTGTTATTCATATACGTTTGTGGTTTCATTAACATGACCTGTTCCCCACCGATACGGGTAGTCGCAATGAGTGCCTTAAACTTTTTCTGTTCGATAGAAACTCCACATTCTTTCGCAATTTCATCCATGACTTTGAATCCAGAATTGTGTCTTGTATTTTCATATTCCTTACCAGGATTTCCTAATCCTACGATAATTTTCATGTTCATCACCTCAATAGCTTTTACATTATAACGCAAAACTATGAAAAAGCATAACTATTTTGTTCTTTTTTCTATAATATATTTTCAAGTACCAAAACATTCTTCAAAAATGTAGAAACCATGTAAAAATTCTTTTCTTTATATATGAAAAATGACCACTTATATGAAAATATAGGCCACCTATCGTTTTATACTAGATGAAAGAAGGATTGATTGCTATACTGTAACTGTCAAAGGGGTGATCGTATGCAGGTAGAGGTAAAAATTGATGATCATTATACAGAACCAAAAGTTATCATCTTAACTGATAAAATGAATGATGAAATAAATGAACTCATCAAAAAGATATCAGATGAAACACCACAGGTGATTTTAGGTTTTCAAGATAATATCATGCGAATTTTAGAGGAAGAGCATATCATACACATTTATTCAGAAAATGGTAAGATACTGGCAGAAACAGATGATGGCATATATCAACTGCGTTTACGTTTATATGAAGTGGAGAAACGTCTGGATTCACATCGATTTATACGGATTTCTAATTCAGAAATTGTCAATCTTAGTAAGATTAAGGAATTTGATTTAAGTTTTGTCGGCACCATTTGTGTTTCTTTATCAAATGGTAAAGTCACTTATGTTTCACGCCGTTATGTCACAAAAATGAAACGTATATTAGGAATATGAGGTGAAGAAAATGAAAAAACAAATGATTCTAAGAGGTTTATTAGGCTTTCCATTAGGTATCGCTATTGGTTATGTTATTACAATTATCATTTCTTTGATATGGGCACATGGATATTATTCTCCTGTGATTCCAGATTTAATTGATTATGTAGGAAGTGAAATTTATGCTGTGATTTTACAGACTTTCCTGTGTGGTGTTATGGGTAGTGGCTTTGCGATGGCTTCGATGATATGGGAGCATGAGGAGTGGAGTATCGCAAAACAAACAGGATTATATTTTATGATATCCGCTATGTTAATGCTGCCAATTGCTTATGTTTTAAACTGGATGGAACATACATTCATGGGATTTATCACATATCTTAGCATATTTATCTTTATCTTCGTTATCGTTTGGCTCACGCAATATTTTATATGGAAAATTAAAATAAAAAGATTAAACAGGGGTGTATATCATCTAAAAAAGAAGTATACTGAATAAGAATAAAATAAGGGAGGATTTCGTATGAGAATTATTGTTTTAGTGGATAATCATACACATTCTGATTTAAGCGCTCAGCATGGTTTGTCAATATATGTAGAAACACAAAAGCATCGAATTTTGATAGATTGTGGGCAGGATGATACATTTATCAAGAATGCTGAATTATTAGGAATTGATTTAAAGCTTGTGGATATTTGTATTATCACACATGGGCATTATGATCATGGTGGTGGATTGCCATATTTTATGGAAATCAATAAAACTGCGGATATCTATATTCAGGAGCAGGCTAAACAAGCATTTTATTCAGGAAGAAATGATGGATATCATTACATGGGATTACCGAAAACTATCCTACACTCTTCACGTATTACCTGGTTATCTTCCAATTTTACCATAGATGATGGTATGATGATAATACAAAATACTTGTCATTTATACCCGGAACCAGTGTTGAATTCTTCTTTGATGGTAGAACATCAAAATGGTTTAGAAAAAGATTCATTTAATCATGAACAAAGTGTGATTATCAAAGATAAAGAAACCGTCTTATTTGGAGGATGTGCACATCAGGGTATCTTAAATATTTTATCCTGTGCGAAAAAGATTGCGCCTGATATTGCTTATGTTTTTAGTGGTTTTCATTTATCCAGTAATTCCCGTGGCGTATTAGAAAATGATGAAACCATGCATCAATTGATGGAATGTTTAAAGAAGGAACCCATTGCGTTTTATACAGGACATTGTACAGGGGAAAAATGTTTTGAAGATTTAGAGAAAGCTTGCCCGAATGTTCATGGATTTTATTGCGGTTTTACTTTAGAAATATAAAATATCCGACCATATTGGAGTTGTATTCCATTTTGGTCGGACTTTTTTAATGTTTTTTCAATAGATGTTGGTAAATGATATTGAAGGAAACAATTTGAAAGATAAGAAATGCTGCCAGATAAAATACCATAACTTTTGTGTTTTCCAATACTTCTAATGATCCTAATATTGAGAATATTACTGTAGAAGCACTAATGATCATTATATTTATGATGAATATATATCGTGCTGATTGATTAGCAAGTTTATTTTTTAATTCATCATGTTGCTCGATATGTTGATTTTCAAGTATTTCTGTGAATTCTTGTTTATGATCAGGATGATTCCAGTAGAAATATTTCATCACAAATGCAATTCCTGGCACAATGCCGGCTCCGGCAAATCCAAACAATAAACCATCAAGCTTCGTTTCTGTAGTAAGAGCAAAGTATAAACAAACCGCACCAATGAAGATGTATATGATACCAGTGATAAAATTACTTTTTTTCATTTGATTTACTCCTTTCATGAAGAAATATTTCTTCTATACAAATGCCAAAAAAATCAGAGATGATAAAGGCCAATTCCAAAGAGGGATTATATTTGCCATTTTCAATAGAACTGACTGTCTGTCGGGATACTTTGATTGCTTTCGCAAATTCTTCCTGACTTAATCCTAAGTTCTTTCTTAACTCTTCAACCTTATTTTCCAATCTTAGGCCTCCTCTCTAATGTAAAGGTTCCTTTACACCTATAATTTAACATACCTTTCGTATTATATCAAGGTTCCTTTACATATCCATATGAATATTATTCGATACTACTTAAATTTAAACTTTTTCCAATAAAAGATACAACATCATGATGATTGAATCCTATCAGCCATTCATATTTTTTTGAAACAATATAATAATCTGACCAGCCAATATCTAAAAATGCGGTTTGATTTAATAAATCTAGTGTTTGAATTAAATCTTTCACATAACTTTCAAATATCCAAAACTTTTCACCTGTATCATAAAAACCTCCACGATCAATCAAAAAATATACCATATTCTTTTCCGATATAATATTTGTTAACTGATGATACCACTCTGTATAATTTACAGGATAAGATCCCCTAAAATCTTTCATACTTTTCTTACTGTAGCCATTTATATTCGCCCAATGTAAGCCATTTTTATATGTTTTAGATTTATCCGCATAACGCTCACAAATTTTATAATAAACATCTTCTGCTTGTGTATCAGAAAGCTTATGAAAACGTTCTTTTGAAACACCACTTTTTTCAATAAGCTCACTTTCAAATCGTAGTAATGCAATTCCTTCTAAATATTTTTTCATATAATCTATCCCCTTTTTCTTGTCTATTATATAACGATTTTTCATAAAATATATATTTTTATTCATACATAAAACATCCATCTAGCATATCACCAGATGGATGTCATTCTACAATAGTTCATTTAATTTTTTCAATATACTTGCTGCATTGATTTCATATTTCTCTAATAATTCTTCTGGCTTACCACTTTCTCCAAAGGTGTCCATCACTGCAACTGGTATCACTTTACATGAATAATCATTTTGTACGATTACTTCACTTACTGCACTGAATAAACCGCCGATTACACTATGTTCTTCACATGTGATGATGACATCATAAAAACTTATCTTATTATACCTTCTCAAATCATATTATTCGCGTTATACTTAATATATTAATATAGAAAAATGGGAGAAATATATATGAATGAACAGAAAATAATACAATTAAAAGAACACATAAAAGCTGTATTCTTTGATATTGATGGAACATATTATGATCAAATTACCCATCGCATCCCTGATTCAAATATTCAGGCTGTCAAAGCACTTCAACAACATGGATACAAAGTAGCACTAGCAAGTGCCAGACCTTTTTCCAGTGCTATAGAGCTGCCTGTTTTAAAAGATATAAACTGGGATGGAATCGTATCCGCTGGTGGTCAAGAGGTTTATGATGAACATTATCAACTGATTGAGGAAAATAGCTTCTCACAAGATGAATTAAATGAAATATTTCGTATTGCCCAGAAACATCAGATTCCTGCTTATATTGTAGGCGATGACAACTTTTTTACAATGGATAGTTCTCTTTTAGAACCCTTTAAATCACGCTTTCACTTAACCGTTGATAAGATACATCCCTATCATGGAGAAAAGGCTTTATTGATAACATTGCTTATGCCGATTGGTTTTTCATATGAACCTTATTTTCAACATATGCCAAATGTTCGCATTCAATATACTGGAGGAACCAATACTGATTTATTCCCTAAAGATGTCACAAAACCTAGTGGTATTCATACATTAATGAAATATTGGAACTTAGCAGATAATGCATATATGGCATTTGGCGATAGTGGAAGTGATATTGAAATGATGGAAGATGCCATGCTTGGTGTATGTATGGGCAATGGCAGCGAACAATGTAAACAATCAGCAGATATCTTATGTGGCAGAAGTGATCAGGATGGTATTTATAACTTTCTAAAAAGTTTTGATTTCATATAATCTTTGATATTAAACGAATTTTTGGGATATAACGACTACATATATAATTATAAAAGAAAAAAAGCCAGACATTTTGTCTGACTTAATTATTCTCTAAATCCGCACCATTAGATGCTATCACTTTCTTGTAGTAATAGAAAGATTTTTTCTTACTACGTTTTCCAGTACCATTTCCATAATCATCATAATCTACATAAATCATACCATAACGTTTTGTCATTTCTGATGTTCCAGAAGATACTAAGTCAATAGGACCCCACCATGCATATCCAAATACATCCACACCATCTTTGATAGCTTCATGCATTTGTTCGATATGAGCTTTCATATATTCAATACGATAATCATCCTCTACATAACCATTTTCATCTACATGATCTACAGCACCTAAGCCATTTTCTGAGATAAAGATTGGCAAATGATAACGATCATAAATATGATTTAATGTAATTCTAAATCCGATTGGATCAATTGGCCATCCCCATGCAGACATCTTCAAGTTAGGATTTTTAATATCTGATACTAATCTTCCTGTTGGCTTAGGTACTGTTTCACCTTTGTAACGCATAACATATGTCATGTAATAACTGATTGTGATGAAATCTACACAGCCTTCTTTTAAAATCTTTTCATCATTTGGTTCCATTTTGATATGAATATCATTTTCATCAAAGAAGCGTTGCATGTAATATGGATATTCCCCTTTTGCCTGTACATCTGTAAAGAACCAGTTGAAATGATCTTCAAATAATACCTGTAGCTGATCTTCTGGTTTTGCGCTTTCTGCATAGTTTTCTAAACGACACAGCATATTTCCCATTTTTGCGTTTAGATCGATTTCATGACATTTCTTAACTGCTAATGCACTTGCGACCATTTGATTGTGTACAGCCTGGAATTTCAATTGCCAATTACCCAGATAGTTATTACCTGATTCTGGTGTTGGTGCACCATCTAAGATCATTCCACTACTTGTAAAAGGATTAGATAATACATTATTGATTTCATTAAATGTTAACCAGTATTTTACTTTTCCCTTATATCGTTTAATGACTGTTTCTACATATTTTACAAAGGCATCTACCGTATGACGACTTAAGAAACCGCCATATTCTTCCGCTAAGTGTAAAGGTGTATCAAAATGAGATAATGTTACCATTGGTTCGATTCCATATTTTATACATTCATCGAATACATGATCATAAAATTGTAGACCTTCTTCATTTGGTGTATCATCATCGCCATTTGGAAAAATTCTTGACCAGGAAATACTCATTCTAAAAACTTTAAATCCCATTTCTGCGAATAGTGCAATATCTTCTTTATAATGATGATAGAAGTCAATGCCACGTCTTTTCGGAAGCTCCCAGTTTTCCGGATGTAGTTTCATATCTTCTACCATTTCTTTTGATGCGGCATTGTGTGGTACATGTACATCATAAGGTCCTTCTGTTGCTCGTATTTCTTTTGTGATCAATCGTGCAAAGTCAGAAGTCGCAGGTCCTCTGCCTCCTTCATTCCAGGCACCTTCTATTTGATTTGCGGCAGTTGCGCCACCCCATAAAAACCCTTTTGGAAATTCTGAATTCATAATAAATTAGCTCCTTTTTCTATTTATTCATCTCATATAAAGCATTAAAGACTGGCATCATTTTCTGAGCCATTCTCAGCTCTGTATTGATTGTCATAATGGTATCCTGTGCATGGATAAACAGTAATGAATATTCTGTTTCTTCTCCACTTACCTGTCCCTGTATTACTTTTGTTTGTGCAATATGTGCTTTTACAATATCATCTTCTGCTTTTTTTAACAGTTCCTCTGCTTTATCAAAATGGAATAATGCCATTTCTTCTAAGGACTGATCAATATTTTCTCTACCATTACCAGCATTTAAAATTACTTCCATGGCAACAACATTAATATCTGTTTTATTTTCCATGTGCAACACATCCTATTCTTCAGTTACTTTTGCTTGTTTAGCGGCAAGCTTTGCGGCTTTTTTAGCTGCCTTTTCTTTTTCTTTGATGATTTCTTTCTCTGCCATATCTTTATCAGCGGCTTTAAAGAATGGATACCATACAACAGCTGCGACTGCTAAGTTGATCAAAACGATAACTGCATTTCTCCAATCTCCACCAGACATGATAAATGCACAAATTGGATTTGGTAAGAAGTTCATGTCGAAGTTTACATAATGAATTGTGCCAAAGCCGTATGTTAAACACAACCATGTAATTGCAGGCAATAATATACTTAAAACAACGGTTGGTATAAACATGAATGGGTTATTAACAATTGCGCCATACTGCAATGGTTCATTGATATTGAAACAGCTTGGAATAATTGTCGCTTTCCCTAACAGACGATAACGTTTGCTTTTTGCGAATAACATCATGATAGCGACAGGTAGTGTTGCGCCCTGTCCACCAATGTGATAATAACGACTTGCGCCAAAGGAATATACATTTGTTGCGGCTTTACCAGCAGCCATCATTGCTGCATTTTCTGCAATCGCTGCCTGTGTAATTGTACGTGTAACAGGAGTAAATACCCATCCACTGATACCAAAGAAATAGAAGATATTCTGTAAACATACGATTGTAATAAATCCAGGCAAACTCTGTGCAAACCCGGTTACTGGTTTCATTAAGAACTGAACCATTGTAAATACATCAACCTTAAGCACAAATGTCACAATATATCCTGCAAATAAGCTTAGTAAAATTGCGATAATATTATCAAACCAGTTTTTTACGAAATCTGGCAATACACTATCTTCACCAAAGAAAGAAAATCTTGCCAGACAACGATAGATCACTGCCACAATTAATCCTACAAACATTGCGGTAAACATACCACCAGCGCCAAATTTACCTAAATCAACAAGGGAACCACCATCGGTTTTTGTGATATTCATACATAACATGAACGTACCGATACCTGTAAAACCAGCAATCAGGGAACGGTCTTTCTTTTCTTCCTTTACCAGACAGTTATAAGGAATAATAAATACGACAAACAATCCGATTAAGCCAAAGGAATACTGGCTAAGTGGTGATAAATCTGGTAATTCTGGGAAAAACTTTAATAGAATTGACCATAAACTTGGAATGGCACTTACCATTGAGAATGGTACGATATACAAGATAGCATCTGCCACAATACTGAACCAGTAATTTGATGTTATCTTATTTGAAATTGGTACTAAATACTTTTCTATCCATGCTTGAATCTTTTTCATAATCCTTTTCCTCTCTTATTTTTATTCTTCCATTAAATCTAATGCTGTTTCTAAAATACTTTCCCCATCCAAAGCAGCATAATCATCAGGGTCTATGGATGTAACTTTTACACCATGATCATTTAGCTGATTTTGATATTTCGCTACTTCACTTGAAAAGTGAGGTCCCAGCAACAATACATCAATTTTATCTGCGTATTCCATTACCTGTGATTTACTGACTGCATGTACACTAACGTCTAATCCCTGCTGTTTCGCAATCTTTCGCATATTTGCTGCCATAAATCCGGTAGATGCGCCAATTCCACATGCTAATAAAATTCTTATCATTTTTCATTTCTCCTTTCTCTTTCGACACCTATACTATAATCAAGATTCAAGTTTTCTTCTAACACACTTTTTTCCGACATGCCGGCAATATAGATGACTTGCCACCTAAGAGGAAAAATTATAATTTTTCTTTATATCACATTTGATATAAGATATATATATCCTACCATAGTAAGGTATAAAATAAATAGGATTCATAAAATACATATGATATAATCAAACAAGGGATAACAGGAGATATTAACATCATGAAAAAGGATAAAATGATTGAATTGATCAATGTTTTAAAAAGTTCATCTGCATGGCTTTCATCTGCCTCTTTATCAAAAATGATAGGTGTTAGTGAAAGGACAATTCGCAATTATATTAATGAAATAAATGAAGAACAGTGCCAGCTGATTGAATCTTCAAAATATGGCTATCGTATCCGTACCGATTTACCAGATACAATCGAAGATAAAACAGAAGAAATTATAGATGCACGTTCCCATCTGGTTTTATCAAAGCTACTATCATCTAAAGAAGGTATTTCTGTATTTGATATCGCAGAAGAACTGCATGTGAGTGAAAGCACCATTATGAATAATGTCTTGCCAAAGATTAAAAAGTTAGTGAAAAATTTCAATATAAAAATTCAAACGCACGATTACCAATTTTATTTAAGCGGCAATGAACAGGATAAAAGAAAACTGGTAGGTCATATTGCGACTAATAATGTATATGGCTATTTTACATCTACAGAAACCTTAAAAAAGCTGTTTCC
Source organism: Absiella sp. AM29-15 (assembly GCF_003434225.1). NCBI lineage: Bacteria > Bacillati > Bacillota > Erysipelotrichia > Erysipelotrichales > Erysipelotrichaceae > Amedibacterium > Absiella sp. AM29-15. Next base: position 323,630 of record NZ_QVFL01000001.1, read on the forward strand.
TTCCTTTGATATCGATCAGGTTTTACATGAACTGTACAACATCTGTCAGGATTGTGAATTGTTGTTGAATAATTATGCTTTAAACAATCTTCTGGTACATATATTGATTATCATTATTCGCTTAGAATCAAAAAATACGTTAAATACATCGGATAACTTAATTGATGCCAATAAATTGATTGAACATTTTGACCAGAAGAATGAAATAATCGAGCTTGCGAACAGAATTGCACAATTCTTTGAAAATACATATAACAGTACCATTCCTGAAAAAGATTTCCAACAGATTCTTATATTAATTGCTTTATCAATAGAACACTATTCATTTGATGATTTAGATTTTAATAAACTTTCTAATTTTATTGATCAACGGTTTTTAGATAATATCATGTTGATTGCGCAGGAAATGATTACCCGTTATGATATTCCAAAGATTGATGATGATTTTCTTCTTCAATTTACTTTGCATATGTATAATGTTTATCAACGTGCTACTTATCATGTAAGTTATCCAAATCCAATTGGTTCTCAAATAAAGAAGGATTATGCGCCAATTTATGATATGGCTGTATTCTTTGCACATAAATTTGCGGTACTTTATCATATAGAAATTAATGAAGATGAGATTGCCTTTATCGCATTCCATATTGGTGCTTATTTAGAACGAAATAAGAGTAGAAAAGATATTGTTTCCTGCATTGTGATTGTGGAAGATTATCATGACTTTGCTAGAAAACTTGTGAATGATTTAGAAGCTAATTTCCATGATGAAATGGTTATTTTAGATGTAATGTCCTATAATCGTTTTGTATTACTTAAACCTAAAAGTGATCTATTATTAACCACTATACAATCAACAATCCAACATCCGCATAAAATTACAATTAATCCCATTCTGACAAAACAGAATATATTTAAAATATGGAATGAAATTGAAGAAATTCAAGAAGTAAAGAAACGTATTTACGCAAAAGTCTTTCTAGAACAGATGCTATATCCAGAGCTGTTTGTGAGAAATGTATATTTGAATAATGTTCAAGAATATATTGAATATTTAGGACAGCTTTGTATTGATCAAAAATTTATACAGCCAAATTTCATTAAAGATGTATTATTGAGAGAATCCGTTTCTAGTACGGCTTTTACAGATTGTCTGGCAATTCCACATGCGATCAATCAATATGCAGAGCACTCTTTCATTTGTGTATTACATAATGATACGCCAATTCCATGGGGCAGGCATCAGGTAAAATTTGTGTTGATGATTGGTATTGCTCAACAGGATATGAAATATTTTAAAGATGCTTTTGACCTGATTATTGATTTGTATTCTTCTGTTGATAAAACCGTACAAATATTAAATACAGACACCTTTGAAGAATTTAAAGAAGTATTTATATCATCTAAAGCATAACAAAAATTGGAAGAATTACTCCTCCAATTTTTTTACATTTTCACAAGTATAGCGTGGCAATCCTTTACTATGTTTCCCATATTCTATTGCCTCTTTAGGGCAACGAGAAATACATGCCATACAGTGGGTACATTGATTTCCCCATACCGGTTTGCCATTTGAAAGCTGAATATTATGGAGAGGACAAACATTTGCACACTTGCCACAAGAAATACAATCATCAAGAACATAGAACTTTTTCGCATGGACAAACAATGGATAAAAGAGCTTATTTATAACACTACTGCTGATTTTGTCATTAAAAGATACATTAGGATGCTTAAAGCTTTGTCCATTTTTGATACAAACCGCAGCCAGATCGATAACCTTTTCTGCACGACCAATTATTTTAGAAGCTTCTTCCTTTGTTGGAGTAGAAAACATCGCTATATAATTCTCTGGCATGATAATTTCCATACAGCCACGATTGTTCATCTTTATATCCTGACAAAGTTTTTCAATATATTTACCAGCATTACCAATACTACCACCACAAGTCATCACAAAATAGATATCCTGATTACCTTGAAGTGGTGTATTCTTTAACCAGTGTTCTACAATACGTGGAATTCTCCATGCATAAGTAGGCACAACGATTACCCATGGCCGTTTGGATTGTAATGGTGAAAAATCGTTATCTTTGATTTTTTCAAATAGATGCAATACTTCATCATTAATCATTTTACCTATTCTTTTCGCAATATATGCACTGTTTCCTGTGCCTGAAAAATATAATATCATAAACACTGCCCTCCTATTTATAATATATGATAATAGATAAGTTATCTTCTTTTAATTCTGCCTCAACCCGCCAATGCATAGCTTCTGCCATATCTTTTACATTCGCAAGTCCTAATCCACTGGATGTATGATGACGTGATGGATCGCCTTTGTAGAAACGATCAAACAGCTTATCTACTTCAAGATTTTCTTCATTTACCTGATTACTAAAACGCATGAAATTCTGTTTTTGAATAATAGAAAAAGAAGTGTTTCCGTATTTTAATACATTATGAATTAGATTCTGAAAGATTCTTGTCACAAATTCTTTATTTGCATGAACCATAAGCTGTTCATTTTCAAATGCAATATATGGCTCTATTTGTTTCTTTTCAAAATCATAATAATAGGACGCAAATACTTTACACAATATTGGATATATTTGTATTTCAGAAGTTTCAATGGTAAATTCATCATCATTTAATTTAGAATGCATAAATAAATCTTCTAACATATTTTTTAAGGATATCAATCGTGCCCGGATAACATCAATATATTTATTTCTTTCTGTTTCCTGTTTACTTTCCTGTAACAGATCTAAATATCCCTGCATGCTGGTTAATGGTGTTCGCATATCATGTGACATACCCGCAATCAAAGTCTGCATTTCTCGTTCCTTTTTCAATGCAATTTCTTCATGCTTAGAGATCTCTTCATATAAGCCATTAATATCTTTACAAAGCTCTTTTATTTCTTGAAAGCTTGTGGATGATGCGATTTCAAAATGACTCATACACTCATTTTTATATGTAATTTGACGATGAATGGTCTGTATATCTTTTTTCAGCAACAAAAAAGAGGTTAAGCTTATGATAAAACAAATGCCTAATATCAGACAAAGTATCCACATATGCTTACCCTCCCATCTTATATATCTGTTTTCTGAAGTACAATTGCACTGCCTATATTATATACTAAAATAAAAGCTATGGACATCATAAATGCATGTGAAACTACAGGCCCAGATACTGGTAATATGGTTGAAAAGAAATAGCTTAATGTATATTCGCTCGCAAATGATATATGTAAAAGATTAAAGATAGAATCTAAGAATGGTTGTAACATACCAGATGCGATAAGAAATAATAACACGATACCAAACGTTTTATTATGAAATATCGTGGATAAGAAAATAATCAATGAAAACAGTGCGCACATAAGTAATAACATCATAGAAAAATCTATAAAAATCTCCTGTGCAGGATTTATCATAAAGTTATCAATAAAACATATGCCAAGTATCCAGCCAATGAGGTAGTTCAATGCCAGAATGATAAATGAAATTACCAATGCTACCATTATTTTTGAAAGAATGACTGCTTTTCTACCACCTTCTAAAACAGCTGTATTTTTAATATAGCCACTGGTGTATTCACTACATACAAATGAAGTAAAATAGATACCTAATACAAGACTTCCAAAGCCAAAACCGAAAGTTTGTACCAACTGATTCAAAGATTTGATGGATGCATCTACCGATATATAAAAACCTGGTTCTTTTGATATACCTTCATCCACAAAGCTTGTGGACTGTTCTGCGGACAACTGCATATAAAAACATGTGATAAACACTAAGATATATATCAATACAGATATCCAAAAGCCTTTACTTTTGATCAATCGTTTAGTTTCTGCTTTTATCATATTCAACATGATCATTCCCTCCGATTCTTTCTAAAAAATAAGATTCTAAGTCCTGTTTCTGATAAAACATGGAAGAAATCGCAATATCATTTTGCGCAAGGATAAGATTCACCTGTGCACTATCAATATCATCAAATATCCATAGTTCATTTTGTTCATGTACCTGATAATGCTGCATACCTAATTTCGTTTCTAATAGTGTCACAGCTTTTTGTATATTATCCACTTTCACAGATAAATAATCCATGCATTTTAGGGCGAGTTCTTCCTTACTGATTTCTTCAATCAGCTTGCCATCACGAATCATGCCATAACGAGTCGCAATTTTACTTAACTCTCCTAAGATATGACTACTGATAATAATCGTCATTTTCTTTGTTTCATTCAGATATTGAATCATCTCTCTGATCTCACGGATTCCTTCTGGATCAAGGCCGTTGATTGGTTCATCTAAAATTAATAAATCAGGATTTCCTAGCAAAGCCATTGCGATTCCTAATCGTTGTTTCATCCCAAGTGAGAATTTTTTTACAGGCTTTTTACTTTTTGAATCGAGTTTCACCAACTTCAACAGTTCATGAATCTTTTGTGTATCATGTAATCCCATGGCAGTTGCTTTGATATCCATATTATCGTAAGCACTCATTCCAGGATATAAACCAGCATTTTCTATCAAAGAACCTATACGTCTTGCGCTCATGCGGTTTCTTTCTTCTCCAAACAGTTTAATTTGACCACTATCAGGTGAAACAAGACCACAGATCATCTTTAACGTTGTGGATTTACCAGCACCGTTTCTTCCAATAAATCCATAAATATCTCCTTTTTTTATTTTCATATTTATATGATCCACTGCGTAAATATGTTTATACGCTTTTGATATATTGGTTAGTTCTACAACATCACTACTCATATCGTTTCCTCCTTCAATTTACATAAGCATTATAAAAAATAAAGTATTAGAAATTATCAAGCAAATATAAAGAAAGTATAAAGAAATAACTGAATATCATCATTCAGCCATTTTAAATCCGATTCCCCATACTGTTTTTATATACTCCTCAGCTACTTGTGTTCTTATTTTTTTACGTATATTACTCATATGTGTATTGATGGTTTTATCATCCCCATAATAGGTATCATTCCAAGCGTATTCATATATTTCTTCCTTTGTGAAAACCCGCTTGGGATTTCTGATCAATAGCTCTAATATTAAATACTCATGCTTTGTCAGATTTAGATATGTATCGTTTATTTTCGCATCATATTGTTCACTATCTAATAGTAACTGTTTATATTGTAAAGCTGTATTTATACTTGTTTTATTGCTTTTTCTAAGCTGTACCTGAATTCTAGCCAATAATTCTTCTAGTTCAAATGGTTTACATAGATAATCATCTGCGCCTGCACCTAATACATTTACCTTACTGTCTAAGCTATCCTTTGCGCTTAATACAATCACTGGTACATTTGAATGCTTACGGATATCCTCTAAAAGTTCTTCACCAGATAATCCTGGCAACATCAGATCTAAGATAATTAAATCATAATCATTTATGGAATAATATAATCTGCCTTCTGTACCTGAATAAGCCTGATCACATTGAAAACCTTGCTTCTGTAGATAATCCTGAATCATTGCGTTGATATCATTATGATCCTCAATAATTAATAAATGCATGTTATCACAATCCTTTACATCACATTATTATACATTCATTCGATATTGATTGCCACCTGATTTTTTCGCCTCATACATTAAAGCGTCTGCCTTTTGAAAGATATCCTGGTAGTTACATGCTTGTGTAATCATTTGAACGCCAATACTTGTCGTAATTGTGATATCATAATTTTCTAATTCGATTGCCTTTACTTTTTTCAGGATGCTCTCTGCTGTTTCTTTTACATATTCTAATGTAAAGATATTCTTCATAAATATACAGAATTCATCACCGCCGATTCTTCCAATATCATCAATTTCTCTAGTTTCTTCTTTTAAAATTTCCACGACTTTCAATAAAAGCTTATCACCGGATAAATGTCCATAATGATCATTTATGTTTTTGAATTTATCTATATCGATCACAAATAACGCCATATATTGATCACTTTGATAATTTTCTACTGCCTGCGTTACATGTTTTTGGAAGGCTGTTTTGTTTAAGAGCTTAGTGAAATCCTCAATTTCTGAATTACGTTGAAGTTCTTCATTCTCTTTTAAGATTGTCTTTTGTTCATTTAAAAGTTCTTCCAATTCTACTTTATTTAATAAACTCTTTTTCAGGTCATTTTGCCATTGTTCATCTTCTTTACACTTGTCCAGATAATATTTATAAAGAGAATCTGGCAGCTTTTCATCCTCATGAAACATAATATTCATTTTGATACGGCAGTCATCTAAACGTGACTGATTTTTATAATCTGGATAATTTTCTAATATACTTTCCATGAATTTAAAAACTTTTTCACACATCTCTTTTTCCTGTAATTCAATTAGAAAAGAAAAAGCATCAAAAAGGTTTTTTAAAATATGTAAATGGTCTAAACTTTCTTGATAAGTAAGATACATTTCATCTACACACTCTTTGATTTTGTCATGATCTTTCTTTTTACATGCGAGAATCAGTTTGTAAAGCATAAAATCATCTTCCACTGTTTTTAAGTGATAATGCTTCAGATAGTAATCTAAATAAGGATACCATTGATCATAGATGTCTTTATTATTAGTTTTAATACTACAGCCAATCATATTCACAATGTTAATCCCATCACTTTCTTTGATGGATGCGATATCTGTCAGATTTCTGGTAGCGGCACTTTTCAATAAAAATTCATATGCTTTTTCATACATTTGCATATTAAAAAACAAAACCCCAATATTATTTTCTATAAAGTAGGTAAAGTTTAATTCTGGATGCTCTAATGCTATATAATAAGCTTTCAACATATATTCTATTGATGATATTTGATCCCCCAGTGCACCATAAAGAATGCCCGCAAGATTATTTAAAATCATTTCATAAAACACATTTTCAGTTTTCTTACAAAGCTGCAGGCCATGTAAAGATTGTGCTAAGGATTTTGTATATTCTCCTATGACATAATAATATTTGGATATATGATAAACGCCAATTACTTCATGATAAACACTTTTCTGTTTTTTTGCTTCTACTTCAAGTTCTAAAGCTACATGATATATACTTTCTTCATCACTTTTTGCTCTAAATGCTTGTATTTTTGAAACATATTCATCAAGTAACACGAACATCACATCTCCTTTACAAGTTTATTTCTAGTATAACACAATTTCTTTGAAACATAGAAAAAAAAGGAGAAACATTTTCGTTTCTCCGAGTGTTTTTAAGCTTTTTCAGGACTGTAACAGATTTTTAATCTTCTTTGGTTTCCTTCGCCTTCGCTAACTGTGGAAATATTTTTCATATTGGATAAGCAGTTATGTATTGCTTTTCTTTCATCAGCTGGCATTGGATCTAATACAGCATCTGTTTTTGTTCTCTGCACTGTTTTTGCGACACGGATAGCTAAAGAAGTAACCTTCTGATATTTTTCTTCTTTATAGCCATTGATATCAATCAATACCCCTACACGGCGTTTAAATTCACTTGATGCCGCAGATTTTAAAACGTTGTTCATAGACTGTAAAGTCTGTCCGTTTTTACCAATTAAAATGGCATTGTTTTCTGCGTCAATGTTCACATGGAAGAATCCATTTTCTTCACTTACCTCTACTGTAGCAGGCATGTTGATACCATTGAAATAATTCATCATGTATTCTTTCATGAATTCTTTGATATCATTGTCACAATATACGCTTGCAGTTACCTTGCTGCCTAAGCCAAGGAAACCACTTGTTTCTTCCAAAATCGTATATGTCAGATCTTCTACATTTACACCTTTATCAGCAGCGGCTTCTTTTAAAAGTTCTTCCAGATTTTTACTGGTATATGTTTTCATAAGAAACCCTCCTAGTCTTTAATGAAGAATTTATGAATAATAATATTCTGGATAACTCTCGCAATAGAGTTTACTAACCAATAGAATGACATACCAAGAGGCCAGTTAATCGCTAGGATTGCGATCATACCAGTACTCATATACATCATCATATTCATAGAACCCATCATACCCTTAGGTGCATTTTTAGGTTCTGCATATTTTTTTTCTTTTACATGGTTCTTTTTCTTTCTGTGTTCCTGCAGCCATTGAGGAAGTTTGAAAGAAATCAACTGGAATAATACCATCAATACAAAGATTACCATTGCGGCATAGTGTCCAGCATTGAATCCCTGAATTGGTGTATTTACCAATGAGATACCAGCAAATTTACCAGTAACAACGCTATAAGCACGCATGGTTGCCTGATACATACCAAGGATAACAGGGAACTGAATGAATGTAATAACGATTGTTCCAAATGGATTAATCTTATATTTACTATAAAGTGCCTGTGTTTCCTGCGCCATCATCAGCTTACTGCGTTCATCATTTTTACCAGCATATTTTGCCTGAATACGATTCAACTCTGGCTGAAGTGTCTGCATACGCTGACTTGCGACCTGAGATTTGATTGAGAATAAGAAGATTAATAACTGAATCAATAATGTAGCGGCGATAATACCAATACCACCATCTGTAAATCCAGCTACTAAGTTAATCAACTGTGCAATTGGGAATACGATCAATCCTTCAAACCAGCCTTCATCCATCATGTCACCAAAAGATGTTGGTTTCAATGTGATTAAATCCGTATCCTTTAAATCTTTATACTCTTTTTTTACTTCTTCATTGTAATCTGTAGATACGATTTTCTTTTCTACGGTTTCTTCTTTTAAAGTAATAATGCTTTTTACATATGTCTTACCAGAACGATCACGTGGAACTGTACATCCAGTTAATGTAATCATCATCAGCATTACTACCAGGAGAAGTTTCTTTTTACTTTTTAAAATACTTTTCATCACTTAGTCTCCTCACTATTTTGTCTACCTTTATATTTTAACTTTTTTAACCAATCTTTCCAAGAGTTTTTTGTTGTTTTGATAACTTTCTTCATGATATTTTGGACGAACAAGTATAATTGTGTCAAAATTCTCATCAAATGTATAGATATCGTGTACCATTTCACGCACTTGACGCTTTATTTTATTTCTAATAACAGCGTTTCCCATTCTTTTACCAACAGAAATACCTACACGTGCATGATCCTCTTTTCTTGGTTTTACATAAATGGAGAATGAAGGGCATGCATAAAACTTTTTATAATTCATAATTTCTGAAAATTCCTGTGTTTTCTTTACACGAAATTCTTTCTTCATGTTTCATCTCTCCTTTCAAAACTTAGAAATCAAAAAAATCGCCTTTAAGGCGACTTTTTATGCTGATAACACTTTTCTACCTTTGCTACGACGACGTGCTAATACTTTACGTCCTCCAACAGTAGCCATTCTGGCTCTGAATCCATGTGTTTTCTGGTGTTTTCTTTTGCTCGGTTGATATGTTCTTTTCATAAGAGCCACCTCCACTTCTTTTCACTTTTTATACAAATTGAGCATTGCTGTTAAATTATACATAAAATCAATAGTAAAGTCAATAAAACATGAAAAGAAAATGAAAATAACCATGTGACATCTATCAGAAATTTATGGAAATCAAATCATCATCATGATAAATGAGAATAAATTATTTCCTGCATGAATCCCTACGGATACAATAATCGTATCACTTCGCTCGTAGGCATATCCTAAGATCAATCCAATTCCTGCATATAATATAAGGTATACAAAATCATTGATATTACCATTAAAAAGGGAACTGGATACATGAATCAATCCAAAAAATATACTACTGATGACAAGAGCTGCTGATACACCCATTTTTTCTTTGACAAAAGTATATATACCACCTCTAAAAATGGTTTCTTCTAATACAGGTGCGATCAAACAAGTATAAAAGAACGTATAAAAAGGGGAAATTAAAGAATTTGTTTCAATGATCTGCTGGTTTTGGCTGGTATCTGTCTGCGTCACAAAGCTAATGATGATACTTAAACCAAAGTTTACCACCAGAATAAGTACAATCGCATAAACAATCATCCTTATATACTTCTTAGGCTCTGAGCGAAACTTTTCCACAGAAGGTTTCCAAACAGTTCTTGCGATATAAATACTTGCGGCTGTAACCATTAGATATAAGACCACAAGTACGGGTATACTCATGATTGTTGCATATGGATTTAACATGAGTGTAATCTTTTTAGCGATTTCTGGTACAAATTTAAGAAAAATTACGAAATATATAATCAAAAGCAATAAAACACGCCTGCTATTCATTGTGGGTTTCTTATTATCTTCAAGCATTTTAACACCTCCAATGTTCGTATTATAGCATATGTTGTGGAATTCTATCTATCCTATGCGCTGAAATGGTGGAAAAGAACTGGTTTTATACACCAAAATGTTCCCAATTTTGAAAGTTTTCCACCAAAACAGGGGAAATCATGGCGAAAATCCCACTATTTTTTACTTTTCCCCATGTTTTTCTGCTTATCCACATGCTTTCCACATGTGTTTTTTGCCCACTTTTCCACATAATGTGGAAACTGTGGATTGTGCAAATAAGCCTTATTTTATCGGTTATTTTGATGTGGATTATCTTTCCACAATGCTGTGGAAATCAACTTTTTTTTCCACTTTTCCACTTTCTACACTTATCCACTGTGGAGTTTCCACCAGTTTTCCATGTGGATAAATGTGTAAAAATAAAATACACCCTTAAAATTGCATGTTTTCAACCTATTTTCCTGTGGAAAACTATTTTTTACTTATCTGTCATAGAATTTTTCCACACATTATAGTAAAATAGAACACAAAGGGGTTGTGTGAAATGGCAAATATGGTAAATGAACAGTTAGAAGAAATATGGCAAAGCACCTTGGCACTCATCAAAAGCAGTAATCACTTTGATGATGCGAACTTTAATACCTGGTTCAAAGAGAGTGCCCAATTGTATGATATCGTCGATGATATGGCCACCATTGTCGTTCCTTATAAGATACATAAGCAGGTATTGATGGAGAATATTGATTTTCTTCAGGAAAAACTTTCACAGGTTGTGGAAAAACCAGTATCCATTCAGATATTATTGAAAAATGAAGTCGCACAGATGACACCACAATCCGTTGTAAAGCGAAGAAATGATATCTTATTTGAAGATAAGATCAAAAAGGATTATACATTTGACAGCTTCGTAGTAGGGAAAAACAATCGTGAAGCCCATGCCGCTGCCTTATCTGTATGTTACTATCCTGGAAAATTCAACAATCCACTCTTTATCTTCGGTAATTCAGGATTGGGGAAAACCCATTTACTACATGCGATTGGCAATTATGTAAAAGAAAACAAGCCGGATGAAAAACTATTGTATATCTATAGTGAAGACTTTGTGACATTATTGATTGAAGCGATGAAAAACAAAAATGTAGAGGAAATAAAAGAAAAGATATGTGAAGTTGATTATCTGTTGATTGATGATATCCAGCGTTTAAAACAGAGTACCTCACAAGAGATCTTCTTTAACCTTTACAATAAGCTGGTAAATGATAATAAACAGATCGTTATCACCAGCGATATTCATCCAACAGAGTTAAAAGGTATTGAAAATCGTTTGATTTCACGTTTCAGCAGTGGCTTATCCGTATCTGTGGGAAGTCCTGAATTTGAAACAGCAAAAGCCATCTTAAAGAAAAAGATGGAGGGCAGGAAAGATGAAATACTGATTGAAGATGAAGTATTAGACTATTTGGCAACAAAATTTAGCAGTGATGTAAGAAAACTAGAAGGAAGCTTAAATGAGTTATTCTTTAAAGCAATATTATATAACCCGGAAACTATAGATTTAAAATTCGCAAAAGAAATTTTTAAAGAGAACCCAAGTATTCCACAAGATGATGCATTAGACGCAAAACGTATCAAAACCGCCGTATGTGAGTATTATGGCTTAACCAGAACACAGATTGAATCAAAATCAAGAACGAAAAATATCGCCAATGCAAGACATATTGCTGTATATTTATGTAGAACATTATTAAATATGCCGTTTGTAAAGATTGGATTTGAATTTGGGAACCGTGATCACTCAACAATCATGGCTTCTTATGAGAAAATGGTAAAACTTTTAAAAGACAAAGAAAGCTTTCAAACAGCTGTATTTCAGATCAAAAACAAGCTTGGTGTAAAAGATTAAGAGTTTTCAACACAATTCCACATTTACTACACAGTCAAAATTTGTTAGAATATACGTATGTTATGCGGTATTTTGGAGTTTTCCACATTTTCCACATACTTATTATTATAGTATTATAAAAGAAAAAGAAAGAAGGGAGTCTACCCATGTATTTTAAAGTAGCGAAAAAGAATTTCTATAACGCATTGTCAGTAGCAGCAAGAGCAATTTCAACATTCTCACCATTACCTGCATTCTCTGGTATTAAGATTGACGCAAAAGAAGACTGTCTGGTGTTGACGGGAAGTGATTCTGATGTATCTATTCAAACCAAACTGGTAAAGAGTGAAGATTGTAATTTAGAAATCCGTGATATGGGATCAATCGTTATTGAAGCAAAATATATATTGGAAATCGTTCGTAAAATCAATGCTGATGAAATTGAATTTGAAGTGATTGATGGATGTTCTACCAAGATCAGTGGCAACACTGCAGAATTCAGAATTAACGGTATGCGTGCAAACGAATATCCTGCCATTGATTTCTCTAAACCAAAAGAATGCTTTACAATGGAAGAAGATATTCTTCGTCGTATCATTTTACAAACAAGCTTTGCGACAAGTGATAAAGAAACACGTCCTGTATTAACAGGTGTAAACTTTGCATGTGATGGCACAACATTAAACTGTGTTGCGACAGACTCTTATCGTTTAGCGAAGAAAACAATCGAAATTAAAGAGAGCTTAAATTTTAATATTACAGTACCTGCCAAATCTTTACAGGAGGTTGTAAAGACATTAGAAGATGAAGGTGAAGTTGAAATCGCAGTAAATGATAAGAAAGCACAGTTTATTATCAATGATACGATTGTACAGACACGTTTGATTGATGGTGTCTATCCAGAAACAAACCGTTTGATTCCATTGACATTTGATTATGAACTAACAATTGATGCGAAAGATTTATTAGATGCTATTGACCGTGCTAGCTTTATCAAAAATGATGGTGTTTCAGTCATTAAATTCTCATTAAGTGAAGATGAATGTGTCTTATCAAGTAAATCTGTAGAGGTTGGATCTTCTACTGAAGTCTTGAATAGCGCAAGCTTTGTGGGAAACAGATTAGAAATCAGCTGTAATGGACGCTATGTATTTGATGCAATCAAAGCATTGAGCGGTTCCTTAGTAAAATTCAGTCTGTGTGGAGAAATGAAACCATTCATTATCCAGTCTGTGGATGATGCTTCTGTATTACAGCTTGTATTGCCTGTACGTACATACGCTTAATATTTATGATGGACTCTCTTATGAGAGTCTTTTTGTTTTTAAGGGCATGATAGATAATGAATATTGCAAAGGAGAAAAATATGTATATACCAGATTATGAAAAGGGGATTTTATCCACAATGAGTGCAATCAGGGCTTACTTTGGATTAGATACCTATCAAAAAATAGATGATGAATTATACGCATGGTTACAAGATCATTGCTTTCAACAAGTTGTGGTGATGTTGATTGATGGTATGGGTGCTTATCAGATTGATCGATATTGTGAAGAAAAGGGCTTTTTAAAGACGTATCAAAAGAAAATTGTTGATACAGTATATCCACCAACCACAGTAGCCGCTACCACCGCCATATTGAACGGAAAACAGCCTTGTGTAAATGCATGGTTAGGATGGCAACAATACTTTTTAGAATGTGATGAAAATATTGTGATGTTTTTTGATGAAGATTTTTATACAGAACAAAAGAAAGAAAAAGGTTATGTTCAAAAACAGCTTCCTGTCACCAATATGATAGAAGAATGTATACAAAAGGGAATTCAGGCGAGTTCTATATATCCAGCATGGAGAGAAAATGGCGCAAAAAATTTTCAAGAACTTTGTGATAAGGTAGTTGAAAAAAGTCATGGAAATGATCGATTGGTTTATGCCTATTGGGATCAATATGATAGTATCATGCATACGTATGGCGCTACACATAAGAAAAGTGTAGAAATGTTACGTAGTTTTGATGACATTCTACAACACACGATGAAAGAATTACCTGAAACAACAGGCCTTATGATCATCGCAGACCATGGGCATATTGATGTTAGAAATGACTTTTTAAATCGTTATCCTGATCTTGTGGAATGTTTTGAGCATCTGCCTGCACTTGAACCTAGAACCATAGCTTTTTATATCCAAAAGGATAAACAAGAAATATTTAAAAAATTATTTTTATCCTATTTTGGTAGTGATTTTAAATTATTTACAAAACAGGAAATCATCGATATGAAATTGTTTGGAAATGAAGCATCACATCCAAGATTTCAAGACTTTTTAGGGGATTTTATCGCATGCGCCATATCTGATTTGAATTTAGATTATGATGATTGTAATATTATTTTAGGCTCTCATGCGGGTGCAACGAAGGAAGAAATTCAGATACCGGTTATTTTATATGAAGGTAAGAAAAAAGTGAGAAATTTTTCCAATTAGATGTTTCTTAACTTTTATATAAAAAAATGGAGAATTTTGATTTCTCCATCTTTTTATAAATTATTGAACGCATTAAATATTTAATTTTTTTATTTGCATACTCACTTGGGATTGTTCATTTTTGGATAATTCATCTTCGTTACTTATTTTATGAATACTATCTTTTACTATATAATAACCTACCATTTTGTCTTTCTTCTTAAAGACATACAATAATGGAAAACCTTTAGCAGAAAAGCTGTTACAAAATTTATAGTATTTTTCTAGCATAGCATTTGGATTATCGAATCGAATATTTATTTTCTCAATCATTATTTCTTTATCATAAATTTCTTCTTGATAATTAGGTATATATATGTGTGAGAAAACATAGGTTAATGCTTTTTCTTGTTCATTTTTATTTAATTCAAATAAACTTATAACATCTATCTTAGTTAATACACTTTCGTTTTGTTTCTTTAATTTTTCGTAACCCTTTATCATGCTTTTTTCATTCTCCTTTAATTTCTCACTTTTCTTTTCCAAAGACACGTTTATGTTCACGTTTCCAATAAAGATCATCTAAATATTTATAAAAATCTTCACGAGAATCATCTAGATGTTCAATGATGTGATAAGGATCAATGACTTTATCCGCATGTTCCTTTAAAATTTCTACCGTTAATTTTACTTTTTCATCACTGACACCAAACATACCTGTATTGATACGTAGTAGTTCATCATCTTTGGTATATAGAAATAAGTCTATTTGATAAGCATTGCCACCATTGATTGGTGCTTTTGCGACCATATGAAACCATATTTTTAAAATACGGATATCATCATAGGCTACATATTGGTAACAGCTTTCTACATCGTTTTTCCATGCTGCTTTCAATAGTTGAATATATTTTCGTTTAGTTTCATCAAAATAATAAATCCCTTTTTCATGAAATTCATATAAATCATATGGAAACTTATCTACGACAATAAAATCAGACCAGCTGACGATAAGCGCAAAAATAAATGATAGTAATAAAGTAAACCAGTGATATTGTATGTCTATCTTTTGCGTTTCTAAGATATGTGGGATATTTGCGATGAATAATACAATCCATGAGCTAAAAAACCAGATGATAGGAAATGTAATACATTCTATCAAAATAATTTTTTTGCGACTGTGTTTTTGATGATTCCAGGAAGATATCAATGAACCAGCTTCTTCGTATGGCGTTTTTTCTTTTTTGTGTTGTAAGATTTCTTCATACTTTTCTACCGTATAGGCAATTAAGGGGGCATTACTGTCTTTGATATCCGCACATAATTTTTCTTTAAGTTCCATGTCATTATGCTGTGCTTTTAATTCAATTAGTTGATGATCCATCAAATCTTGTAAAGATATTTCATTCGCATAATAACGCTTGATTTCCTCTATGGTGATTCCCAGTTCTCGAAACAGTTTAATCTCTTTTAGCTTTTTTACATCATGTTCCGTAAAGTCACGATATTTACTATCTTCTTTTCGCTGTATTTTTATTAAGCCCATTTCTTCGTAAAAACGAATAGAATGAACAGAAATACCAACTTCTTGTTCCACTTGTTTGATTTTCATAGTGTAACACCTCATCTTTCACCTTCAGTTAACACCTTAGAGGTACTCTAGAGTCAACCTTTTTTGTATAAATACTTTATTTTACCTATATAATGGGTGGTTTTATGTATTTTGTCAATCATTGAAATAAATTATATATCGTTTGGTCATGATAAATGTTAAATTACAGGAGTAATGGTCATGATAAATGTTAAAAATATAAAAAGATGGTCATGAAAATTGTTGAAGTGCATAAAAGAATGGGATATACTAAGAAATATCAAGGAGGTGCTTATATGGAACGTTTCATTATGGATGAATTGGTGAAATGGAAAACGAAAAAGAAGCGTAAACCATTAATTATTCATGGGGCTAGACAAACAGGGAAAACCTGGATTATGCAAGAATTTGGTAAAAGATATTTTGATACATGTATTTATATAAATTTTGAAAATAATGAACGAATGAAAAATACATTTGAACAAGATTATGATATTAAACGAATATTAACAGCATTGAAAATTGAAGCAAACCAAAGCTTTCAAGCAGAGAACACGTTGCTGATTTTTGATGAGATCCAAGAGGTACCCAAAGCCATGACGGCTTTAAAATATTTTTATGAAAATGCTCCAGAATACAATATCGTAGCTGCTGGTTCTTTGCTAGGAATGTCTTTACATGCAGGCACTTCATTTCCTGTAGGAAAGGTAGAATTCCTACATCTTTATCCTTTGAATTTTAGAGAGTTTTTAACAGCATTAAATGAAGATGCTTTAGCTGATCTTCTGATTCAAAATGATTTTGCATTATTAAACACATTTCGTACAAAGTATATAGAATTATTGAAAAAATATTATTATATCGGTGGAATGCCAGAAGCTATCATGACATTCATAGAAACAGATGATATGAGAGAAGTACGCAAAGTTCAAAATGAATTATTGTTGTATTATGAAAGTGATTTTTCCAAACATGCGCCAGTAGAACAATATCCCAGAATTCAAATGGTATGGAATAGTATTCCTGCACAATTGGCAAAAGAAAATCGTAAGTTCATCTATGGAATTATTAGAGAAGGGGCAAGAGCAAAAGATTATGAGATAGCAATACAATGGTTGATGGATTATGGATTAGTTCATAAAAGTTATCGTATAAACAAGCCAGGATTACCTTTGATATCTTATATGGATCAATCATCTTTTAAAATGTTTATGTTGGATATTGGTTTGTTGGCGGCAAAAGGTGAATTATCTGCCAAAACATTGTTGGAAGGAAATCGAATATTTGAAGAGTTTAAGGGTGCATTGACAGAGCAGTTTGTTGCACAGGAATTCGTTTCTAATCAACATAAACTCTATTATTATGCTTCTAACAATTCATCTGGAGAAATTGATTTTATGATTCAAAAAGAAGAACATGTGATACCGATCGAAGTGAAAGCAGAAGAAAATTTAAGAGCACAATCACTAAAAGCTTATTGTAAAAAATATGAACCTGAAATAGCGATACGTGCCTCGATGTCTGCATATCGTAAAGAAGATTGGATGTGCAATGTTCCATTGTTTGATGTGGCTTATTATATAAATTCAATAGATTAATATATTCTACAATTTTTGAGGTATTTTTATAAAAGCAATCAGTGATGGTACTGACTGCTTTTTTTGATAATCATATAAAAAAACATGATTTTCTAAAAATTCATCAACTATGTCTGATATGGATGACACAGGAATGGAACAAGTTGGAAAAAACATGAAAAAAAGGTTGAAAACATAGGATAAAATCAACAAAAACAGCTTGAAATATGATATAATATAGAAGTATGTGAAAGAGGTTTTGTGATGAAAATAAAGATAAACAGTGAGTACATTACATTAGGTCAATTATTGAAGATGACAGACTTTATCCAAAGCGGTGGAGAAGCAAAGTTTGCGGTAAAAGAATTACATATTACGGTAAATGGAGAAATGGAAGATCGTCGAGGAAGAAAGCTGAGAAGTGGTGATGTCATCATCATAGAAGACCAAGAATTTACACTTGTATGATGTTGTCACAGTTGAACCTGTATCATTATCGGAATTATGATCAGGTTGATATTTCTTTTTCCAAAGGTATTCAATTACTGACTGGTAAAAATGCTCAGGGAAAAACAAATATACTGGAGGCAATTCTTTATTTGTCTACGACAAGATCTCATCGGACAAAAGATGATCAGGATTTGATTAGAAAAGGCAGTGATGCTTTTTTTATGAAGGGAATGATTTTAAAAGAGAATCGTAAAGAAGATATCCGTATCACGGTTAATGAAAAAGGGAAGAATCTGTTTATTTATGGAAATCCTATCAATAAAGTAAGTGACTTTATCGGAGAATTTAATGCGGTGATGTTTTGTCCGGATGACATGATGCTGTTTAATGCCTCTCCAAGGGTTAGAAGACGCTTTGTGGATATGGAATTGAGTAAGGTAAGTAAAAAGTATACGATTACACTTACAAAGGCTCAAAAGCTCTTAAAAGAGCGAAATTCATATTTAAAACAGGATAGTGTGGATGATACATTCTTGGAAGTAGTGACAGATCAATTGATTGATGCATCTGTCATTGTAATGAAACAGCGGTTTTTTTTCTTGAAAAAACTGCTTGTGAAGTGCCAGACTTTTTATGAAAAGCTGACACAGGATGATACTATGCTGGATATTGAATATATCAGTTGTGTTGAATTTGATGAAAATGAAGAAGAATTAAAGAAACGTTTGAAGCTTCGATATCAAAAATCACTCCAAAGAGATAAATTCATGAAACAGACGACGCATGGGATACATAAAGAAGATTTTATTTTTAAGCTGAATGATCAAGATCTCAATAGTTATGCTTCACAGGGACAAAAACGCAGTGTGCTGCTGGCAATGAAAATCGGTATGGTATACATGATTGAAGAAATCATCCATGAATATCCGGTGTTGCTGCTGGACGATGTGTTTTCAGAACTTGATGAAACAAGAAAAATGAAATTACTAACCTTTCTGCCGGAAAGTGTGCAGATATTTATAACAACGACAGATCAGCTGGAATTAAAGGATATTGAATGTAAAAGAGATGTCTGTGTCTATCATGTTGATCATGGTACGATTCAAAGATGTGAAGGAGGAAATGCGCATGGATGAGAATCAGTTGAAAGAGATAGAAGAAATGGAAAATATCAAGGTTGACCATTCCTATACCGCGGATGATATACAGGTATTGGAAGGATTGGAAGCAGTCCGTAAAAGACCTGGTATGTATATTGGTTCTACCAGTGAACGAGGACTTCACCATCTTGTATGGGAAATCGTCGATAACTCTATTGATGAGGCGTTGGCAGGGTTTGCGACAGATATTGAAATCACAATTGAAAAAGATAACATCATTCGTGTTGTCGATAATGGACGTGGTATGCCAACCGGTATCGTTGAAAAAACTGGTATTTCTGGTGTAGAAACCATCTTTACCGTACTACATGCTGGAGGTAAATTCGGTGGTGGTGCCTATAAGGTATCTGGTGGTCTGCATGGTGTAGGTGCCAGTGTCGTGAACGCATTGAGTGAATGGCTGGAAGTTACTGTTTATCAAAATGGAAAGACGCATTTCTTACGTTTTGAGGATGGAGGAAAACCAGCAGCACCATTAAAAATCATTGGTGATAGTGAACGTCATGGTTCTATGGTACGTTTTAAAGCAGATCCTACGATTTTCCAGGAAACACAGGTATATGATTTTGAAACACTAAACGTCAGAATCCGTCAGCTGGCATTCTTAAACAAAGGAATCAAACTGGTATTAACGGATGAAAGAGAAGAAGAACCTAAGCGAATTGAATACAAATACGATGGTGGTATTCAGGAATATGTCGCTTATCTGAATAAAAATAAAGCACCACTACATGAACAAATCGTTTATGTGGAAGGTGTAGAAAATGGAATCTTAGCAGAAATCGCAATGCAGTATAACGATGGCTATATTCCAAATATCTATTCTTTCTGTAATAACATCAATACTGCAGAAGGTGGAACCCATGAAGATGGTTTCCGTCTGGCATTATCACGTACGGTGAACGCTTATGCCAGAGAAGCAGGTATGATCAAGAAAGATGAAACACTTGCAGGAGAAGATTGTCGTGAGGGATTGACCGCAATCATTTCTGTGAAGCATCCTGATCCTCAGTATGAAGGACAGACCAAAACAAAATTAGGAAACAGTGAAGTCAGAAAAATCGTTTCCAGTATCCTGGGAGAACAATTAGAACGTTTCTTCTTAGAGAATCCGGAAACAGCAAAGATTATCATTGATAAATGTATTCTTGCCAGCAAGGCACGTATGGCTGCGAAAAAAGCCCGTGAATTAACACGTCGTAAGAGTGCGCTTGAAATCAGCAGCCTGCCAGGTAAACTTGCGGACTGTAGTAGTAAAGATGCATCTGAATGTGAAATCTATATTGTCGAAGGGGATTCTGCCGGCGGTAGTGCCAAACAGGGCAGAAACTCCAAATTTCAGGCAATCCTGCCACTTCGTGGTAAGATTCTAAACGTAGAAAAAGCTAGATTACAACGTATCTTTGAAAACAATGAAATTCGTTCCATGGTCACAGCCTTTGGTTGTGGTATTGGTGAAGAAATGGATATCAGTAAGCTTCGTTATCACAAAATCATTATCATGACCGATGCCGATGTCGATGGCGCACATATTTGTACATTGATGTTAACGTTCTTCTATCGTTTCTTACGCCCAATCATTGAGGGTGGATATGTATATATCGCAATGCCTCCATTGTTTAAATTACAAAAGGGCACGAAGGTCGAATATGTATATACAGAATCTGAACGTGATGAAAAACTTGCGGCAATGGGTGATAATGTTGGTATCCAACGATATAAAGGTTTAGGAGAAATGAATCCTGAGCAGTTATGGGAAACAACTATGGACCCAGCGTTCCGTACATTGAAACAGGTAAATATTGAAGATGCAATCAAAGCAGATGAAGTATTTGAAATGTTGATGGGCGAAGACGTAGAACCTAGACGTCAGTTTATTCAGGAAAATGCAGAATATGCAAATCTGGATATTTAAGGAGGGAATGATTAGATGGATATAAACAAGGATAGATTATTACAGGTTGATATATATGAAACGATGCGTTCCTCCTTTCTGGACTATTCTATGTCCGTTATTGTCGATCGTGCGTTGCCAGATGTACGTGATGGATTAAAACCAGTACATCGTCGTATCTTATATGCGATGAATGATATGGGAATTGTGGCAAGTAAGCCATTTAAGAAATCAGCACGTATTGTCGGTGAAGTTATTGGTAAGTATCACCCTCATGGTGATACTGCTGTATATGATGCAATGGTTCGTATGGCACAGGATTTCAGTTATCGTTATATGTTGGTGCAAGGTCATGGTAACTTTGGATCTATGGATGGCGATGGCGCTGCGGCTATGCGTTATACGGAAGCACGTATGAGTAAAATCGCAATGGAAATGATGAAGGATATCAATAAAAATACAGTTGATTTTCGACCTAACTATGATCAGGAAGAAATGGAACCAGTTGTTTTACCTTCACGTTTTCCAAACTTATTAGTAAATGGTGCAGTTGGTATTGCGGTAGGTATGGCAACCAATATACCACCACATAACCTAAATGAAACCATTGATGCGGCACTTGCGATTATGGATAATCCAGAAATTACAGTGATGGATTTAATGGAAAATTATATTCAGGGACCAGACTTTCCAACAGGTGGTATCATCCTAGGAAGAGCTGGCATTAAACAGGCTTATGAAACAGGTAGAGGAACCGTTGTTGTACGTGCGAAAACGCATGTGGAGGAAATGGATAACGGTAAACACCGTATTGTCGTTACTGAAGTTCCTTATCAGGTAAATAAAGCAAATTTAATTGAAAAAATCGCCAATTTGGTAAGAGATAAACAAATCGAAGGTATCACGTACCTTAACGATGAATCTAACCGTGAAGGTGTGCGTATCGTCATTGAATTAAGAAAAGATGTACAAAGCGATGTTGTATTAAATCAGCTGTTCCGTTTGACTTCTTTACAGACATCCTTTGGATGTAATATGTTGTCACTGGTGCCAAAAGGCAATCAGAGTGCTCCTAAGCAAATGGGCTTAAAAGAGATGTTGCAGCATTATATTGACCATCAGATTGACGTCACCATACGTCGTACACAGTTTGAATTGAAAAAAGCAGAAGATCGCGCACACATCTTAGAAGGTTTACGTATTGCGTTAGATCATATTGATGAAATTATACATATTATCCGTTCTTCAGCGAATGAAGCTACCGCTCGTACAGAGTTGATGGAACGCTTTGATTTAAGTGAAATTCAGGCCAATGCAATTCTTGAAATGAGACTTCGTCGATTGACAGGTTTGGAACGTGATAAGATTGAAAATGAATATCAGGAATTATTGATTCAGATTGCGGATTTAAAAGATATCCTGGCAAATCATTCCAGAGTTGTTCAGATTATCCGCGATGAATTAACAGAAGTAAAAAATCGTTTTGGTGATGAACGTCGTACAGAAATCAGTGAAGCTGACTTCGATATGCAGGATGAAGATTTAATTCCAGTGGAAGATGTTGTTATCACGATGACGACAAATGGATACATCAAACGTATGCCAACGGATACTTATCGTACACAAAATCGTGGCGGTCGTGGTGTCAAAGGTATGGCAGTCAATGAAGATGATGTTGTGGATATGTTGATTACAATGTCTACACATGATTATCTATTGATGTTCACAAATATTGGTAAAGTATATCGTATTAAGGGATATCAGATTCCAAATGCTTCAAGAACCGCAAAAGGTTTGCCAATCGTAAATCTGTTGAACCTAGATAAAGAAGAAAAAGTTTGTACATTAGTACCTGTGAAACGTGAATCAGAATCAGCTTATTTATTCTTTGTCACAAAGAATGGTTTAATCAAACGTACGCCAATGGAAGAATTTGATTCTATACGTCAAAATGGTAAAATTGCTATTTCTTTACGTGATGGTGATGAACTTGTAGGCGTAAAAGAAACAACAGGTGATGATGAAATCATCATTGCTGGTTCTAATGGCAAGGCAGTTCGTTTCAATGAAAATGATACACGCCCTATGGGTAGAACCGCAAGTGGTGTCAAAGGCTTCAATACAGATGGAAGCATCGTTGTTGGTGTAGCAACCAATCGTGATGGTACACATCTATTGGCAGTAAGTGAAAACGGTTATGGTAAACGTACACCAATTAGTGAATATCGTTTGACAACACGTGGCGCAAAAGGTGTTAAGACAATCAATGTCACTGAGAAAACAGGAAATCTGGTTTCTGTACGTGCAGTAAATGGCGATGAAGATGTCATGATTATCACAAATGCTGGTATTATTATCCGTATTTCTGTCGATAATATTGGTGTTTACAGTCGTAATACACAAGGTGTTCGATTGATTCATGTCGGTGATGATGAATCTGTTTCTAAAGTCGCAATCGTTGAGGCAGAAGCAGAGGAAGAAGAAGTAGAAACATCAGAAAATGTTGTAGAAAACAACGAAACTTCTGTGAGCGAACAAGAAGTCATTGACAATGAAAACAAAGAATGATATAAAATAAACAAACGTTGATAAGGATAAGTAATAAATACATTCAGGCATAGAGAGATAACGGTTGGTGTAAGTTATCGCTGAAGATTTATGAAATCAACCTTGGAGTGAACAGGTGAATAAAGTAATCTGTTTCGGTAGCACCGTTATCGCTTTGAGATATTTGATTCTTAGGAATCAAATAAAAAAGGGTGGCAACACGAGGTATCGTCCCTTTAGGACAATACCTCTTTTTTATTTATATGGAGGTATAGAATATGTTAGATATGAAGTTTCTACGCAAAAATCCTGAACTTGTGAAAGAAAACATTCGTAAAAAGTTCCAGGACCACAAGATTGAACTGGTTGATAAAGTCATCGAATTAGATAAGGAAAATCGTGCCTTAAAACAAAAAGGTGATGATTTAAGAAACCAGCGTAACAAATTAAGTAAACAAATCGGCGCATTGATGGGTCAGGGTAAAAAAGAAGAAGCTGAACAGGTAAAAGCTCAGGTTCAGGCAATGGCTGATGAAATGAAAACTACAGAAGAAAAGGAAACTGAATTAAGTACTGAAATCAAACAGATCATGATGCAGATTCCTAATATGATTGATCCTAGTGTTCCTATTGGAAAAGATGATAGTGAAAATGTTGAACTTGAAAAATTCGGTGAACCTGTTGTTCCTGATTTTGAAATTCCTTATCACACAGAAATTATGGAAGCCTTTGAAGGCATTGACTTAGACAGTGCTAGAAAAGTTGCTGGTAATGGTTTCTATTATTTAATGGGAGATATCGCAAGACTACATTCTGCTGTTATCTCTTACGCAAGAGATTTTATGATCAATAGAGGATTTACTTATGTTGTTCCTCCATTCATGATTAGAAGTGATGTTGTAACTGGTGTTATGAGCTTCGCGGAAATGGAAGGTATGATGTATAAAATTGAAGGTGAAGATTTATACTTGATTGGTACTTCTGAACACTCTATGATTGGTAAATTTATTGATACGATTTTAGATGAAAAGAAGCTGCCTTATACGTATACAAGTTATTCTCCATGTTTCCGTAAAGAAAAAGGTGCACACGGTATTGAAGAACGTGGTGTTTACCGTATTCACCAGTTTGAAAAACAGGAAATGATTGTTGTATGTAAACCAGAAGAAAGTGCAGAATGGTTTGTGAAACTGTATATGAATACAGTAGATTTATTCAGAAGCTTAGATATCCCTGTTAGAGCGTTAGAATGCTGTTCAGGTGACCTAGCAGACCTGAAATGTAAATCTGTGGATGTAGAGGCTTGGAGTCCACGTCAGAAAAAATACTTTGAAGTTGGTAGCTGTTCTAATCTAACTGATGCGCAGGCAAGAAGACTTGGTATTCGTGTAAAAGGTGAGAATGGAAAATATTTCGCTCATACATTAAATAATACAGTTGTTGCGCCACCTAGAATGTTAATTGCTTTCTTGGAAAATAACTTAAACGCTGATGGCTCAGTGAATATTCCAGAAGTATTAAGACCATACATGGGTGGCACTGAAAAATTAGTTCCTAAGAAATAAATCATTTAAAGAATCCTAAAGTTTGGATACTCAAACAAAAAGGATTCTTTTTTAGTTTCACGTGAAACATAATTAATATAATCATTTAATGATTAAAAAAACTATTTTATATATCTTGAAAAATTTAAAAAATGATAAGTGTTTTGATTGAGTTAAATAGCTGATATTTTTCTGAAATTCTTTGGTGCTTTGATTTTATGACAAAATAACGGCTTGAAATAATACGTATATTAATTTATAAAATACACTATTATTATAATATAAATTAAAATTTAATAATATATGAATGGCATTTGTGATATGCAATGAAATTTACTTTTACGAGTATTTATCTTATTTAATTTAATAGATTTTAGTAAGTAAATGTTTCACGTGAAACAAATTTATTGGGATTAATAAAAAATCATGAAATAGTATTAGCGATTAATTAAGTGTATTATGATTTTGATGAATGAACATACTGTGGATATTCTATTATAAGTAAAATTCTATAAATAACATTATTGATTTTTTAACATGAAGAAAAAGTAAAAAAATTTTTTTGATATTAGTCGATAAATTATACTTTTTATAACCATAGAATACAATCATCTTTATAGAATTTTCATATTCTAGTTTATGATAGAAAAAACATTTATCTTTCTATCATATTTCAATTTGAATAAAAAAAGATAACCTAATAATCAAAAGTATACTTATAGAAAAATATGGTATCATTTGAAATGTTATAATTATATAGATCTTTTTATATGAGTAATTTAATTATAAATCAAAATTTTATTATGTTGAAAAATCATCAATTTAATTTTTAAAATCATTGTTAAATATAGAGTTGATCTAAAAAACTTTTATTGATTTAATGAATTATTTAACTGAATGGAAAAGTTGAGCATTTGTGATTTTGAAAACAATAAAAACATCAAAAAGCATAAAAAAACGAAAAAAACAAGGCTGAAATATTTAATATATTATAATATAAATTTACCGATGGATATTGGATATTTAGATAATTAATAATACATTTTGTGTTCTTTTGATTTGCATTGAAATATAAAAAGCAAGATAACTACGCATCTCGTTGCAACAAAAAAAACGAAAAAATTGTTTCACGTGAAACAATAAAAAAGCCAGGTTGTATTATCCATAAAAAGTGGTTGAAATTTACTTAATCTGTGTTATAATATAAAAGCTACTACAATGATACACACTGAATTAGGTCAGGTCGGGAACGAAGCAGCCTTAAGGTGGCTCTGTCATGTGTGGTAGCACTTTTTTATTTCTGAGGTAAAAACTATGAATGAAAAGTATATGAGAGAAGCAATCAAACTTGCAAAAAAAGCTGAAGAAAAAGATGAAGTGCCTATTGGCTGTGTCATTGTGAAAAATGATAAAATTATTGCAAGAGGATATAATTTAAGAGAGAGTAAACAACAATCTATTGCTCATGCAGAAATTATGGCAATTCAAAAAGCTTGTAAAAAAGTTGGCAGTTGGCGTTTAGAAGATTGTGAATTATATGTTACATTAGAACCATGTTCCATGTGTACTGGCGCTATTTTACAGTCAAGAATAAACAAAGTCATATATGGTGCGAAAGATCCTAAAGGTGGATGCATTGAGAGCTGTATTAAACTATATGAATATAAAGGGTTTAACCATTATCCAAAAACAACTGGTGGTATATTAGAAGAAGAATGTGCACAGTTGCTAAAAGATTTTTTCAAAAAGAAACGAGAAAAGAAGAAAAAGCAAATAACCAAGGATTAATAAATATCCTACTATTTGCTTTTTTTATTATTTTTTCCTCAATAGAATGATATATTTATATTTTAGAAATTTTTTGTTCAATGGAAAATATAATAAGAATACTGCAGATATAAATCTTCTTTCTTATATGAAGAAAGATAATTTCTTCGTATAAGAACATTTTCAATTTAGCTTAAATATTGCTGTATTCCATGGTATAATAATCACTAGAGAAAGCAGGTGAAGTATGGCATATAAAGCACTATATCGTACCTATCGTCCTAATAGTTTTGAAGAAGTTGCAGGACAGGAACATGTTGTAAAAACACTACAACATGCTGTAGAACAAAATAAGATTGCACATGCATATTTATTCTGTGGACCTAGAGGTACTGGAAAAACTTCAATTGCAAAAATATTTGCTAAAATGGTGAATTGCGAGAGCAAAGATCATAGACCATGTGGGGAATGTGAAAACTGCAAGGCTGTAGTAAATGGTACGCATCCAGATATTATTGAAATAGATGCAGCAAGTAATAATGGTGTTGAAGAAGTAAGAAATCTGATTGAAAAAGTAAAATATGCGCCATTAAAAGGGCGTTATAAAGTATATATTATTGATGAGGTTCATATGATGTCAGCTGGAGCATTTAATGCTTTGCTGAAAACGATAGAAGAACCACCTGCACATGTTATCTTTATACTGGCCACTACGGAGCCTCATAAAGTATTGCCTACAATCATTTCTAGGTGTCAGCGATTTGATTTTACTAAAGTACCAGATAGTGATATCATAAATCGATTGCATACAATCTTAGAAGCAGAGCATATTACATGTGAGGATGAGGTAATCCGCATTATAGCACAGCTTGCTGATGGGGGATTAAGAGATGCTTTATCAATTCTTGATCAGTGTATTGCATACGCACAGGATAATATTGAAGTTCATCATATCAATGAGATATATGGTATTACTACAGTACCTGATAAACTAGAATTATTAAATCAAATATTCGATAAAAAAGCATTAGAGTTAATGGATAAAATTGATTATCTGATTAATAAAGGAATTGATATCAAAAGATTAACAAACGATTTGATAGAAATATTAAAAGAAACAATTATTTTTGAATACACGAAAGAAGCAAAGCTACTTCATGTATTGAATTCTGATGAAGCTTTAGGTATTATTCAAAAAGTTTCTATTAAGAAACGGTTTGATATGATTAGCTTATTGATGGAAACATATGATAAGTATAGAACTGCTGCAAATGCTAGCTCTTATTTTGAGGTTTGTTTATTGAAAATGCTTGATCTAGCTGCTTCAACTGAACAGGTGGTACAAGTACAGCAGATTCAACAACAGCCTGTAATACAAAAACAACCAGAAAGGGTTGTGAAACAACAAACAAATGTTTCACGTGAAACATTTGTGCCAAAACAGGAAGCACCAAAGCCACAGCTGTTTGTACCAGAAGATGATCCATATGAGGAAGAAGTACAACCAACATTCTTTGAAGAAGAACCTATGCCAATAAAAGCACCAGTACATCGCGAGAATAAGAAAGCACAGCCAATAGATGATGAGTATATCTTAGGTTTATTAGCTGGTGCAAATAAACCAGAGAAGGCAAGTGATTTGGAGAACTTTAAACACATTGAAGAATATACAATTAATTTAAAATGGGCAAAATTTGCAAATTTGATAAAACATGGTAAAATCGTTGGTGCTGGCAGTAACTATATCGTACTTGCTGTTGATAACCAGGCAGAGGCAAATCAAATAAATGAATTAGATAGCAATAATGAGTTATGTGCATTCTTACAGGAGTTATTGAAGAAATCGAAAAAGATTTTCGCAATTTCAGCTGAACAGAATAAGAGGGTTATAGGCGCATTCAAAGAGCGAATGGTAAATGGCACATTACCAGATCCTATCCGTGTTGAAAGTGTCATCGTCAATAACGAAGAAACAAGAGAAAAAACACAAGAAGAAATTGTGTTAGATTTATTTGGAAAAGACAATATAACAGTGATGGAGGAATAAGATTATGAATATGCAAGCATTATTGAAACAGGCACAGAAGATGCAGAAAGATTTAGCAAAAGTAGAAAGTGAATTAAATGAAAAAGAATATGAAGCTACGATGGGTGGTGGAGTTGTAAAAGTTGCAGTTAAAGGTATGCAGGTTGAGTCAATTCAAATAGATGAAACTTTATTAGATAAAGATGGAAAAGAAGATTTAGAAGAAATGTTAAAAGCAGCATTAAATGATGCTTTCAATCAAGCTGTAGAAGATAAAGAAAAGACAATGAATGCAATTACTGGTGGAGTGAAAATGCCAGGAGGCTTCTAATGTATCCTAAACAATTTGAGAAGCTTGTAGAATGTTTAAGAAACCTTCCAGGTGTAGGTTTGAAAACAGCAGAACGATACGCATTCCAAATATTGGAATGGGATGAAGATAAAATAAATGAGTTCATCGATTGCTTAACACACATCAAAGAGGGAAGTTTAAAACATTGTCAGATATGTGGCAATCTTGCGGAAGATGAAAAATGTGAGATATGTAAAGATCATACAAGAGATGATTCTATTATCTGCGTGGTACAGAGTCCTAAAGATGTTATCGCCATGGAAAAGACAAGAGAGTATGCAGGTGTCTATCATGTGCTTAACGGAGTCATTTCTACATCAAAAGGTATATTACCTGATGATATTAATATTGCTTCCTTATTAGATAGAATCAATGAAGATACAAAGGAAATCATCCTTGCGACAAATCCTACAGTGGAAGGAGAAACGACTGCATTATATATATCTAAATTATTAGAAAAATATCCAGTAACAGTTACAAGAATCGCTCATGGTTTGCCAATGGGTGGTCATTTAGATTATGCAGATGAGTTAACATTGATTAAAGCAATTGAAGGTCGTAAAAAAATGTAAGAAATCGTGGAATACACGATTTTTTCTTTGCCAATTCATGATAAAATATAGATAAAGAAAAGGTGGGATACTATGTCATCTATCGCTTATATTACAGATCATCAGATGATTGAATATCATCGGCTTAATGGTAATCGAATCATTAATTTCTGGAAACCCAGCACCATGAAAAAAATCAGTGATTTTAATCTAGGCGATTACTTGTTTTTTCTTGCAAAAGGCACAGAAAAAGGTGAAAAACGAGAAAAAGGTATCTTAGGTTATGGAAAATTAGAAAAGACATATACCTTGACTTTTTCTCAGATGTGGGCTAAGTTTGGCACAAAGAATGGATATCCTACCAAAGAAGCATTAGAAGAAGCAATTATAAAAATCACAAAGACGCATGAACTACCTGAATATCTAAGTTGTTTTCAATTGGAAGAAGTAACATTCTTTCAAGCACCTGTTTATTTAAGTGAAATAGGTATGGAAATTTCCAACAAAATAGAAAGTTATATTTATATTGATAAAACAGATGTTCAAAATACTAGTAAAATCCTTCAGTTAGCAAATGATGTAGGTATAGATATGTGGTCAGCTTTATTTCATAAAGAAACTGAATCGGTATTTATTAAAGACGCACAAATTAATTTTATTCAAAACATATGTCAAAAAGTAAAAACAAATATGTATAGTCGTTATGAAGAAACAAGAATACAAAAATATTGTAAAACGATAATGACGGATCATCAAAAAATGATAAGTAAAACAGAATTTATCGATGTACAAAAAGATATGATATCCATATATATTCCATGTTTAATCAATGTGAGTGATTTTAATATGAAGCTACAATATTGCATTGGACATTATATGCTATATGAAAGTTATATCAAAATGAGTGAATTTGCTGAGGAAATGGAAGTGTTTATAGTATTCAATCGAGAAATTGATGAAAGCACAAGAAAATTATTAAAAATAGGAAATATTAAATATAAAGAAAAGCTGGCTATTGTATAATCAGCCAACATAGAGAAAGTTGAAGAATTGCAGAAAATACTGCCATAATCTGAAACTTTCTTTTCTTTGTCTTATGATGGAAACATAACATACCCAGGATAGCACCTAAAGCTCCAAAGAAAAACATATAACATAGTAATGTAAATTCTGAAATACGATATTGGTGATGTTTCGCTTTGTATTTATCCCATCCATATATAAAAAATACAAAACAATTCCACACACTATAAATAATTAATAGCTCATTCATAGCGCAGATAAAGCTCGTTTGCTTTTTGAAACACAATTATGATCATATTGAATATTGATGATATCCAAAATATCTTGAAACATCTTTTTGCCATCATGATCTTTTTTATATTCATATTCAATCTCATAATCTTCTTTACCATTATAGTAATTATGATCTAAACAAATTTCCGCAAAACCATTGAAAATCACAGCACGATCAGTCGTCAAAGAAGTCAACTTTACAATCGGCTCATCAATTTTCATATCCTGAAACAATTGTTTGATTTCAGAATCATTAAAGGCAGAGATATCATTGGTTGGCACAAGTTTTTCAAACTCTAATAAACCATCTTCTGTATGTTTCTTCAAAGTAAAAATAAACTGACCTTCTTTTTCACGGATACGCATAGAACCATAGTTCTTTCTAATCTGAAGATCCTTTGTATCATAATACGTATTGACTTGACGTATAAACTTGACATCATCATATTGACTTACAAGTTTTTCAAACTGTTCTTTTGTTAATAAAACCTTATATTCTATTTCTAAATTTTCATTCATCTTTTCATCACCCTAGGTTATATGGTACAATATTATCAATGTAAAAGGAAGTGATTTGTGATGAAATATGAAATCGTTTCAAAAGTAGATGAAAAATCTCATATTGTATCTGATAAAATCAGAAAGACATTACAAGGGGCTGGATGGATAGAAGATGAAAAAACTGCAGAATTAATTATCTGTGTTGGAGGCGATGGAACATTATTATATGGTGTTCATCAATTTCTTGATCGAATCAATGATTTAAAATTTATTGGGATCCATACAGGCACTTTAGGGTTCTTCACAGATTATACGGAAAGCGAATTAGATGAGTGCCTTCATGATATGCTTCAAAAAGAACCACATATTTATGAATCAGGTTTATTACGTATGGACTTAGATGATCGTGATGAACCGATTTATGCGTTAAATGAGATGCGTATTGAAAACGTCATAAAATCACAATCCGTAGATGTTTATATTGATGATGAGTTTTTTGAAACATGTCGTGGATCAGGAATATGTTTATCAACGCAGGCAGGCTCTACTGCATACAATCGGGGACTTGGTGGGGCAGTGATTGATTGTGGTCTGTCTGTTATGCAGCTGGCAGAAATCACAGCGATACAACATTCAAAACACCGTTCTTTGGGTAGTCCATATATCATGATGGAAAATAGAATCGTAACACTTCGTGCAGATACATTTGATACGGCAATTTTGTGTTATGACCACTTGAATACACCATTAAAAAATACCAAAACCATTATTTGTCAAATGACAGATAAGAAGGTAAAGTTCGCAAGATATCGTCATTATAGTTATCTAAAACGTTTAAAAAATCTATATTAAAAAAGTCAGATCCATTCGATCTGACTTATTCATATACGTAGTCTGATAATTTCTTTGCTTTACGGCTGGTATTCATAATAATACCGAATACAATCATGTAAGATAACATACTGGAACCACCATAAGATAAGAGTGGTAATGTGATACCGGTAATTGGAAGAAGTCCAATCAGCATGCCAATATTTTGAAATTGCTGATACAACAACAATCCTAGAAATCCGGTAATCATATATTTTTCTATCATGTTCTTCGACAAGGAAGCAATATGACAGATATGTAAATCCAGGAATAAACATAAACCAACGACAAATACAGTTCCTATGAATCCCCAGGTCTGACCAATCACAGCAAATATCAAATCGGTTTGTGCTTCAGGCAGGGTAACATACGCCTGACCCATGCCATGACCCATTAAACCTGCAGAGCCAATCACCATCTGTGAAAGATATAGCTGATGGCCTTTCCCGTTGATATCCGATTCAGGATTTAGCCAACTGGTTATACGCCCTAATTTATAACCACCTTCACCACCAATTAATTTATTTAAAAGGTCAAAGTGGAAGAAATACATATAGAAGAATAAGGCAAGTACAAATGCAATACATCCAAATATAATCATAATCCATTCACGCTTAATACCAGAACACATGACCATAGCGCCGATGGCAATTACAATAATCAATACAACACCGGTATCTGGTTGTAATAGAATTAAAATCATAGGTGGAAGTGCCCATTTCGCAATTTCAATGATCATATTGAAATCTTGTTCATACGATTCCGTGATTTTTTGTTTGTTATGTTCATCTATAATATTTGCGACGATAATAATTAATACGATTTTTATAAACTCACTTGGCTGAAAGGTCCCAACTCCGGGAAAGATATACCAGGAAGTCGCACCATTCGCTGTATGAAAAAAAGGAATATCTCTTAAAGTAAAGTGATAAAATACTTTATCTACCAGCAATAATGCCAGCAACGCTAATAATATCCAGTATCCAATCTTCGCAAAGGAATACAGGGAATCATTTCCTAAATACATCATCGCACCAATTACGATATAACCAAATACATACCACATAATTTGTTTCATTAAGTAACTCATTCCAGCATCAGTACCTAACATACCAAATGCAGAATAAATAGCCGTAAGACTTGTAAACATCATCACAATGATAATGCCCATCAATGTATAATCAAACTTATCGGTGCTCTTTGCACGCGATAATCCCAGCTTCATTGGCATCAACTCCATTTTCTCAAGCGTATTTATTATAACACGTTTTAAAACTGTTATGTGATGGTTACGTGTAAAACTTCTTAAGATTTAGACTGATTTTTCAAAAGGAAAGAAAAGCCTTTGAAAAAGGGAGAAAAAAGATATTTTGATCATGTAAAATAAACAAGCGAAAACCTCACAAAAACAAGTGAAAATTTGATATAATATATAATCGAAGTGGAGTTGATACTATGAGTAAAAAACCTAGCTATACACCGATGATGAAACATTATCTGGAAGTAAAGGAACAACATAAAGACGCAATTATATTTTATCGATTAGGAGATTTTTATGAAATGTTTTTTGATGATGCGAAAACCGCTAGTCAGGAGCTTGATCTGGTTTTAACAGGTAGAAATGCTGGTGTGGAGGAACGTGTGCCAATGTGTGGTATTCCTTATCATGCCGCAAAAGGATACATAGAGCGCTTGATACAAAAGGGATATAAAGTCGCAATTGTAGAACAGCTGGAAGATCCTGCACTTGCCAAGGGGCTGGTAAAACGTGATGTTATCAAAATTGTAACTCCTGGAACCATTATGGATGAAGTAAGTGATGAAAAGAATACAGTATACATTGCTTCACTTCATGATTACCAATTTGGTTTGGCAGTAATTTTATGTGAAATGACAACTGGTGAAATGCGTGCACAGTTAATTGATAAGCAGGTTATGGCAATTCAAAAGGTATTGCTGGGCAATAATGTAAAAGAAGTTGTTGTGGAGGAAAAATTTGATAAAAAGATTATTAAAATGATTGAAGATATCCAGTCTATTACGATATCTTATGAAAATAATATTGAGATCAAAGAAGAATACCAGCACTTATTAAGCAGGGTAGAAGATGCTCGTATCCATCATACATTCGGTATTTTAATGAATTATCTGGAAGAAACACAGAAACGTAATATGGCGCATCTGCAACAGGTGGAAATGGTATATGAAAATGAATTCCTACAGATGGATTTCTCCACGAAACAAAACCTAGAATTAACCCAGAGTATCCGGAATAACTCCAAATCTTTGACCTTATGGAGTTTTTTAGACAAATGCCGCAGCTCTATGGGTTCTCGTTTATTAAAAAAATGGATAGAATATCCTTTGGTTAATCCAATCGCTATTAATAAACGTCTGGATGCTATTGAATACTTAAACGATAATTTTATCACAAAGGATGAGTTGAAAGAACATTTAGGTTATGTATATGATATGGAGCGTTTAAGTGCCCGCGTGGCTTATGGAAACGCCAATGCAAGAGATATTTTGCGTTTAGTGAAAACACTGGAACATGCACCAATGATATTTGATGTATTTAAAGATTGCGCAAGCTATAGTGAATTTAAAGATATTGATCCATGTAGTGAATTATATGATATGATCAATGGCGCTATCGTAGATAATCCACCATTAACATTGAAAGATGGCGGTGTCTTTGTGGATGGATATAATGAAGAACTGGACCGTGTTCGTGAAATTGGTAAACATGGCAAGGACTGGATTCTGGAGCTTGAAAATAAAGAACGTGAACGTACAGGCGTGAAGTCTTTGAAAATAGGATATAATCGTGTATTTGGTTATTATATCGAAGTCACAAAAGCTAATCTTTCTTCTATCAAAGAAGAATTCGGCTATGTTAGAAAACAGACCTTAAGTAATGCAGAACGTTTTGTTACACAGGAATTAAAGGAAAAAGAAGATGCCATCGTTCATGCACAAGAACGAAGTATCCGCCTAGAAACAGAGTTGTTTAATGATTTGTTGAATCAAATAAAAGTATATTTACCAAAACTGCATGATTTATCTGCGGCATTGTCTACGATTGATGCCTTATTCTCACTATCTGAAATCAGCAGTGAAAATGGTTATACCAGACCAAAATTCCATCCGGAACATAAAATATATTTAGAAGAAGCACGTCACCCGATTCTTGATAAAATGATGAAAACAACACGCTATGTTTCTAATAATCTGGATATGGATGAGAATCATGATATTTTAATTATCACCGGTCCAAACATGGGTGGTAAATCTACGTTTATGCGTCAGACTGCATTACTTGTAATTATGGCACAGATTGGTTGTTTTGTGCCCGCAAGAAAAGCAGATATGCCAATCTTTGATCAAATCTTTACCAGAATTGGCGCAAGTGATGATATCATGAGTGGGCAGTCAACATTCATGGTAGAAATGATGGAAGCAAATAATGCCTTGAAAAATGCAACAGAAAATTCATTGATTTTGTTTGATGAAATAGGGCGAGGTACTTCTACTTATGATGGTATGGCACTGGCACAGGCAATGATTGAATACATTGAACGCAATATCAAAGCAAAAACGTTATTTTCAACCCATTATCATGAATTGACGGATATGGAAGATAAGAGTCCTTCTATCCATAATGTACATGTGGATGTACATGAAGAAGATGAACATGTTACATTCTTGTATCGTGTTGTGGATGGAAAAGCTGATAAATCTTATGGTATCAATGTCGCAAGATTAGCGCATTTGCCTTCCTCTGTTTTAGATCGTGCAAAACAAATTCTGGATAATCTGGAAACACAGCCTAACACATTAAAAGATTTAAAAGAACCGGTTGTGATTGAAAAAGAAAATCCAAAACATGTTGAAACAATCGCTAAAATTTCGGCAGTCGATGTTAATAAAATGACACCAATGGAAGCAATGCAATTTTTATATGAATTAAAAAATCAATTAAATTAACATAAGGAGGTGGCCGCATGGGAAAAATCAATCGTCTGGATGAACATTTATCCAATATGATTGCTGCCGGTGAGGTAGTAGAAAGACCAATGGGTATCGTAAAGGAATTAGTAGAAAACTGTATCGATGCACATGCAAAGAATGTTGAAATTCAAATACTGCAGGGTGGTATTGATACCATAACCATTATTGACGATGGGGATGGTATGGATGCCCAGGACGCTACACTGGCTTTTGAACGACATGCGACCAGCAAGCTGAAAGAAGTCAATGATTTATGGAATATTCATACCATGGGATTTCGTGGAGAAGCACTTCCATCTATCGCTTCTGTTTCACATGTATTACTGCGTACCAATAATGGCACAGACTCTACTGAAGTTGAAATCAATTATGGTAAATTGATGAGCGCAAAGCCATGTGGAACACCACGCGGCACAATGATTGAAGTCAAGAATCTTTTTCAAAAGACGCCAGCCCGTTTTAAACACTTGAAAAGTCCACAATATGAATTTTCATTAATCAGTGATGTTGTTCAGAAATTTGCATTATCCCATCCGGAAATTGGTTTTAATTTATCCCATGATGGCAGAACCATATTTAAAACACGTGGTAATGGCTCTTTATTAGAAGTGCTTATGCAAATCTATGGTAGGGATACTGCCAAAACAGCTATCCAATTAGATGGCAGTGACAATGATTATAAAATCAGTGGTTATGCTATGCAGCCACAATTTAATCGTGCCACAAAGTATTATATGTTGATGTATATCAATGGTCGTATGATACGTAATTATCACTTACAAAAGGCAATTATGGATGCTTATAGCCATTATCTGCCTAAGGAAAGATATCCAATCGTTGTGATGAATATGGAAATGGATGCCCAGTTAGTGGATGTTAATGTCCATCCCAGCAAATGGGAAATTCGTTTATCTAAGGAAAAGCAACTAGAAAAACTCGTATATGAAACCATCAGTGAAGCATTGAAAAATCAGTTACAGGTACCTGAAGTCAAGAAGAGTGAATTAAAGAAAGAAAAAGTAGAAATACAAGAATTTGATTTCACATATGAGCGAGAAGAACCAGTGAAGAAGCTTCATGATGATATCAATGATTCTTTTGTTCACCCACAAAATAATCCAGAACCGATCATTGAGGATATCCCACTTCCAGCACCAAAGGAAATAAAAAAGGAAAAACCTGTGATTACATATCCACAAAAATCCTATCCGACTGGAGTACGTGAAACATTTGTGAAAGAAAAGGATATCAAATATCAAACATCCAAAAAAGTAGAACCTGTTAAAGAAGAAAAGAAAACTGAACCAATTCAAAAAGAACCAATTACACCAAAGCCAGAGAAAAAAATAGAAGAAGTCAAAGA
This sequence comes from Absiella sp. AM29-15, assembly GCF_003434225.1. NCBI lineage: Bacteria > Bacillati > Bacillota > Erysipelotrichia > Erysipelotrichales > Erysipelotrichaceae > Amedibacterium > Absiella sp. AM29-15. The sequence continues at coordinate 361,712 of NZ_QVFL01000001.1, forward strand.
GCTGGAAGTCATCGTGGAACCACCAAAGCAGGAAGAAGTAAAGCCTGTATTAGAACCTGTACTTGCGAAAAATCCAAGTCTACCACAGCTTCAGGTCATTGGGCAATTTCACAACTGTTATATCATTGCACAGGGTGAAAAAGGCTTATATATCATTGATCAGCACGCTGCACAGGAACGTTATCATTATGAAATTATACGTAAACAGATATTGGAGGGTGTGAAGGATACCCAACCATTATTATTGCCAATTACCATTGAAAGTTCTATTTCTGCCGTATCCCAAGTTGATACCATCAATGCAATGCTAGAACAGCTTGGTATTCATTTAGATGTATTTGGAAACAATACCTTTATCGTTCGTGAGCTTCCTGTATGGATGAAAGATACAGAAGAAGAAGCATTTATTCGTGATATGATTGATTATTTTGAACAAGATAATGAAACGGGTATTGATAAATTAAGAAAACACGCCATCGCAACCATGGCATGTCACAGTTCTATTCGTTTCCATCGCACACTTACCATGGAGGAAATGAAACAGGTCATCGCAGATTTAGGCAAATGTGAACAGCCATTCCACTGTCCACATGGCAGACCAACTTTGATTTGTTTAAGCGATAATGATTTAATCAAAGAATTTGAAAGAGGGTAGTCAAATGGAAAAAGTTTTAGTAATCGTTGGACCTACTGGCGTAGGCAAAACAGCATTAAGTGTGAAACTTGCACAGTCATTTCAAGGTGAAATCATCAGTGGTGACTCCATGCAGGTATATAAAGAAATGAACATCGGTACTGCCAAGGTAAGACCAGAAGAAACACAAGGCATTCCACATTACTTGATAGATGATTATGCTCTTACGCAGGAATATAATGTAAAAGTATTCCAGGAAAAAGCCAGAGGATATATGCATCAAATATCAGAAAATGGAAAATTGCCGATCATCTGTGGTGGAACGGGATTATATATCAAATCAACATTATATGATTATGAATTTGTAGATCAAGAAGAAAACAATGAATTTATGGATTTCTTACATACCCTTGGAAAAGATCAGTTATGGAGTCTGTTAAAGGTGATTGATCCTAAGGCATGTGAAAACCTTCATCCTAATAATCGTCAGCGTTTATGTCGTGCTTTATATATGGCACATACAGGCCAAAAGAAAAGTGATATTGTAGAATCACAAACACACCAGCCTATCTATGATGCTTATATCATCGGTTTAACAATGGAGCGTGAACAGCTTTATGAAAGAATCAATCGTCGTGTAGATATCATGATGGAGGAAGGTTTATTAGAAGAAATTGAAGGAATTGTGAAACAATATCCGGATTGTTGGAATTTTAATAGCTTTAAAGGCATTGGATATAAAGAATGGAAAGGGTATTTTGATGGAACTTCCACGAAGGAAGATTGTATAGAATTAATCAAAAAGAACTCCAGAAACTTTGCGAAGCGCCAATACACTTGGTTTAAAAACCAGATGCAGGTACATTGGTATGATATACAAGATCAAGAATATCCAGAAAATGTCATGCATGATATAGATGAATGGATGCATCATAAATAAAAAAGGAGACACCTATGGAAGAAACGCCGTTACAGCGAATGGAGCTGTTAATACAAAAAGAAGGTATTGAACGATTGAAACAGGCATGTGTCATGGTTGTTGGTGTCGGCGGTGTTGGATCTTATGCTGCTGAAGCACTCGCACGTTGTGGGATTGGCACTTTGATTCTGGTTGATGGCGATACTGTCGCAATCAGTAATTTAAATCGCCAAATTCATGCGACCTATGAAACACTACATCAGTCCAAAACAAAGGTCATGAAAGAGCGTATTGAAACATATCGAAAAGATTGTCATATCATCTGTCACGATATCTTCTATAATGCAGATCAAAACGAACTGTTATTCCAACAGCCAGTAGACTTTGTAGTGGATGCGATTGATACTATGTCCTCTAAATTGGAATTAATAAGATATTGCGTCGAACATAAGATTCCGTTTATCTCAAGTATGGGGATGGCGAATCGTATGGATCCTACGAAAATAGAAATCACGGATTTAATGAAAACCAACTATGATCCTGTCGCAAAAATTATGCGTAATCTGGTTCGTAAAAATAAAATCAAAGGGAAAATACCTGTTTTATTTTCTACCGAACAGCCAATGACACAGGCGGTCATTGTCAATGAAAATGGCGCAACCAGAAAACAAAAAATGCCACCAGCAAGCTCACCATTTGTGCCAAGTGCAGCGGGACTTGCTGCCGCAAGTTATGCAGTCAGAGTGATTTTAAATCAAAAATAGATAACATATATGGTATCATTTCATTAGAAAATGAGCCGTATTTTTATGTTTTGTCCAAAAATAATTTACTTAACAAGTCTTAAGATACATTGAAATGATGTTTTTACTGTGATATAACCTACATAGAGCAACCATTATAAATGGTATGAGTATACGTAAGTAGTGGATTTCATGGAAATATTAACGTTTATGGGAGAAGTATTTCTGGATACATTAATTGATCATTTCTCAAATAAAAAGGTTTCTAAGAAAACAAGAATTATTTGTGTTATTATCTTTACGCTTATTTCATTAGCTTATATTGCTTTGTTTACATTAATGACTTATATTGGTATCACCACATGGCATAGTGATAGGGAAACTGCATTAAAAATGTTAGCGTGTAGTTTATTGTTCCTGTTAGCATTTTTTGCATATGCTTATCAAATCAAAGAAAAAAGAAACGATTTTAAAACGAATATTAAAAAATAAATCATGTGTATTAATCATATAAATTAAAAAAAGATATATTTGTTTTAAGGGCTTTATAATGCATAAAGGTTTGTGTGTTTTAGTATGAAAACTAAGCCACAAATCTTTTCTTTTTCTGATAGCTACATGATTTCCATTAAATGTTAAAAATATATTCATTGACAAGCGATACACATTGCGTTATTGTATATATATCAAAAATATTTGATGTGAGGAGGGTGCTTTATGAAGGATTATTCAAAAGACGCAAAGATTTTTAAAGCACTTTGTGATGAAAAAAGATTATATATCTTGGAACTGTTAAAAGGTGGAGAGAAATGTGCTTGCGCATTGATTGAAGATATGAAAATAGGACAGTCCGCATTATCTTATCACATGAAAAAATTGTGTGAGTCAGGTATTGTTGTAAGCAGACAAGATGGTAAATGGACACATTATCGCCTTAGCGAAGCTGGTATAAAAGAGGCACAAAATCGATTAGCACAATTGACCAAATAAAGACTAAGAAGTCATCTTCTGATGGCTTTTAAAAAGCTAAAACACATCAAAAAAATTTGATATATAAAAAGGAGTGATTGTTTGGAAATCTTAGAAACGATATTGATTTTTATTCAAAATCAAATATTAGGAATGAAATGGTTAAATGAATTCTTAGGCAAGATATTGTCAGGATTAGGAATTGATTTGAATACAAGATTAGGTGGAAGTATACAATTTTTTATTTATGATGTTATAAAAATCACGATCCTATTGTGTGTTCTGATTTTCATCATATCTTATATACAAAGCTATTTTCCACCTGAAAGAAGTAAGAAAATATTAGGGAAATTCCATGGGATATGGGCAAATATCATTTCCGCATTGTTAGGAACCGTAACACCTTTTTGTTCATGTTCATCGATACCATTATTTATTGGCTTTAGTAGTGCAGGCTTGCCTTTAGGGGTAACATTTTCCTTTCTAATATCTTCCCCTATGGTTGATATTGGCAGTTTGTTGTTACTGATGAGTATATTTGGCGCTAAAATTGCGTTTGCTTATGTGATAATAGGATTAGTCATTGCGGTAATCGGAGGAACATTGATTGAGAAACTGCATATGGAAAAGTATGTAGAAGATTTTATACAAAATGCGAGCCATGTGGATATTGACTCTCCTACACTTACACGAAAAGATCGAATACAATACGCAAAAGATCAAGTGATGGAAACATTTAAGAAAGTATTTCCATATATCATCATTGGCGTTGGTATTGGTGCACTTATTCATAATTGGATACCAGAAAGCTGGGTAGAAGGCATCTTAGGAAGTAAAAATCCATTTGGCGTTATCCTTGCGACACTGATTGGCGTTCCTATGTATGCGGATATATTTGGGACAATACCAGTTGCGGAGGCATTGCTTGCGAAAGGTGCACAATTAGGCACAATCTTAGCATTTATGATGGCTGTCACAACATTAAGTCTGCCATCTATGATTATGTTAAAAAAGGCAATTAAGCCTAAATTATTGACATTATTTGTAGCTATTTGTGTCATTGGCATCATCATAGTTGGTTATTTATTTAATGTATTTCATGCATTCTTAATTTAAAAACGGAGGTAAAATAGAATGAAATTATTTGGAAAAAAAGAAGAAAAGAAATCTTGTTGCTGTGGAGGTGAGTGTACACCTGAAACAATAAAAAAGGCAGAAGAAACAAAAAGTGAAAAAGGAATCAAAATCTTAGGTTCTGGATGTGCAAAATGTAATGCGTTAGAAAATGCAACACGTACAGCGTTATCTGAATTACATATGGATATGGAAATTGATCACATCACAGATTTTGTACAAATTGCCAGTTATGGAGTTATGTCCACACCTGCACTTGTCTTTGATCACAAAGTGGTATCTTATGGAAAGGTGTTAACCGTGGAAGAAGTAAAAAAATTATTAATCAGTTCCTATGGGAATAAACAAGTATAAGAAAGTGTGTTTTATGATATGAAAACAAAACCAAAAGTCGCTTTTATTTGTGTACATAATTCTTGTAGAAGTCAGATTGCGGAAGCATTAGGAAAGTTTATCGCTTCTGATGTATTTGAAAGTTACTCAGCTGGTACGGAAACAAAGCCACAAATCAATCAAGATGCTGTGCGGTTGATGAAGAAAATGTATGGTATAGATATGGAAAAAAGCCAGTATTCAAAACTGATATCCACATTACCTGATATAGATATCATTATCACAATGGGATGTAATGTACAATGTCCTCACATGCCTTGTCAATACCATGAAGATTGGGGATTAGAAGATCCAACTGGAAAAGATGATGCATGTTTTGAAGATGTGATATCCACTATACATCAGAAAATAGAAGCATTATCACACAAAATTACGAATGGTCAAATTAATCAATAAGAAATAGGTGATAAGAAACGGTTAGTCATTCAGATTAACTGTTTTCTTTTTTGTGTATCTTCGTTTAAATGTCAAATATTCTAAAAAAAATGTTATAAATCTAAAAAATATATTAAAATGTAAGCGTATAAAACCTATAATTTAGGTGTCGATGATGAGGAATACGTATTCAAAGAAAAGGAGAACTTTATGGAAAAGTTAGAACAGTTTTTACAGAAATTTATCGGACCTATCGCAAAAGCTATGAGTGAAAATGATACGATTCAGTCAGTAGCAGAAGGATTTATGAGAACTGGACCTGTAACATTTGGTGTCTGCATCTTTGTGATTCTAGGAAATCTGCCATTTGATGGCTATTCAGACTGGTTAATAAGTATTGGATTAAAAGAGCATTTTGAAGCTATTTCAAATGCCAGCTTAAACATTCTTGGTTTATATATTTCATTCTGTGTGGCGCACTCTTTTGCGAAAAGAAAAGGAGATAACGCTTTATCTTGTGGAATCCTTTCACTGTTAAGTTATTTGATTATTATCCCTCAAAGTGTTGCTGGGGCAGAAGGGGCAATTGCGGCATTTGATCTGAAATATTTAAGTGGCACAGGTATTCTGGTTGCGTTGATTTTCGCTGTGATTGTAGGACATTTATTTCACTATTTATCAAATAAAGGTATGAAATTCAAAATGCCAGATGGTGTTCCACCTATGGTTAGTGAATCATTTGAACCAATCTTCATCTCTATGATTATTGTTGGATTTGCATTCTTCGTACGTGTTGGCTTTGGATATACACCTTATGGAAACTTTGTTAATTTCTTTGATCAGACCATTGGCGCATTCATTATTAAAATCGGTTTATCTTTACCAACGATCTTCCTATTATACTTTGCGGCTAATTTATTATGGTTCTTTGGTATCCATCCAAACACTGTATATAGTGCATTCGTACCTTTACAAATGACATTGATTATGACAAATATTGCTGATTTCCAGGCAGGTAGACCACTAACTTATTTAACAATCACATTGGTATCCATGTTTGCGTCTTTCGGTGGTAATGGTAATACAATCGGACTTTGTTTATCTATGTTCACTGCGAAGAGCGAACGTTATAAAAAGATGTTGAAATTGGCATTCATACCTAACTTATTTAATATCAATGAACCATTAATTTTCGGTATGCCAGTTATGTTGAATCCAGTGTTCTTTATCCCTATGGTATTCTGTAATGTTGTGATGGGATTGATTGGATTATTTGCGACTAAAATCTTTACATTTACCTTTAATCCAGCGATGTCTTTACTTCCTTGGACAACACCATTCTTCGTAAAAGCATTACTTGCTGGTGGCGTTTCTCTATTGGTTATGGTATTGATTCTGCTTGCGGTAAATACAATAATGTACTATCCATTCTTCAAAATTGCGGATAAGAAAGCATGTGAAGAAGAAGCAGCCGCAAGACTTGAAAAAGAAGGTGAATTGGTTGAGTAAATTAAGTAAAGATTTTCTATGGGGAGGTGCCATTGCCGCTAATCAGGCAGAGGGTGCTTACCTTGAAGATGGAAAAGGCTTATCCTTGATGGATATCGCAACTGCTGGAAAAAAAGGAGTATCCCGACACTTCACCAAAGGTGTACAAGAGGATGTATATTATCCAAACCATGAAGGTATTGATTTTTATCACCATTATAAAGAAGATCTTTCTCTGTTTCAGGAAATGGGATTTCGCTGTTTCCGTACTTCTATCGCTTGGACAAGAATTTTTCCAAACGGAGATGAGGAAACACCCAATGAAGCAGGTTTAGCATACTATGATGATTTATTTCAAGATATGCTTGATAAAGGCATGGAGCCAGTGGTTACCATTTCTCACTATGAGATGCCACTTCATCTTGTACAAAAATATGGAGGATGGGCAAATCGTAAATTAATAGATTTCTACTTACGCTTTTGTGAAGTAATCTTCAAACGATACAAAGGCAAAGTAAAATACTGGATGACATTTAATGAAATTAATTCCGTGATTCTTATGCCTGAAATTGCTGGTGTATTAGATCGTATGAAAGATGACTTCCAGACAAGAAGCTATCAGGCAGCACATCACCAGTTTGTCGCAAGTGCAAAAGCAGTCGCTATGGGACATCAGATTGATCCTGAAAATAAAATTGGATGTATGGTGTTAACACTGGTAAAATATCCATTAACCGCAAAACCAGAGGATGTGATGTTAGCGGAACAAAATATGCGAAAAGGAACCTTTGCGTTCACAGATATTCAAGTGCGTGGGCACTATCCCGCTTATGTAAAAAAACATGTAGAACGATTAGGTATCCATGTACAAATAGAACAAGGTGATTTAGAAGCCATGCAACAAGGATGTGTAGATTATATCGGCTTTTCTTACTATTCATCCTCAGCCGCAACGACCGATCCAAATGTAGAAAAAACAGGTGGCAACATGGTATCCGGTGTGAAGAATCCATATATTCCAACAAGTGCATGGGGATGGCAGATTGATGCATTGGGATTACGTTACATCTTAAATCGTTTCTATGAACGATATGAAATACCTTTATTTATCGTAGAGAATGGTCTGGGAGCCTATGATCAGATAAATGAAGATGGATATATTGAAGATGATTATAGAATTGCATACTTAAGAGAACATATCAAAGAAATGAAGAACGCAATCTTAGAAGACGGTGTGGATATCATTGGTTATACACCATGGGGCTGCATTGATTTGGTATCCGCTGGTACAGGAGAAATGAGTAAGCGTTATGGATTTATTTATGTAGATCGAGATGATGAAGGAAAAGGTACATTAGAGCGAAAGAAAAAGAAATCTTTTGACTGGTATCGGCAGGTAATCGCAAGTGATGGTGAAATTTTATGAGAATCGCAGTATTTGATGTTGGTGGCACATTTATCAAATCATGTTTTATGGTCGATGAAGAAATTACCATGGCTAAAAAAACACCAACACCTTATGACAGTCAGGAAGCTTTCTTAAATATCATAGAAGACAGATTAAAGGAGATGGATGATGTGGAAGGCATCGCCTTCTCCATGCCTGGGGTCATCGATGTAAATCGCAAATATATTTTTGCGGGAGGAAGTTTAACCTACAACAACCATACAGATATTAAAGAATGGGAAAAACGTTTCCAACTTCCGATTGAGATTGAAAATGATGCTCGTTGCGCCGCAATCGCAGAACTTGAGGCAGGCGAAATGTTAGGTATTACACAAGGACTTGTATTAACCTTTGGCACAGGTGTTGGTGGTGGCATCATCGTTAATGGTGACATCTATAAAGGTGCTCACTTAATCGCAGGGGAAGTCAGTGTCATCTATTCAAAAGATAAAGATACTTATGGCTCTAAGGGATTATTTGGTGCTATTGGCAGTGTAAAAAATCTTGTGAAAGAAATCGCAGATGCGAAAGGAATCGATACACAAAATGGGGAAGAAGTATTTGAATGGATCAAGCATAAGGATGAAATCAGTACACGCATCTTTGAACGATATTGTGATGAAGTCATACAGGAGCTGCATAATATCCAATGTTTATTAGATCCACAACGTATCTGTATTGGTGGGGGTGCTAGTGAAAATCCAATCTTTATCGAAGGGCTAAAAAAGGCATCAGAAAAATTCTACAGTACCTTCCCATTTAAATTTCCGCATGCGGATATCGTTAAATGCAAGTACTGTAATAACGCAAATATATTAGGTGCTTATTACCATTATAAAAGAAGTCATGTATCATAAGCTGTTCTTATATTGAATCGGACTGCTTTGTGTGATTTCTTTAAACACTTTATTAAAATGACTTTGATTAGAAAATTGCAGGATCTCAGAAATTTCTGCTAAAGAGTAGGTAGAATTTTTTATCAAAAACTGAGCTTCCGCAATTTTCTTTTCATTAATATAACGTTTCAAAGATTTCCCAGTTACCTTCTTAAATTGAGAAGAAAGATAGCTGGGATTCATACCAATCTCATCCGCAATATCATCTAATGCCAAAGGTTTATGTAGATTTTCAGATATGTAGTTTTTACATTTTCTTACCCAATATGGATTTTGAATATGCCGATAACGTTTCACTAGATTAGTGAAATCCGTTATAGAATCTGCGATGATTTTAAATAACTCTGCAGGTGCCATACATTGATCTACTTTTGTGATATACACATCACTCAAGGTATAGGCGTTGGCAATTGGAACACCGACATCAATCACAGCTCTTGTGAATAAGGTAATAGCCGCAACGATTTTATATTTCATAGACTGTACATGATCTTGAGATAGATAACGGTTATCTTTGATCTGCGCAAGTTCATTCATAAAAATACGTGCCTGGGTACTTTTACCTTCCTGGATATATTTTATGATTTTCTTTTCATAGGAGTAGCTAAATTCATGCATAGAAGTTTCACGGATCACAAACAGTTCATTTTGTAGTAAATTTTCCTGTTTTAAAGGATTTACACCAGCCTGTTTAAAATTGTTTTTTAAAACATTTGGATCCAGAGCTTCACCAGTAATGATTTGATAAATGAATAAAAAATATTCACTGGTCTTATTATAAAGATATGGTAGCTTTATAAAATCTTCAATCGTATAAGAGGATTGCACATGACTCATAAACGGATAATCAGATGGTCGATCCTGTGTGGTAATCTTTTTATGAAAGATGGGACCTATACAAATATAAGCAATATCTTCTACAGCATAATGAAAAAACAGATATACTTCCTGATGATAAAAATGGATAAAAGTTTTGTATGGATTGATCTGGGAGGTTTTTATGATCTGTGCAAAATAGTTCTGTTCCAGACGCAGAAAATTATCTGGGGATGCTAAAATCTGTAGATCTTTTGACAATAAGAAAACGGGCATGTTGATGTTTGCATAAATTGCAGGAAGCAAATCCTTTAATTCCTGTTTCGTTTGTATCATCGATATCACCCTTTCATTATCATTTTACAATGCCATAATAAAAAAAGAAATATATTATAAGAAAAGAGGAATGAATAATGTTTAAAAAAGACTTTTTATGGGGTGGCGCAACAGCTGCGAATCAATTTGAAGGCGGCTATCAAGAAGGTGGCAGAGGTCTTGCGACATCAGATACAAAAACCAATGGCTCACTAACAAGAAAAAGAAAACACAGCTTTTTAGATGAACATAATCAAATTGTTTACCTTCATGGCTCTGATTATATTCCAAAAGGATACAAAGCAGTTTTAGATGATGCGATGTATTATCCAAGCCATCGTGCGGTAGATTTTTATCACCATTATAAAGAAGATATCCAATTACTTGCGGAAATGGGATTCAAATGTTTCCGCATGTCTATCAGTTGGACAAGAATATATCCAAAAGGTATTGAGGAACAGCCAAATGAAGAAGGATTAGCATTTTATGATCAGGTATTTGATGAGTGTTTAAAATATGGAATTGAGCCAGTTGTCACCATCAACCATTTTGATATGCCGCTATACCTTTCTGAGCAGTATGATGGATGGCTGAGTCGTTCCACTATTGACTGTTTCTTAAATTATTGTCGAACAATATTTGAGCGATACAAAGGAAAAGTTAAATACTGGATGACCTTTAATGAAATTAATTTATTACGAGGTTATGATACCTTAGGTGTTCATGAAATGGATCAACAGAAATACTATCAGGCAATCCATCATATCTTTATCGCTAGCGCAAAAGCTGTAAAACTGGGACATGAAATTGATGAAAACAACCAAATTGGTATGATGTTAGCTCATATTTTAACATATCCTGAAACATGTAATCCATGTGATGTGGAACAGGAAATTTTAGTATCAAGAAACCTGAAATATTTCTTTGCGGATGTACAATGCCGTGGTTATTATCCATCATATATCTTGAAGAAGTTAGAAAATCAATCAATTCATATAAAGAAAGAAGAAGGCGATGATGAAATCCTGAAACAAGGTTGTGTTGATTACATTGGATTCAGCTATTATAATTCTGGTGTTATTACAACACGTTCTGATGCGAAAGAAACATTAGGTAATGGTATCAAGCTTGCGCAAAATCCTTATCTACAAGAAAGTGAGTGGAAATGGCCAATCGATCCAAAAGGCTTACGAATCTCTTTGAATATCTTGTGGGATCGTTATCAAAAACCATTGTTTATCGTAGAGAATGGCTTAGGCGCAGAAGATCATATAGAAGCTGATGGCAGTATCCATGATGATTATCGCATATCTTATCTAAGAGATCACATTATAGAGATGAAAAAAGCAGTGGAAATCGATGGTGTAGATTTGATGGGATATACACCATGGGGATGCATTGACTTAGTTTCCGCAGGAACAGGGGAAATGAAAAAACGTTATGGCTTTGTATATGTTGATATGGATGATGAAGGAAACGGTTCCTTAACACGAAGTCATAAAGATTCCTTTGATTGGTATAAAAAAGTAATCGAAAGTAATGGAGAAATTCTGTAATTATAAATATGGTGCGTAAGAAATTAAATACGCATCATTTTTTTTGTAAATGATGAAAAGTATTAGAAAGGCTTGTTCTATTTCTTTGTGGTGGAAGTGATGTATAATAGTGATAGGAAAAGGGAGGCAGTATGATATGAAAGTTATAAAAATCATCATGGCATGTTTACTTACATTATCACTTAGTTCATGTGCTGATAAACATAAAGAATATGCATTTTATCCAGATATTAAAGAATTAAAAATGCCAAGTGGCATTTACTACAAGGATCATATCTATTGGGAAATGAAGGATAAAACAGATCATGTGGAAGGAGAAAAAGCAGGCACACTAAAATCTGTCGCAAAAGAGAATTATTTTCCTGAGAAGGAATACAGTGGCACATCAGATTTAAAAAACTACCTGGGAAGTGATTTATATGAAAATCATCAAACGTTATATCTAAAGACAAAAGACACAATTCATGTGTTTAAATACCTGACAGAAATGGAATTATCTGAAGAAGTAAAAGAGCTTGATCAGGAAGAAAATGAGGGAATGCCTGCGCCACATTTTGTATATCAGAATATGATGTATTTTAATGATTATGGACCTGTGGAAGTATTAGATTATTTTAAGGAAGTAGGAGAAATCAAAGAAGTATTCCTTGTCGCAAAACAGAATTTCACAGGCAATGGTGCTGTGGGAGATAAGTTATATGCAACAGATTTCCAGAATCGTTTTATGTTATTGAAAAGCGTGAATAGTAATAATTATTATGTGTACGAGAATGGAGCATATCAAGAATAATAACAGTAGTATGATAAGAATACCGCTATATAAATTTACTATATAGCGGTTTTTATTGCTAATATAGGGTAACTAGATTATAATAGGACCAAGAAAGCGGAGGGATTACATGATTTTAGAAGCGAATGGGTTGAAAAAAAGCTTTGATGGCAACGAAGTGCTTCATGGTGTTTCCTTCTCTATTTCATCTGGAAAAGCCTTAGGGTTATTAGGAAGAAATGGAGCTGGAAAAACAACTACTATACGAATATTGATGGATGTATTCAAAGCAAATGAAGGAAGCATTACAATAGATGGCAAACCATTTAAAGCAAGTGATTATAAAATAGGATATTTACCAGAAGAACGAGGCTTGTATCCCAAGAAACGTGTTGATGAACAATTATTATACTTAGCAGCTTTGCGTGGCTTATCTAAAAATGAGGCAAAAGCAAATTTAAAGAAATGGTTGAAGCGTTTAAATATTGAAGAATACGAAAAGCGTAAATTAGATACATTATCAAAAGGCAATCAACAAAAAGTACAACTGGCACAGACTTTGATGTGTGATCCAGATATTGTGATATTAGATGAGCCTTTTAGTGGTCTGGACCCTGTAAATTCACAGGTATTAAAAGAAGTCGTTATGGAACTGATACAAAATGGCAAGTTGGTGATTTTCTCATCTCATCAAATGAATTATGTAGAAGAGTTCTGTGAAAGTATCGTGATTTTACATCATGGTGATGTAGTCTTAAGTGGGGAATTAAAACAAATAAAAAAAGAGTTTGGTAAAAATCGTTTGGTTATTTCAACGCTTAATCAAAAGGCTGAAGAGCTTAAAGTACTATGTGATACAAATTTAAGCAATGCTGTAAAATGCAGTGAAATAAAAAATGATGAAGTTATTGTAGAGCTGCATGAAGGTGTTCATAAACAGGATATGTTGCGTATATTACTAGATCATGATATGGATATTGAAAAGTTTATGATATATGAGCCTTCCTTAACGGATATCTTTGTCGCAAAGGCAGGTGATGAAGCATGAAACAGTTCTTTGAAGTATTTAAGTTTGAATTTGCAGGATTTTTAAAAGGAAAATGGTTTCGTGTTTCTACGATATTGATTTGTGTACTTGTCACAGTTGTCATGTTTGTGCCAAGATTTATCGATATTAATAACAAATCAGATGGAGTATCCACAACTTCAGAAACAATTGGTATTTATGATCCCAATCATGTATTTGAAGAGGATAATCTATTAAAACAAGCATTTCCAGAAGCTAAATTTGTGAAGCAGACAAGTGATGAAGATATGAAAGCAGCCGTAAAAAAAGGTGAGCTTGATTCAGGTATATCTGTTAAAGATGATAAAACATTCGATTATCAGGTATTAGATACCAGTATGAATGATATGACAATGAATATTTTTACTTCCGTTATGGAAGTGCAATACAAAATAAAAATGCTTTCTTCTATGGGACTAAGTGAGGAACAAATAGCAAATGTTGTCGCAACACCAATAAAGGGAGATACCGTTATTTTAGGAAAAGATGGTCGTAGTAATTATTTCTATACCTATATCATGATTTTTGCGATGTATTTTGTCATCATATTTTATGGGCAAATGACCGCTACCAATGTTGCCAGTGAAAAAGGTAATCGTTCTATGGAAATCTGAATTACTAGCACAAGTACCAATGCACTTATTTTTGGGAAAGTGTTGGCGGGAGCTGTCGCAAGTATTTTGCAGGTAGGTGTCATGCTTGGTGTCAGTATAATGGCTTACCAATATAATGCGGATATTTGGAATCATACACTTGATTTCTTATTCAATATACCAGTGAATGTTTTGTTGTCCTTTGCTTTATTTGGTACACTGGGTTACTTATTCTATACCTTTATTTATGGAGCAATGGGTTCTATGGTTTCAAAAGTAGAGGAAGTATCTTCCGCAGTTTCTCCGATTACAATTATATTTGTTATTGCATTTTTTATAACATTCTTTTCGGTAATGGTAAATCCAGGAACTATTTTATCCACAATAGCATCCTATGTTCCGTTTACATCATGTATGGCAATGTTTGCCCGTGTAGCAATGGGTAGTGTAGAACTATGGCAGATTATTTTATCTGCAGTTATACTAGCAGTATCTACGGCAGGTGTAGGATTGTTAGGAGCTAAATTATATCGTAATGGAACTTTGTCTTATGGTAACAATTTTAAGATATCTCAAATATTTAAAAATCTAAAACACAAAGACTAGGAATATTATATAGAAGCACAATATTATTATAAAAACTGATGAATTTCACAGTTTTTCTTTTCAAGATTTTTTTATATAAGATACAAGTGTAATAAATAAGACAACGATAGCGCCACAGAACAATATCGTGCATAAACATTTATTTAAAGGTAAATACTTACCTAAAAGAAATACAATGATGCCAATTACAAGAGATACATCCTGATAGGTGATTATGAATTCAGTGGTTATTTTGCTTGTTTGATTCTGTTTATATTCTGTAAAGAACATTATTGCGACAATCATCATTGCACCTAATAATATCGAAAGAAGTAATATTTGAGAGAAATTGCCAAAAGATTTGTGTAACATGATCAGTTGTAAAACAGCTGACAACAGGAATGCTAGTGCACATGTTATTTTTGTTTTTTTTGTACGTCATAAGATTTCCTTTCTTTTTAAGCTTCTAGTCTTAATAGTAACAGAATTGATTTTAGAATCAAGAAATATTTATAAAAAAAGTTAAATTCATGAAATAATAGATTAGAAAATGTTATAATAGTGCTATATAAAAACATAGGAGGAGCGTAAAATGGCGTATAATTTTTATATTAAGAGAATTGATTCAAGAAAGGGAAAAGCAATCACTTTAGAGGGAATAGAACATATTTTAAAAGAAATGTCTCATGAGTACACTATTGATCAAACAGGAATTATCACGACTAAAACACCTGATGGATTTGAGATGAGTATCAATATAGGACCATATCTAATTTATGAAGGAGTGAATTCAAATCGAAAGATTTGTATTTATTTTAATCAAAAAGAACCTTGGTTCAATGTAGAAAGCGAAATGGATTTATTGCCAATCATTGATCTAGCCGAAAAACTAAATGCTGTTGTGGAAGGTGATGAAGGTGAAGTATATACGAAAGAAATGATTTTGAAAGGTAGGTAATCCCTATAAAAAAATTAAAATAATTATCGTCTGTCTACTTACCATTATGATCTCAGCATGTAGTTCCAATCCTAAAGAATATGCATTTGATTTAGCATTTGAGGAATTAAAATTCCCAAGTGGTATTTATTATAAAGACCATATTTATTGGGAAATGGCACGAAAGGTGGATAAGGAAGAAGGAGAAAAAATTAGTACTTTAAAATCAGTGGCAAAAGAAAACTTCTTTCCTAGTAGCGAGCTTATGGGTACCTATGATTTAGAAAATTGTATTGATCAAGAGATTTATCAAAAAGATGATACTTTGTATTTGAAAACAATAGAGGGTGTTCGTGTTTATCAATATATCACAAAAATGATATTAAATGATGAAGTAAAAGAATTTAAAGTAGAAGAAGGTGTTGACGGTGGTATGTCTGCACCACATTTTGTATATCAGGATATGCGGTACTTTACATATTATGGGCAACCAGTAGATAATTTTGATTCTTTCAAAGAAGTTGGATAAACTAAGGAAAAATATGCTGTCGCAAATAAAAACTTAAAACCAGTGAAATTGGTAGACGTGCCTTATATCAATTAACTTCTATAAATTCTTATAGAACAAGTCATATATGCTATTTATCAGAAAAATGATTTGTTTAGATTATCAAGTAAATAAGGAGATTTTGAAATGCAAGATTATAAAAGTTCAGGTAAATGCTTGTTAGATGAGGATATGAATGAAATCAATTTTAAAGAAAAATTAGAAGAAATACTAAATGAAATAAAAGCTGGAAAAAGGAAAACCATATCATTAGCTGAAGCAAGAAAAATCTATGGAAACAGAAAATGGCACTAGTATGCATGGTGTATTCTTTTAGATAAATGCAAATAGAAAAATAAAAATCCCGCTATACTAAGTGATTGCATAACGGGATTTTTTTCTATATAAAGTTTAATCGCTTATCTTCCACAAATCGTTTTCTACTTGGGTTTCCTTCACAACGATAGATTTTCTTATTTTTAATATCATAAATACAAGACCAAACAGTATCAGCATTTGTTCTTCGATCATACTGGCACATGAAACCATATTTCCCGGACAATATATCTTTGATCAGCTCAAAAGAGTAAGTATCTGTTTTCGATAAAGTATGTTGTGCTGTTTCATATCGTTCATGACTTCGCCAATCATCTATATTTTTTGGTTGATATTTTTGCATTTCATCTGATGTGAAACAATTGGCGGTTGCGACAAATGGATTTCTTTGTTTTTTAGGACAAATTTCTATTACTTTTTCAGGATTGCATTCTATAATTACCATTTCACCAGTGGCATCCATCATAGTAATCGTCTGTGCAGAACCTATGGGAACTTTTTTGATAAATGTGATTGCTTCTTTTACACTCTTACAATGTTCTAAGATATAACGAACAAGCATACCTGCATGAAGTCCTGGTTTTCTTACACTTGGTGTCGGGCATATAAAAGTTAGACCTACAGCTAATCCATAAGCATTCATGCCATCTTCCATTTGGGTAAATGCAGTCGTATTCCCAATGAAAGGAATAAATCCATCGTAACAATAATAACAACTATCATATTGCTTTTCTAAGCTTACCAGAAAATCACTGTTCCTGCCAAATAACATATGTTCATCATCCTTACACGCCATACAGGTACAATGATTATCCATTGTGAAACAATACATACCTAACAAGAAAGTATAAAAAATATCTTTTGAAATATGCGCACCATCACAGATTCCATTGATTTCTTCCAATATTTCTGGATAGTATTTTTGATAAATTGGAATACAATCATTCACAAAAGCCTTTCTCTTTTCATCATAGGCAAAGCTTATATTCTTTTCTAAATCTATTTTATTTTTGTATAACAAAGCTCCCCATCGATGCCCTGCATCATAATGGTTCTTCATAAATCTTGAATGATACATCTCTTATTTCCTCCTGTTTTATGAAGTGAGCTCAACTTCAATTAAAGAATAACAGAATAAAAATTTATATACAAGGCTTTCTACTAATGTAACAAAACTGAGGAAATATAATATGAAATGAAAGAAATTATTGGTCTAATTTATTATTTCAAATGAAAAAGGAAATAGGGAAATTATTTCCCGGAAAATAATCAAATCAAAAAGAGTTGTTTGTGCCTTAAAAGAATGTTATCATGAATATAGCTATATATTGATAATATAACTAAATATCATAAGAAACAGGAGGATAAGAAAAATGAAAAATTCTAAGATAGGATGGTACTTATTATGTCTATCTGTAGGCGGTATATTAGGAATTGCAACGTGGAATTTGATTGGTTAAATCTATAATACATAAGAAAACCAGGAACCTATATAGGAATTCCTGGTTTTGTTTATCTAATTAAAACTGCCATCCATTAAATTTAAAGGCTGTATCTGATACATTTTCTGGATCATATTCCTCCAGAATCTTAGCGTAGCGTTCTTTATAATCGTTATCAATTTTTGCCTGTGGGATAACCTTGCTGGCTTCATTTAAGAAGTGGAAGGAATCTCTTCCCATTGCCTGTCCACGCTGTGTATGTTTATCAAGTGCATAATCAGGAATTTCAGGCAATTTGCCCATAGCGAAGCTTTTGATACAGATATTTTTCAATAGGTCACTAGAACGATCTTTCTCAGATGAACACATATAACGAATTGCATGAATGAAATAAATTGTACGATCATTGTCCGCATAATCAAAATTCAATCTCATTTGTGATAACGCATTGACTACAACAGCAGCCATTGGATTACCCATTCCAATATCTTCTACAGAAATGGTAAGTAAACGTCGCCACAATTTTTCTTCCAGTTGAGGAGATGAGATATATAACTCATAAGCGAACATACAAGCTTGTTCCTCTAAGCCTCTACGAATAGATTTTTGTAACGCAGAAATTACTTCATCACAAGCATAACCATTACGTGTTGTGATTTTTGACCATGGGTCATACATTTGTTTTGCCATTATTCAAAGCCCTCCAATTCTTCTTCTACTTCTTCTGCTTCTTTTGTTAATTCCATCTTTTCATATACTTTAAAGAATGGATAGTAAATTGCCACACTTAATGCAATTAATACAAACATAAAGATTACATTTTTAAAATCTGAACCAGACATCCAAGCTTGTACAAAGAATGGAATAAAGCTTGGATCTGCGACATAACCTCTTGCGATGACACCTAATTCTTGTGCATAATAGCCCAAAACAACACAAATACTAGGAATCAAAATATATGGAATACCTAAGATTGGATTAAATACCATAGGCACACCGAATGTAATTGGCTCATTGATGGAACAAACACCTGGCACAACAGAGATACGTGCAAGTGATCTAAATTTAGCACTTTTGCTTTTCCACATCAGGATAATTAATCCAAGGGTACCACCAGCACCACCTAACATTGCATAACGGAATAACTGTAGATTCATAGAAGTAACAGCGCTAGCACCTGCAGCAATTGCTTCTGCATTGGCAGCTGTACCATTTAATCCAATCATAAATACAATAGGGAATACAACAGTTGTTCCATTGATACCTAAGAACCATAAACTATTTTTTACAAAGGCATAATGCCAAGTGAAACAGGCTTTAGATTTTCCAGTGGATTGTAACGCTCTCACTGGTTGCATCAATGTGGGATATGAGAATATCAACCACCTTGCGCTTATCGTCAAAACTCACGGACTCCCAATCGTTGAGGTAATTCGTGATACAGTCAATTTGCGTGTCCGAAACGGAATTAGCGGTGAGATCGGCCACCAGCTTTAACTGCTTTTGCCGTTCTGCGTCCAGCTCCTCGATCCTATTGTTTGCGTATTGCAGGAGCAGCGGGTTTGCCCCGGACAAAGTGTCCAGAAGTTTCTCAATCTCGCTTTCCGTCTTTGCCAGGGCAACACGGGCGGCGGTCAGTTTGGGGTTATAGCCCGGTTCCTTGCCGCCTTTCAGCGTGTGATACTTCCGCATTTTCTCCACCATCTCGCCATACACAAAGGACTCCATGCTTTGCGCCGTCAGCGTACCGGCACCCTCGCAGCTCCCGTTATCGGCCCGCTGCTTGCACCGCAGGTAAGTAACGCCGTTTTGGGCTCTCAAGCCCACCAGAGCATAGCCGCAGCGTCCGCACTTGATTTTCCCGGCCAGCCAGGTATTGTGGCATTTGCGGCCATTCTGGAATGAGGTGTTTTGTGACAGCTTACGCTGGACGGTCAGCCAAAGGCTGGAGGGGATGCGCCCCTGGTGGGGAGCGATTACAAGGATTTGTTCTTCACCCTCCCGGCCCTGGTAGAGATAGCAGCTATTGTCCCCCGTGAACATTTCCGGGGGGCTTTCGATTTTTACGCCCTGGGCTTTGAAGTATTCGTAGATGTCCATATCGGCTTGGACATAGACCGGGTTTCTCAGCAGTTTCGAGATAAAGGCCCGTTGCAGGGCTTTTCCATAGACATCAATGGAGTTTTTGACAAAGTACCGGGTTATATCGCCGTAGGAGCTGCTCGGCTCCGCATACATCTGGTACATCAGCTCGGCAAAATCCATTTCCGCATTTTCCACCAGCTTCTTTGTCTTGATCCCGTCCATGACGATGGGCTCAGTATCAAAACCGTATGGCGTCCGGCCCCGCATATAGTAGCCTTTGGTACACCGGGAATAAAAAGCGTCCTGCACGCGCATTTGGATGCTTTCCCGTTCCAGCTGGGCAAACACGATACAGATATTGAGCATCGCCCTGCCCATTGGGGTAGAGGTATCAAATTTTTCCGTACAGGACACAAACTCCACATTGTACTGCTTGAACAGCTCCATGAGCTTTGCAAAGTCCACAATGGAGCGGCTGATCCGATCCAGCTTGTAGACGATCACCCGCTTGATGAGCCCCAGCTTGATGTCCTGCAAAAGCCGCTGGAAGTCCGGGCGTTCAATATTCTTGCCGGAGTAACCTTTATCCTTGTACTCCCGGCCCTCACCGCCTTTCAATTCGTAACGGCAAAATTCAAACTGACTTTCAATGCTGATACTGTCCTTTTTGTCAATCGACTGCCGCCCATAAATCGCGTCAATTCTGTTATCCATAATTAGCTCCCTTTCCATAAATGGGAGCCAACCTACAACTATATTATACCTCTAATGCCCCCATGCAACAAGGATGACTCCGGCCTACCCCCTCTGTCCGGCGTACTTTACAAACACATCAAACAGCCGCCGCTCGACCTCACGGCTTCGCTTATCCCGCTCCTGCGGCGGGTAAATGGGGGTAACATTCTTGACGGTGATCGTCCGATCCCCAAGAACGGCAGTTTTGATCTCGCTTTCGTATTTGACCTGTGCCTGCATAAAATACCTCCCTCTTAAAACGGTATGGATAAAGGAAACGGCCAGCACCCGCATAGGGCGCTGGCCGCTTGACGGTGTGACCTCTGGACACTTTGTCCAGAAGTCAATAGGGGCTCCGCTCGTAGTAAGCCGCAGCCTCCTCCGGGGTGGTGTAGTCAAAAACCTCGTGGAGCTCCAGCATGACCTGTTCAATGTCGGCGGGCTTGAAGCCGCACCGCTCCATCGCAGAGATCACATAGCCCCGGCAGGCCCCCTCGCTCCACGGCTGGGAAAGCAGGGCCGCCAATTCTGGATCGTAGTTCATAGAGCGTTCCCCTTTTTCATAAAGATATAGGGGAGCGCCGCGCTCATTTTCTTGCCCCGTCATAAGACAGCATCCTCGGCGGCGGCGCTCCCCCGCAAAGAGGGCGGCGGCCCGGCACTGTGGCCTGGGGCCCCCGCGTCCTCTTTACGGAGAGGGAAAAAACTTCCTCTCATATACCCAGGACAAAAAAGGGGCAAATGGAGATGGTAATTAGAAATTTTCTCTTAAATATTTTTTCATCCGTTTGATGCCGCTTTCCACGGAACAACGGACGGCGCTTTTATCCACGCCCTCCTCGTGGGCAATCTGGCGGTAGCTCTTGCCGAGGATCAAGTGAGCGTCCACCCGGCGGCCCTGGATTTCCGGCAGGGAGTTGAGGGCGTTCCACAGACGGAAAAACATTTCTTTCCGATCCAGGAGCTCCTGGGGGCTGGGCTCGTGCAGACACGCGGAGTATTCGATCCCGTCATCGCAGTCCAGGGAATAAAACGCCTTGTTCCGGGTAAGCCGCCGCTGATAGGCCGCTTCATTCCTCCGGCTGGCCAGAAGCACCTCGGCCACTTCATCGGGCACCTCCACCAGCTCGTCCACTATGTACCAATAATAAAAATCTTTCATATTGATTGTAGTCATAACTTGTCCTCCATTTTGTTTCGGTGGGTTGGTTGATCGGAAACAAAATGGAGGGCTGGCGGGGAGCGGCACCCAGGGGAGCCGCCCCGTACCCCTGGACACTTTGTCCAGAAGTAAGGCAAGCAAAATGCGCTTGCACAGCACAAGGCCGCACAAGCGCATAAAGCGAGGAATTTATTTATATTAGAACAATTTTCGCAACCAATATCAGAATATCCTTGTCCGGTGCCTGGGTTTTTTTTGACAAATTAAGGGCATGGACAAGGCAAAGAAACACGGCGTACCTCCTTTGCCGCCGTGGGTATAAAAAAGCGGCGGCCTTGAAATGATTAGTTTCAAAACCGCCGTTTGACTTCTGCCCCTATTTGAGGCGCATAACAACACAGCCGCCAATCCAACGGTTTTTTTATATGCCGTTTCCGTTGGCGGCCCCCAAACAACTATTAACCTCAAGAAAAAATACAGAAAAGAGAATATAATACGGTGCCGATGCCAAGTAATATATACACTATTCTCAACCCGAACGAATATTTTGCGTCTGGATTTCTCGTTAAGAATTTTGGTAATTTTATTTTGTTGCAGATAAAACCGAATATCACAAAACCTGCACCAATCACAAGCGTTACATATTGCCAATACTCACTTAAAAACTTTTCTATAAACTCCATCACTTACCCATCCAATATTTCAAACAATACTCACTCAATTTTTCATAGTCAAACATATAATTAACGTCCATGAGATAATTTTCCATCATCGCCACGGAACTAATAAGCTGTAAATCTATTTTGCCATCTTCAAGCTGGTCATTCTTTAAGATGAACAGGCTTGTTTTCTTGTCCTGCGTCATTTCGGAATTAGTCTTTTTGCAATAAATAGGTTCATCAATCCAATCCCATTTAGGATCTACGGGAATAAGTACGATTTCAGGAATGTTATTATCGTCTATGCCATAGCCCATAAGCCAGTTGTAATATGTATGAACAGTTTTTGTTAGTTTTTTCTTTGTTGTCATTTTCCAGACAACGGCGGTCTGATAATCTTTCCCTGTCTTTTCCTTAAATACTTCCGCTACCTTTTTCATATTTTCTTCTTGTTTAGCGGTCAGCTTTCCTTGCAGCGGCTTAAAAATGTTTCCAAACAATCCCATGATTTTTCACCTTTCCTTTTTGTTATTGTTGCAGTCGTTTTTGCATTGAAAGTTTATCCTCTTTCCATGCTTCATACAATTCCTCGTTTTCTTCCCACAATTCTCTTAATTCAGAATTATCAGAAAGAATGGCACCAATAGCCGTTACTGCTTTTTGTTTGAGGGGAGAAAAGTCAAAACATTTTTGTGAACTTGTCCACTCAAAATAATCTTCCTCATCACACCTATACACAAAGCTGTTTATTACGCTGTCAATAACGGCCGCTGATACTAAAGCGTAATGCGCTTCATCATAGCCGATATATTCAGCCTGTATAACCTCATCAAAATATCTTTCCATATCGGCAATTATGTCTGATGATCCTTTAAGGTCAATCAAAGCGTCATACGCAGTATCATCATCAAACACACCATAATTCCATGCGCCCATATATCCTCCTTTATCTACCGGGCCACTTCTGGACAAAGTGTCCAGAAGTCCGCACCTAGGGTGTTCTTATAGTACATCTTCATGCCAGATTTGACGAAGCGTAATTCCTTTTTCAAAGGTTTCCTCTGTGCCATCTTCAAAATGGACTTCAACCCGAATAGCTTCTTCATTCTCGTCATTTTCCGATTGATTAACCCAGTCAACCCATTCGATTATTGGAGATAGTTCATCATTGTCCCTAACAATTCGATACCCTTCTCCCAGATTTTCAGATAAAACATCTTCAATTTTATCAAGCTGCATTGTCATTAACTCCTTTCCGTTTCATCATCTTCAATTTCAATCCATTCCCCGGTTTCGTCTTTCTCCATACACGTGCCATAAGGCAAGGACAACAGGGGCACTACGGTTGGGTCAATGCGGCAAATGTCTCGAATATCGTAAAAGCCGCCGTTTTCGTCATCTTCAATTTCATCGTCATCATCGGAAAAGAACCCCCAGCCGGTGTCCCAGCCCCATTCCTCACGCTCCGGCGCTACCCGTTCTGCCACCTTGATTTTATAACCCTCTTGAGCGATACGGTCAGTTGCATAGCAGAATAGGGGACCGTCCCAATCGGGAATGATAGGCGGCTTTCCATCGGCGGCACGTGCAACACGCAGTTCGGGATCATCTTCAAATTCTGCTTCCAAAAATTCTTTTAACCGCTTATCCAAAATTGCACTTATCGCCTGGTAGCTTTCCTCGGTATAAGGCAAAAGCAAATATGCGGCTTCTTCCTCCTCAATGCTATTCCATGTATGGTCTTTCAAAACAGCCAGAGCGCAATCACGGTAGTCCCGAAGATAGCCATAGGGGTTTGAGCGATTGTCCTGGGCATACCATTGAGCAAAGCCAGAGCCTACCCGATCAAAAAATTGTGTGGACAATTTTCCGTCCAGCTTGTCCCGGATAAACACACGCAAGTCGGGGCCATTCCCCGCCCTAACTGCTTCTACCACATTTCGGTACTGGGTAAGAAACGGATTACTCATTTGCCCTCGTTCCATAGCCCAACGCAGATAAACGGCCATAGAGTTGTAAGCGGCCAGTTCATCAACAGGCAAATGTAAATCCCGGATACGTTTTAGATGACTTTCCGCATTATCCATTTCCGCTAAATCATAGCCAATCGTATCTTCATCTGTAATTGCATTAAGGCGCGTGGGGTTAATGACCTCCAAGATTTCGTCCGGACATTTATCTATAAGTTCATCTACACTATTTTCTAACTTAAACTCCATTTCTTCCTTGTAGAGAGGGATAAGCTGATAAAAATTCACTTCGTCCCCGTCGGGGAGAGTGCAGAAGGATGAAGGTTCACCAAACACACCGGGGTTTAATAACATAGCCCCGCACAATTTTGTGCTTTCCGCAAATGGCTCACCGGAACTTATGGTATGTCCCCAGCCAAGCCAAGTATTTCTATCTCTAATAGGCAGGCGGGCAACCCACTTCAAAACATCAATAGGCCAATACCATTTTTCCTCTTGCCAATCTTTCTCCGACAATTTCCAATCCGGGGGAAGATTGATTAAAAGCTCTGCCCGTTCCAATTTTTTCTCTGTTAGTTCCTCTGGCACGTTCATTCTATGAGCGCCCATTCCAAATGTAACAAGGGTATAATAGTTATGATCTTTTCGCGGTGGAATAACGCAGATGTCCAAATGAATACCTGTGGAAACACTTTCGTGAAATACGTAATCATAATGACCGAAATATTTTTCAATGTGTTTCTCTACCGCATCCCAATCGGCCTCGTCATACATTTCGACTGGTTCTTCCGAAAGATACCCCTCACAATCGCTCACCAATTTCTGCGCTTCTGGATTGTCCGGCTCTAATTCCAGCCACCGCTTTCCATATTCAAGAGCAACAGCCGCCGTATCATCTGCCATGAGGTGAGCATATCCCATGCGAGCGTTCCAGTACGGGTCATTTTCTCCCTGTTTCCATACAGTTTCCAAAATGTCAATGGAGTGTTGGATAAGTTCCTTATCTACTTCATCATCATCTCCATGCGCCTTGTGATCTCCCAATACTGCCAAATTGCTATAAGCCCGGCCAAGCAATACGGTCAATTTATATCCACGCTCTTTTTCCGGGATAGCTTCAATGGCTTCAATACACCGGGAAAATTCATCGTTTTTATTCCACTGTTCAAGTTGTTCCAGCAAATTGTCCATACCATAATCCTCCTCCAGTTGACGTTTTCAAAACAAAAAAGCGTTTCTATCCGCGCAGAAAACTGCCTTGATAGAAACGCTTATATATACCAATATTATTGGGGGCATGACAAAAGCCCGATGCTACATAGTTATAGCACCGCTCCGCTTGCTTGCTTGCTTTAGGATGGCAGAAGTCATGTTGCTTGTCAACCCCTTTTTGAAAAGTTATTTATAGACATTATAGCAGAACATTTGAAGTATGGCAATATTCTTTTTGGAATGTTCGCCCCCTGCACTATCCGCTCCAAAGCGCCTGTTTTTCGGGTTTGCACGAAACGGCAAGCAGGGCAGGTGTGCCCACACCTGCTATTTTTGCGTGGCCGGTAGCCCCGCAAAAATGCTTGTTGGGGAGCTCCCCAAACCCGCTGGACTTCTGGACACTTTGTCCAGAAGTCCTTATTGTCTGCGGCCCCGGCGCTACCGCTCCTGGGCCTTATCTTCCCGCCCTTCTGGATAGCAGCGCAGGAAGTCGATGTTGCCCTTGACCGCCACAGCCTCACGCATATCCGCCTGGGCTTTGCGGTACTCGGCATAGAGGGCCTTTTTCTTTTCAGAGAGCTCACGCCGCCGCTTTTTCAGCGCGTCCATCTTTGGGAGTTTTGCCCCGTCCAAAAGCTCACTCATGGCGGCCTTTGCCGCCCGATAGTCAGAAAGCTCCGCCTCGTGCTGGGCCAGATATTTTTTAGAATACCGGGCCGCCTTGTAGCCGTCAAACACGGGCCTCGTCTTTGCGTACTGCACCACCGCCCCCATGAGCTGGGAAGTATGGGAGAGGGCGGCCTCGGTGTCCCGCAGCTCCCCGGCCAGGGTGTGAAAGCGATCCACCGCCGCCTCGGTGGTGGCCTCCAGCGCCGCATAGTCGGTCAGCCCATGCTCCCGGAGATACAGGAGCGCGGCGGCCATCTGTTTGAGGTTGTAGACCTTCGCCCACCGTTCATAGGCCGGGCCTTTGCCCTGGGCCAGCCGATTTTGAATGTCGATGATGAGATCGACGCGCCGGGGCGGGGGCGGGCCATCCTTTGGCAGCTCCGGGATCGGGCGCTCCCCGGCGATCACCGCCCGGATGTCCTCCGGGTCAAAGCCCAGGCCCAGGGTGGACGAGCGCAGGCGGGTGGGCTTATCCTGCCCAGGGGTCAGGAATGAGATCACCCCGCCTCGGCCATGCTTCACCGCAAAGCCGGACTCCTCCATGAGCCGCAGGAACGCCGCAAAGTCGGCGGGCTGTTTCCCCAGGGCCTCCACGATAGCCAGCCGCACCCGCTGCTGGGCCGAGGGCGGGCGTTCCCCGATCCATTGGCCGTAGTGGAGAAAGCGGTCCTTGCTGTGGAGCTTCGGGTTTTGGATCACAGACAGATCATGCTCCAGGCATACCCGGTCAGAGAGCCGCCGCAGGGCTGCCGCCGATCTGAAAAAATCCCGGAATTTCCCGGTATAGTCCAGGGTGGTGGAATTGTAGTAAATGTGATTATGGATGTGCTGGCGGTCTGTATGGGTGGCAACGAAAAAGGCGTGCTTCCCCTTTGTCCAGCGCATAGCCGTTTCATAGCCCACCCGGTTTGCCTCCTCCGGGGTGATCTCTCCAGGACGGAAGGACTGCCGGATCTGATAGCACAGCACATCCGCATCCCGCCGCTGCTCCCGGCCCGTGACGGCTTTGTACTTTGCCTTTGCCAGCAGAAACTCGGCATCGGCTGTGCGGTGGTCGCACTCATAGGCGGAAATGAGCTCCCCGCCTTGGGTTTTCTCCGGGTTTTGGCCGTAGTCGAAACGGTCTTTCAGCGATTGGGCAACAGTTTCCCCCTTGCTGATATGGTGGGTGATCAAGCGTGTTGTGGCCGTAGGCTCACCTCCTCCAGATAGACGAAAAGCGGGCGGCGGGAAAATCCCCGCCGCCCGGCACTTCTGGACAAAGTGTCCAGAGGTCATCAGCTAAACATAAAATCCTGCAAAGCGTATTTCACCCCATACAGGCGCTCCAGCAGCCACTCCCCGATGGCCGGGAGCCCAAAGGGGGAAACCAAAAACGCCAGCACCAGCATGGCAATACACCCGGTATGCAGCCCTGCGAAAAAACCGCAGGCCGCCAGCAGAACGAAAACCGTACACGCCAGCCAGCAGAGCGCCCCTGCGATGCAGGAGAGGAACGAGAGCACCGCCACAGCGAGGATCAGCGCCAGAACAAAGGGGGCCGCGATGATTTTCAAAATGATACGCATGGTTCATACCTCCTACAAAAGTTTGCTATTTGCCTCTATATGTATATTATAACTCAGTAAGAGGGGGCCAACAAGGATGACTCCGGCTGCCCCCACCTCTGGACAAAGTGTCCAGAAGCCGGGGCAGCCGGGGAGCGTTGCGCTCCCCGGCAAGGGTTAAAGCTCCACCACCGCCGACAGCTTTTTGAGCAGGTCGGACAGCGGCTCCCACAGGGTTTCATAGTCCCGCTGGAGGGCCTTGATCTCCTCCGGGTAAATGCCGCCGTAGGTGTTCGCCTGGATCGCCACCTGGTTTAGATTGTTGGAGCACCGCCGCTGGAGTGATACCAACTCCCGGACGGGCGAAAGGTCAACATGGAGCACATAGCCGTTGAGCGCCATTTTCCGCACATAGGCCCCCAGGTTACGGACACCCGCCTCGGCCATGCGCTCCCGGATCAGCGCCAACTCCTCCTCGGACACCATCACATGAAGATGGACAGGGCGGCGGCGCTTTTTCTGGCTCACCGTTCCTCGCGCTCCCGGCTCCGATAGGGGCGGGGCGGCTCCTTTACCTTGTCCAGCGGCTTTTCCTCCTCCGGGGGCTGGGGGGAGCCAAACACGCCGCACAGCCTTTTCATTTCCAGGTCGGCCCGATCCTGTTCCCTCTGTTTTTCCATACACATACCTCCTAACGCTCGCCCCTATCGGGGGCTTTCTTTTTTGGAGCCTCCGGCTCCCGGTGCTCCAGGGCCTCCCGCTGGGCGGCCTTGATTTGTTCGGCAATCGGCTGTTTTTCTTTCGCCTGTTTGTGGGCCTTAGCTGCTGCTTGACGCTCCACCCCACGGGCGCGGGCGGTAAGCTGCTCCGGGGTGACATACTCTTTCGCCACATAGCTGCCAAAGTCGGGATAAAACCAGGTCAGCCGCCTTTGTTCCGGGACATGGTGGGCGTCCTCCCATTTGCCTACCACCTGGGCCTGGGCATCCATCTGCCGCCGGATGTCCAGATTTTCACGGGAGGGCCGCAGTTCATAATCCTGCATTTCCCGCTCAGTCAGCGGCTGGGCATAGGTGATGGCACCCCACGCCTGGAACGCCTCACCCGTTACTTCCTGGCGGGTGAAATATAAATCCATGTGGACAGGACGGTTAAAGTAGCTGTTCGGGTAGGTTCCGATGCCGATGGGCCGCTGGGTGGAGTAGTATTTGTAGGTTTCCTTGTCCGGGGCCTGCTCTACCTCAAACACATGATAGCGCCGCTGATAGTCCTCAGCCCGGTTGTGAAAATCCCGTTCTGCCATATCCGGCTCGTTGTGGTAGTGGCCCCAAAAGAAGTCCCGGTGTCCGTCCGGCTCGTTGAATTGCCATGTCACATAGGGATTGGGGGCTTTGGGGTTTTCCCCCAGGACAAAGCCGCATTTGTTGTCAAACAGGATCATGCGGCGTATCACATAGCCTTGATTTTCTTCCAGAATACCGCCTCCTTGTCATAATCAAATAGGCCGCCACCTCTGGACAAAGTGTCCAGAAGTGACAGCGCGGGGATGTGGAAAGCATTTGGCTAAAACGGGGGTAGGTCATAGAAACATACGGCCCACCCCAAAACCGGCCCCGGAAAGCCTTGTGATCAGCGGGTTTTCCGGGGCCTAATTTTCCACATATCACCTCCGCTTTTTTCGCATATAGTCCCGCTTTTGCCGCCGCAGAGCGATCCGGGCGCAAGCCTCGGAGCAGTAGGCCATGCGTCCATCCACAGGGACAGCCCCGCCGCAGATGGGGCAGGGCTTACATTCCGGCCTGGGCCCCTCGGTCAAGAGTGCGGCCTCCAACGCCGGATCAAGGGGCAGGACAGCCTCCCGAAAATAGCGGCAGTATGCACCCGTCCAGCATTTGCCGAACATATAGCACTCTTGCTCCAGCGGCAGGCATCCATGTTCCTTGTCATAGTTGGCGCACCACTTCACCACCAGGGTGCGGATTTTCCTTTTTTCCTCGCGGGTCAGTTCACGTGCCAAGCCGTCACCTCCCGGCAGGGGGGTTCAAAAGCTCCCGGTAACAGGACACACAGCCGATCCCCCGCCAGTAGGGGCACCCGGAACACTGGGAGCCTTTGGGCGCTTTGGGGATGGAGGGGGCCAGGGGCCGGGGCTTCTGTTTCATCATTTTTTCGTAGGGGCTATTGGTGAAATTCATCCTTCATCCTCCTCGCTGTTTTCGTCCTCGTCCCAGGGCGGGCCGTCGTCCTCATAGTCCTCCTCGCCGTAGTCCTCCTCCGGCTCGGCGGCCTGCTGCTGTTTGGGCCGGATCACCTTGAAATAGAACGCGGCCCCGCCGCCGATCCCGGCCACCGCCAGGATGAGAAGGAGCGTCCCCATCTTGCCGCCTGTTTCCGGCTCCTCCGCAGGCTCCTCGGTTTCCGCAGACTCCGGGGCAACGCCCACGCATTTTCCCATATTGACAGCGCAGACGGCACAATCTGTATTGACGGCCCCCACCACGCATTTTTCAGAGCAGGCGCACACCGCCTGTTCCACGCCAGCGGCCTCGGCTGCGGCCAGCAGGTCGGCCTCGTCCACCACATTCAGAAAATAGGTTTCGTACTGTTCGCCCTCCTCGTCCACGGGCTTGTCGTAGTCAATGACGAAATAGAATGTAGCCCCGCCGCTGGTCTGGACGGTGATAAACTGCTTGTTGGTGTTTTCGTCATAGAGCAGGTCGCGGGTCACAAAACCGCCCTCCTCCGAAAAGCCCTGGCCGGGCTCTATGGTAGGCTCCGGCTCCGGGGCCAGGGTTTCCATTGTGGGATCGCCGTAGTCCTCATACTCGCCGCCCCCAGCATAGGCGGTGGTGCTGAATCCGCATAAAAGAACAGCGGCGCAAAGCGCCGCCGTCAAAGACTTCCATCGTTTCATATTCAATTTTCCTCCTTTTCCATAGGCCCCGACTTCTGGACACTTTGTCCAGAAGTACCCTCCCGGAGCTGCTGAAGCACCAGGGGTAGCTCCTCCAGGGAAATGCTCAGACCCCGCACGATGTCCACGATCTCGCTGTTTTCCGCCTCCAGCTTGTTTTTCTCCAGCTCCTTGAGCCGGGCCTGCTGCTCGTTGATTTTGGCCTTGACCTTTTCGATCTCGGCCTGGATTTTTTGGCTTTTGCTTGCCGCCATAGAGTACCTCCAATCATGGTAAACGCCCGTAGGCGTAGAAATGGGACTGCCAGTAGCTTGTATTCAAATTCGCGTAGCTGATGGGATCGCCCGCATGGATCATCATCCCGTCCCCCACATAGATACCACAGTGGGAAACGCCGCTTGTATCATAGGTGCCCTCAAAAAAGACCAGATCGCCGGGGCGGGGCGCGCTGGTGGGGGTGCAGATGTTGTAGAGCCCCTGGGCCCCCAGGCGGCCCACATCCCAGCCGGAGTGATTGATCACCCAGGATACGAAGCCGGAGCAGTCAAAGGAAGTGGCGGGGGAGCTGCCGCCCCACACATAGGGATAACCCAGGTACTTTTCCGCCTCGCCCAAGATAGCCGCAAAGGTTTCATCGTCCAGATATTCCTCCGGCACATCGTAGTCGGCGGGCGGTTTCGTGTATTTGTCCACATACCCGGACTCCGGGAACAGGTCGGGCCGGTTGCCCAGGCTGGACATATAGAGGGCATACCGGGCCAGCTCCTCCTCGCCCATAAGCTCCAGGGGGAGATGGGAAAGGTTTTTGTTTTCCAGCGTCACATAGCAGATATACCAGTTATACGGGACTTCCACCTCATAATCGTTGCCCTCGCTGTCTGTGCGGGTTTCCGTCCGGTAGCGCACCTCCACCACCACATCCTCGGTGAGAATGTATTGGCGGTCAAAGAGCATTTCCAGGGTGCCCTGTACCTGGGCAAGCGTCCATTCCCCCTCTTGAAGCACAGAGAGGATGGAGATGAGCACATAGGGATCGTGTTCAATCCCGTCCAGGTCAAAATGGTATTCGTCATAGTCGTGGGTGCTTTCGTAGGTGTCCAGGTAGTTTTGCAGCTCCGCCTCCATATCCGCATAGGCGGCCTCAGCCCCCAGGATGTCCTCATCCTTTGATGGATAGGTGGTAGCGCCCACGGCCCCCGCGCCGGAGTTGCCAAACATCACCAGGGAGGACGAACAGGACTGCATGATAAAGAGCAGGAGCACACAGGCCAGGGCCAGGAGCACCCCCACGGGATGCCGCTTGATGAAGCCCACCGCCTGGGCTCCGGCTCTTTCCGTGGCGGCGGCAGTCTGTTTTGCCGCCTTTGCCGCCCCAGCCCTGGCGGTCTGCCGTGCCTGCTTGCGGTATTGCCGTTTCTGCCAAAACCGTTTCCAGGCATTTTTCTCCAGCTCCGGGTGCTCCTGGGCCGCCACGCGGAACTGATGATCCGCCGCAGCCTTGATATATTTGGACTCCGCCCGCTGGACAGCCTTTGCCGGGTGTTCCCGGATTTTCTTCTTGACGAAGCGGGAGCCATGCCGCAGGGCGGTTTCACCCGCCAGCTCGGAACGGTGGGCTCCCTCGGTGCCCACATTCTCCTGTTCCACCTCAAAGAGCTTGCCATGCACGAAGCCGTGAACCGTACCGCCAGCGGCCCGGCCCACCCGCCTCACCGGGCCGGGCTTTTTGGGTGGCTTCTGCTTTGCCAGCTTATCTTTGGCCGCCTCCAGCTTTTCCCCGCGCTTTTCCATACGGAGCTTGGACGCGGCGGCCTGTTCCTGCTGGCTCTTTTGCCGAAATTTTGACTTCTGGACACTTTGTCCAGAGGTGCCGCTGTCCGCAGCCCCAGCATCACCTGGGGAGCCGCCCCCAGCGGCCTCGCCAGGATCGGCGGTGCTCTCCCAGGAGCCTGGGCGTTCCATTGGCTCTTGTTTTGGCCTATTCGGTTTTCGCTTCATTCTTCAAATCCTCCGGGCGGGTGGTGAGCAGGTTGTAAATCTCCCCTTTGGGGAAACGGTCAACAAAGGGGATGGTCACATCCCCATAGAACAGCAGGCCCTCGCCGGAATTGCTGTGGGTGATATAGGAAAGCTGGTGCTCGGAAATGCCGAGCTGCTTTGCCAGGATCGCCCGGTCACTTTGGGCCTGGGCCAACAGGATCATAAAGTCGGTGTTGTCCAAAATGGCCTCGATCTCCCGGCTGGCTAACAGGTCTTTCACATTCTGCGTAAGTGCGCTGGGGACGCAGCCCTTTTTGCGGAGCATCTTCCACACGGCCACAAAGTAGCTGGCGGTGAGGGCATCCCGGAGCAAAATGTGAAACTCGTCAAAGTAGCACCAGGTCGAAATGCCGTTGTGGAAATTCACGTTGACCGCCGAAGTGACAAAATCGTTGGTGATGTGCATGGCGATCTTCCGCAGGTTTTCCCCCAGCCCTTTGAGGACGATGCACACCACGCGGGCGGTCAAGTCCACATTGGTCGGGTGGTTGAACAGGTTGAGGGAGCCGGTGCAGTAGAGCTCCAGGGCGGTTGCCACCCGCCGGGCCTCCGGCTCCGGCTGTTTCAGAAGCTCCTCATACAAGTCCTGGAGCAAGGGCGGCTTGCCGTCCCCGATCCCCAGGGCCATATCCCGGTAGATGAGCCGCACACAGCGGTCGATCACCGTCTTTTCGATAGGCTGTAAACCATCCTTGCCGCCCACCACCAGCTCGCACAGGGACAACAAAAAATCCGCTTTCATGGAAAGCGGGCTCTCGTCCTCGTCTATATCCAACCGGATGTCCATAGGGTTGATATGGTTGGGAGAACCGGGGGCGATCTCAATGACCTGCCCGCCCAGCCGCCGCACCAGAGGGGCATACTCGCCCATTGGATCGACGATCAAAATTCTGTCCTGGGGGATGGTGAGGAACACGTTTAGGAGCTCACGCTTTGCGGCAAAACTCTTGCCGGAGCCAGTAGAGCCCAGGTACAGGCCGTTGGCCGATTTCAGCTTTTTCCGGTCAGCCATGATGACATTGTGGGAAAGGGCGTTCATCCCGTAATAGAGGGACAGCCCCGCCATCCGCAGCTCCCGCGTCATAAAGGGAATGAAAATCGCCGTGGAGCTGGTCGTCATGCCCCGCTGGATTTCCACCTCGTTATAGCCCAGGGCCAGGGAGGACACAAAGCCCTGCTCCTGCTGCCAGTCCAGCCGCTTCAAGGCACAGTTATATTTCTGTGCGATGCCGCCCACAGTGAAAATATCATTTTCCAGCCGCTGGCGGGTGAGAGCGATATTCACCACCGTAAAGGTTAAGAGGAACATCCGCTCGTTGCGGGATTGCAGGTCGGCCAGCAGCTCCGCCGCGTCTTTGGAAAAGGTAATGAGGTCGGGGGGCAGGATGTCGGGATCATACCCGGCCCGCACCGCCTTGCGCTGTTCTTCCACCTTCATTTTTCCAATGTCGGACAGCTTGCCTTTTACCGTTTTAATGGCCTTGAGCTGATCCACCGTCTGAATGTGCAAGGTGACGGTCAGCTCCGCGTCCAGCTCCAGGATTTCCGCCAGGAGCTTGTCGGAGAGCTCCGAAGCCATGATCTGCAAATAGGAAGCCGCACCCCAATACTGGCCCACCCGGAACAGGCGGGACTGCCGAAAGTCGAAGCTGTCCGGCGCGATATAGTCTTTGGTACCCAGCCCTGTTTTGGGAATGTCCTGCCAGGAGAAGCGGAACGGCTCCCGGCTGCCGGGGTGCATCTGGCTGTGGAGCAGGGCCAGCCGCGCCCGCCCGTCCAGGGGCTCCGAGGGCACTCCAAGCCGTTTGAGGTTGCCTGTCACATCGGCCTCCACACGCTCCAGCCGGGGCCGGGCCTCCCCGATCCCATCGGCGGGGAGGCCAAAGGTGATATACTTGGAACGCTCGATCCCGTTGTTTGACCGGGCGATCTGGTTTTTTAACATCCCGGTAAATTCAGCCCGGACGCTGTTGAAGTCATCCTGGGCCTGGGGGATGTTCACCCGGTATTTGTTCCGGGAACGGGAGCGGCAGTTGATAAAGGAGAGCTGGAACGGCAAAGAGGTGTCAAAGTAGTTGAGGAACGAGCTCCAGCCGCCGAAAATCGCCGTCTGATCCTCGGTGCTTGCCACGGAATAGTTGATGTCCTCATATTCCACCGTCTTTGTATAGAGCCCGCCGGGGAGCTGGCACACCCCGTCCGGGTGCATCACCAGATAAGGGATCGTCTGCTGGGCAGACAACGCAGCTTTCCGGTCAGCGGCCTTTCCGGGGCCGCGCTTTTGATTTTTTGCTTTCTGCAATCGCATCCTCCTTTCCCGCAGCGCCCCGCTGGGTGAACGGGGCGTAAATGTTTTCGGTTCGGTAGGGCCTCACCCCAGGCCGCAGGAAACGGGCCCGGATGATGTTTCGCACCACCTTTTCCAGCGGGAGCCCGTCTTTCTCATACATAGCCAGCAAAAACGCGGGGAGCGCCACCGCCATCATAAGGAACATGGCCCCGGTGTTGCCGATGGAGCTGCGGGCCAGCAGGTAGGACGGGACGCCCACCGCCGCCGCGATCCCGAAGCACACAAGCTGGCGTTTCGTCAGATTAAAGGCAAGTTTGGTTTTGACCTTTGATAAATCGTTGGGAACATTTACATAGGGAATTTTTAGTCACTCCTTTCCGGCCCGGCCACCTCTGGACACTTTGTCCAGAAGTCCAGGCAGTTTTAACGCAGGGCCTCCGCGATCCCCGCCATGATATACTCCGCGCAGGGCAGGGCGATGGCGTTGCCCAGGGCCTTGTACCGCTGGGACGCGCTGATCTCCCTGCCATCGGCCCCGTACTTCGTCCACCCCTCCGGCAAGCCCATCAGCCGCTCACATTCCAATTCCGTAGGGAAACGAATACAGCCGCCCGCCGGATCGTCCTCGTACCAAAAAGCGAACGGCGTCACCGTACCGGCTAACAGAGTGGGAAAAGGGTCAGTTGGAAATCCGAAGCTGTTTTGGAACGCTGTTTGTTCCCCCTCCTTGGCGGCCCCCCGCATACGGAACCCTTGAAAGGGTCTGGTGACGGGTACGCGCCCCCCTGTTTCAAGAACAGGGCCTCGATCTCCGCCGGGGGCGGGCAGCCCGCCCGCTGTGCAAGGCGCAGGAAGTGGGAGCATTGGGCGGGGCTTAAACAATATTGCGGGAGCACGCCGCCCTCCAAAGTCTGCCACAAGAAAGACGCGCTGGCGTCGGGCCAGACGGGGCCTTGCCCAGTGTTGGGCGTCCAGGAGCCGCCATGCGAGATCGGGGCATCCCCCTCGCACCATTCCGGCGTTTGCCCATCTTCCCGAAGCAGGCATTGAAATTCCGGTGTTTGTGAAAGCGGATAGGACGGCTCTAAAGTCCATCCGGTCATTTGAAGAAAACGCTCCCATGACGTTTTCCCAAACAGAGATAACTGGATATAGATCATTGGTGGCCTTTCTCATTTCTTGAATGATACGGATGGCGTGAAAAAACAGGCCGGACTTGGTGCCGTCCAGCCCCTCACGCCTGCCGATCTGTGAAAGATTTTGACAGGGGGAGCCAAAGGTCAGCACATGGACAGGCGGGATGGCCCCGCCGTCCAGTTTGGTGATGTCCCCCAGGTGGGCCATATCCGGGAAGTGCCGCCGGGTGATAGAGATAGGGGCGGCCTCGATCTCGCTTGCCCACAGGGGGCGGATGCCGCACCGCGACGCCGCCAGGGGGAAAACCCCGATCCCGTCAAACAGGCTCCCCAAAGTGAGCCCGCTCACAAGCCCTCCTTTTGATCCGCTGCTTCTGGACACTTTGTCCAGAAGTCCGGGATCGTGGGCTCCACCTCATTTCCCCACACATCCCAGCCGGGCGGGGACTGTCTTGCGAACAGCTCCACACGGGGCAGATCGCCCATAAGGGCCACGATCTTTTCACGGGCCTCCTCCGGCTTGCGGCTGTGCTCCCGGACGGGGGAAATGATAAACTGGTGAATATTCGCCGCCTGCCGTTTGGGGTGTCCCCGTGTCGCCAGCAGGCAGACCTCCGCGTTGCCCCGTGTCCAAAAGCCCAGGCCGTAAAACCAGCCGGGGGACTTGCGGTTTTGTTTGAGCCAGACGAAAGCCACGCTTTTATAAGTGAAGCCCCACGCCTGGATCAGCCGCAGGGCCTCCGGGAGCTGCGGGAATGTGGCCCACAAAAAAAGCGCGCTGTCCTTGGCCGCAAGGTCGGCCACAGGCAACGCACATAGCTCCGATATGCTCATGGTTGGGTAATGGTTTTCCGCCGCCCCCTGTACCTTTTTCGCTGTGTAGCGCCAGGGGGGATCGGCATAAATGATAGAATAGCGTCCGATAGTTAAACTCCTTTCTCCCCAGCCTCCACCGCTGCCCGCGCCGCACGGATGCGCTCGCTGGCGGCGGCGTAGTAGGCCGGGACGGTTTCAAAACAAATAAAGCGGCGGCCTGTGTTGAGGGCAGCCACCGCCGTTGAGCCGGAGCCAGCGCAGATGTCCGCCACCACCTCGCCGGGCCGGGTATAGGTCTTGATGAAATACTCGCACAGCTCCACAGGTTTTTGCGTGGGGTGGATGGTACGCTGGACGGTGGGAAAGGCCAGCACATTTCCGGGAAAGCGCAGGCCGTCCTCCGAGCCGCTGCCGGAGCGGATGAATTTTCCGTAGTTGGTGCTGTCCCCACGGTTGCCCGCGATTTTCTTGTAGGGCTTACCTTGTTCAAACTGCGGATTATAAAGCGGAAGTTTCTGATAGAACACCAGAATGTTCTCCGTCTTTTTCAGCGGGGCCCGCCTCGCGTTGAGGAAACCTGTGCACCGGCTCTTGTACCACACCCATTCATAGCGGAGCATGGGGAGGTTGGAGGCCCCCAGCACCTTATCATAGGGGCACTGTGCGAAGAACAGCACCGCCCCCTCCGGCTTGACGGCCCATTTCACCGCCTCCCACAGCTCCGGGAGGGGCAGCGGCACATCCCAAAAGTTCCGGGTGGTGCCATAGGGCGGATCGGTCAAGAGCATATCCACCGAATGACGGGGCAGAGAGCGCAGCCCCGCGATGCCGTCTTGCAGGAACAGGCCCTCTGGGGATTTCTGGACACTTTGTCCAGAGGTATCGAATGTCGTTTTTTCCATTGAAGCGCCTCCTCTCAATGCGCCCCGAAGATGCGCTGGGCGATGCCGCCCGTCTTAAACAGCATAAAGCAGAGCAAAACCGTGTAGCCCACAATGCCCCAAATCGCCCCAATGGGATCTCCGCTGGTGACGATCCCCTGGACGAGCACCGCATAGATGGCAACACACACCAGAATGAGCATCCCTTGAAAGCCCACGGCGAACAGGGAACGCAGATAATTCTGGCCCGTCTGCCCCACCTCCCGGTGGGCCAGGGTAGCCATAGGGATGGGGGCCAAGCTGGTCAGCAAATAGATTTCCAACATCCTGCCATAGACCAGTACAAAAATGACAATGCCCAGCGCCCACATGGTCACACCGATAAGAGAGGATTGGAGCCACAGGCCGAGAAGCGGGCCCAACTCCATGCCCTCCAGGGTGGTTTCCAGCTCCGCCATCATATCCGGCGTAATGTCCGTGGAGCCCTGGATGAGCCCGCCCGCCTGGGCGATCACAGACTGCGACACATCGAACACCGCCATCACGATATTAAAGGTATTGGACAGGATGAGGATGGCACAAGCCGTTTTGAACATCCATTTATAGATATTCGCCACATCAAACTCGTGCATATTGTTCTTTTCCAAAAGCATCTGTATCAGCTCATAGGTGGCAACAAAGGTCAGCACCAGACCGGCAATCGGTAAGATCACCGTTTCGGAAAGCTGGCGTATAAGGGAGAAAACCCCGGCGTTCCAGGCCGCCGGGGTAGTCCCCACTTGTACCGCGATCTCCCCGACCTGGGCGTTGACGTAATCGGTGAGCCCCTCCAGGTTGCCCATGATCCCGCCAATCAGCAGCTCTTTGAGCCAGTTCGTGAGCCAGTCGGTGAGAAAATCCATAAGCCGCTACCTTAAAACAGACCGGACAGCAGGGGGATCAAGGTGGTGCCCAGCAGGATGATGCCGCCGCCCGCCATGAGCTGTTTTATCCCCAATTAGGTGTAAAACTCTGCTCGATGGCGGGCGGCGGCGTACAAAAAATCTATATGGTATTTTTAAGAGAACCGTCCCGGCGGGGCAGGTCAGGCAGTGACCTGTTCCACCTCCGGGATGGGGTTGAGATTAAAATGAATTTCGATAGAAATGTGTCTTGTTTTATCTTCGTCAATGCTCTCATGCACGACGATTTCTTTGATTAAGCGGTTAAGGGTGGCTGCGTCCAGCTCTGTGATGTTGGCGTATTCCTGAATGGCTTCCACCCATTGTTTTGCATCATTGGCAAGCTGGACTTCATCGGACAGCCGCTTTCTGCCCTCGGACACTTTTGTTTTAAGCTCCGTCTGCTCGGTCTGTGTCTTTTCCAGCATGGTGTTGAAATTCTGTTCACTGATACGCCCTGCAATCATATCCTCATAAAGCCGCATTACCATTTTGTCCAGAATCTCAATCCGTTCCTCGTCCCTTGTAAGGGAGCGTTCCATTGCTTCCCGCTGTTCCCGCTGCTCGGCTTCACAGGTATTGGTCAGGCGGTCGGCAACCGCTTCCCCGTCCATCAGGGCAGCTCTGGCACATTCCCGGATTTTCCGCAGCACATGGCTGTAAAGGGTGTCATAGTCAATCCGATGCTGGGTGCAGTGGTTCTTTCCAAAGGCATTGTAGGTCTTGCAGGAATAAATCTGCTGAGGATGTTTTGCGTTTGTGTAGCGTACCGTCAGCGACTTCCCACACTCGCCGCATTTTATCAGTCCGGCAAACAGGCTGATTTCATTGGTCTGCCCCGGACGCTGGCGGGATTTCAGCTTATTCTGCACAATGTCAAAGCTCATGCGGTCAATCAGCGGTTCATGCTGCCCCTCCACCACAATCCAGTCCTCCGGCTTCTTTTCCCCAATCGTGCCGATTTTGAAACGGTAGTCCTTTTTCTGGGAAGCAATCGCCCCGGTGTAGACGGGATTCATCAAAAGGTCTTTGATAACGGAGAAGTCCCACATATACCGTCCTTTTTCTGGGTCTTTCTTTTCCCATTTGGTGCGGGTATTGCGAAGCCCCCGTTCCCGGTTCCACCATGTGGGGCAGGGGATTTT